>NZ_JBEZGX010000017.1:0-147163 GCF_040650235.1 Kitasatospora sp. NPDC048722
AACCGCACCCTGCTCGACGAATGGGCCTACGCCAGGCCCTACCGCACCGAGCAGGAACGCCGCGACGCCTACACCGACTGGCTCCACACCTACAATCACCACCGCGGACACACCGCTCTCGCAGGCAAGCCACCCGCCAGCCGCGTCCCCAACCTCACGGGTCAGAACACCTAGCGCGGCCCCGGGGCCGGCCGTCGGCCGCCTGTTCGCCGGTCACCGGACGAAGGCGGGGGCAGGCGGATCACCCCCGGCGGCTGACCCAGCCCCGTATTCCGTTCCGGTGGCCGGGCACGCACCCGGGCATGGACCAGGCGCCGGGCGGGTTCGTTCTCCGGGCGGACGCCCTCGACCTGCGCCCCGGCGGCACTTTGACCTACACGATGACCGCGACGGGCGCGCAGCAGGTGGCCTTCACGGAGGGCGCGGGGCTCCCGCTGAGCACGACGTCGAGCGAGACCTGCACCGTCGTGGAGCCGCAGCGCCGGCTCGGCTACACCACGCTGGCCGACTTCGTCCCCGGGGTGACCCCGTACGAGTTCCTGACCGAGGCCGAGCTCACGCCGACCGATGACGGGGTGCACGTGACGATGACGGTCGACGCCATGCACGACCAGGAGCGGACCGATCGGCTGGTCACCGGGCGGCGCAACGAACTGGCGAACCTGGCGGCCCTGGTCGGATCAAGGAAATCGGGCCGCGGTCGGGTGGGGAACCCGTCGCGCACGCCGAGACGTGACAGGTCGGTGCGATGCTGCACGCCGCCCTCGCCCAGCACCGCACCCGCACCACCCACCGCGCTCCAGCATGTGCTGCGCCGTGAGCGCCACCGCCGCGACTTGATGGCAATCTCCGGAGCCGGCTCCGGCCGCGGTTCCGCGAACGACGCGCACCGCCAGCCGTGGCCCCGGCACTCTCCGGCACCGTCCGGCATCTGACGCACTGACAAGACGTCAACCGGTTGCCGGCGAGTCCGTCCCGGTGGGAGGTACAGCACAGGGAGGGGTCCGGCCGAGCCCGACCGCACTGACACCGGTGATCCACACCGCGGCGAGCAACCGCCACAGCGGCTCCGCGCGGGTCACCGCGGGCACCGGTATCGAGACCAGGGAGAGCAGCAGCAGGGGGCCGACGGCGACACCGAAGAGGACCAGCCACCGTGGCCCGCGCCCTTGGGCGAGCGCGCTTCGCGAGACGTACCACAGCAGCCCGGCGAGCCCGGTCAGGTGGATCGGGCCGCCCGCCGCGAGCGTGAGCCGGGCCAGGACGAGAAGGGTGTCGTCGTCCGCACGGGCCGCGACCGCCGCCAGGGCCAGCGCCAGCGCGCTCGACACCGCGAAGGCCCCGGCGGCGAGCCACATCGCGAACCGCGCCCGGCGATCGGCACCCACTGCGATGGAAGCCCCGAGGCCGAACCGGAGCAGTCCAGCGGCAGCGACCAGCTGGAGAAGCGAGGACACCGCAACCGCCGTACCGCTGTGGTCGTAGTAGCCCCTCAACTGGCCCACTGTGGCGGTGGGCAGGAACACGGAGCCCCTGGCCAGCACCGCCCCGAAGACCAGGCTGGCGATGAAGCCGACCACGAAGACCGGTCCGCCGAGTCGCCACCCCCGGCGTGGATTTCTGCTGTCCATGTCCCCCTCGTTCAGAGTCCGACCACACAGGAGCGGCCGCGTCGACGGAGGTCGCACCACCTGCCGCGGCTGTGCCCAGCAAACCCGGAACTGCCGTGCGGCGTCGTCGTACTGATGGAGGCGGTTCCGCTACTACCCGGGGAGTAGCTCCGGGGGGCGTCACCCCCGCCGAGGCCTGCGCACGGCACCGCGAACGCTTCGGCCTCCGCCCCGGACCACCCGGGATCCCGAAGGTAGCGTGGATCAACGACACCGCCGAGCGCAGGGAGCCCACCCCGCGAACCTCATGGCGTCACAACCGTCTCGCTGGACTTGAAAGCTTCCGCCACGCTGCCGAGAGCACCAGGATGTCCCGATCCCCGATGACTGTCATGGATACTCTGGCAGGTACCTCATCCGAACGGTCACTCCTTCCCGGGCCCCGAGCCGCGGCCTGCACCGACGGTACGGAGGTTGCCGATGGCTCTCTCGCGAGAACCGGCCTGTGCACCGCCGTCCCAGGGCACGACGGCCCATCCGCCTCCGGTACGGCGCGCCCGTGGTTTCACGAAGGGTCTACCCGATGCCACCGCACCAGGTCTCCGGCCTGCCGCTCCGGCTCCGGCGCAGCAGGCGGTCACGACGGGCCGATGCCGTGCGGCTTCGGGTGCGTGGTGCTTCCCGTGCACGTCTCAGGTCCGTCCGCAGCCCGGAACGAACGGCGCGATCGCTGGCATCCCTGTTGGTGATTCTGCTGGTTCTGCTGGTAACTGCGCTGTTCCTCGGTTTCTTCGGGGTCGAGGATGTCAGTGAGGCCCTGGCATACACCGGCCGTTTCACCGGTGTGCTTCTGCTCCTCGGCGCCGTTGCCACGCTTCTGGGCGCAGTTGCCGTGGTGGACTACTGGTTCCGGCGCAGCTTCGCCTATTCCGGGATGGTGGCGTTGCTTGGCACCGCCACGGCAGCGGTGGCCAACGGAATGCTCCTCGTCGCCACCCTGAGGGACGGCGACTCCACCGCCTACACGCTGTTGTGGTGCGTTCTGACGGCTGGGTCCGCATGGGCCGCTGTCACGGTCTATCGGACGTCGGTGGTGATCCCGTCACCCAAGCGGGTCGCAGCGGCGGTGATCGTCTCCGCCGCTGTCGCTGTCGCCAACTTCGGTTACACGCAGCTGTATCAGCCTTACGAAACCGAGGCCGACCCCATCCTCGACGTGACCCTGGAACAGCCAGTGCTGAGAGCTGACGGGAAGGCGTTCGCGCTGCCGGTCACCATCAGGTTTGAGAACCGCAGCAACGTTGGCCTGTACCTGCTCGCCCCGGAGTTCAACGTCATGGGCCGCAGAGCGCCGTTGAGTCAGACGGACCGCCTGACCTCAGAGTGGCGAGACGACATGGTGCAGGGGAAACAGTTGTCCCGTTGGGAGATCAACGAGTCCCCCCAACTGGTCGAGGCCGGTAGCTGGACCGTCTTCGGCAGCCTGATCGCGGCGCACCAGACGTTCACGACCAACAGGGTTGTGGAACTGCCCGTTGACACCCCGTACGACCAGGTCCAGGTCAGGGCGAGTACGGCGATCGCCCGCCGGGACCGGCTGAGTCTGGACGCCTTCGGCACCCCTGGGGAGTATTCCTGGCAGAGCCACCACGGAGCCCCCCGGGGACTGGGAATCAGCACCGCGGACTATGTCACCTACCGGGGGCGGATCCATGAGAACAACGCGATCGCCGAGCACACGAGAGACCCCCGCTACGTCACCATGTGGTGGGTCTTCGGCGACAGCGGCTCAGGGGCGGCCGGCACGATCGCACGCGACGGTGAGGACGACGAGCCCGCCACGGGCGCCGAGGCGGTCCAGCTGGCGGACCGGTACGGCTTGAGCTTCCTGAACAAGGGCTGGGTCGTGAAAAGCCTGTGGGGCATCAAGGGCCAGCGGTGATCCGCAGTGGCCCCGGCGAGAGCCGCGCATCCATGGGGCCCGTGGGTTTCCCCCGAGGTGTGGAAGGTCGCCGGAGATGGCCTGATCGGCCATGAGAAGGGAGCCTCTGCCGTGGCTGCACCGATGAAGCACCCGCCCGTTGCGACAGCGAGCTGTTGCCGCATACCGCGCCGCCGGCCCGAAGCCGGTGATCCGGCAGATGGCCCGTGAGCTCGGGGTGCACCACGAGGCCCTGCGCAACTGGATCCGCCTCCTCCCGGGCGAGCGTTACGCCTTCGCCCTCGACGACCCGGAGCGGCTCCTCGGTCCGCGCGTGCGGCGGGAGTTCACCGGAGCGGGCGCGCCGGCCGCCTACGGCCGCAGGCGGCGCATGCCGGGTGGGCCGGGCCCGGGCGGGCCCGTGGTCACTGGCCCTGGCCGGCGCTTCCCATCGGGCCGATCTTCACCGGGGATCCGTTGGTGTCCGTGGCGGGCAGCGAGCCGGCGCCCGGCCAGGGCAGGGTGACCGGCTGGGTCTCGTCCGGCGGGGTCACGACCAGGCCGGTGATCCGCAGGCCGGAGCCGCCCGTGTTGTTGGGCGGGTAGCTGATGCCGAAGTAGGTCGACTTGCCGGGTGCCAGGGCGGTCGTGACGACGGGCTCGCCGGAGCGCTGCGCGGACAGCGGGCCCGAGGGGGTCTTCAGGTCGACGCCGGCGTATCCGGAGAGCGTGCACTCCTTGCCGCTGTGGTTCTTCAGCTCGACCACGACGGTGTTGTCGGGGTCGCCGGTGATGGTGCGGTCCGCGGCGGTGATGGTCAGGTCCGCGGTCCGGCACTTGGCGGTCTTTTCGGCCGGGCCGGAGCCGGCCGGTGCGGCGGTGGGCGGCGTGCCGGTCTGCCCCGGCTTGCTTGTGGCCGGTGCGTGCGAAGCCGGTGCGTGCGAAGCCGGACCGCCGGTGGCGGCGGTGCCGGTGGATGCCGTCGGGGCGGCGGTCGGGGCGCCCTGTGCACTGTCGGTCTCGTCGTTCTGGCAGGCGGTGAGCGAGAGAGCGGCGGTGACGGCCAGGGCGGCGAAGGCGAAGTTGCGGACGCGCACGGTGTTCTCCTCCAGGTGGGGCGGCGGTGCCCGGTGCTCGGTGCGAGCGGGCTTTCGAAAACAGGGACTGCCCTCCCGCTGGAACCGTTGCGCCCGGGCCACCCCCAGGACAGTGCTGTGACATGTACGGCCGAAACCACCCGCGCCGCCGCCCGCCGTACCGTGCCGCATCCTGCCGCCGACCTGCACGGACGCCGGTCCACACCGCCGCCGCGCACCGTTGACGCCGTTGCCGATCACCGGGACAGACCCGTGACGCAGACGATCTTGACCACGGACCACGACAACACCGCCCGCCCCGGCACGCCGGCACGACGTACTCGGTCCCGGCGCAAGCCGACGGGGTGGCCGGGCCGCCGCCCGACTCCGAATCGACGTCGTCCTCGACGTGACGGCCACGGAGCACGCCCGGCCCAGGACCTGACGAACCGTAGGTAGGTCGCGCTCGGCGCGGTGGCACCAGGGCTCACCCACCATCGGGGGTGGACAGCCAATGGAGGGGGGCCAGGTGTTCGCCCACTACAGCTGATCCACGACCGACTCCCGCCGACACCGGCCGGGCGTCGTCCCTGCCTCGCCCCATCCGGCGCCGGGTGGGGCCGGCGCCCCGAATCGTCGAACGCCGGGCCTCACTTCGTACGCATGGGCGATCGTCCGGTCCCGGCCCGTGATGCTGAGCGTGCCGATGGGGCGCCCGCACCGTCCCGGTGCCCCCGGGGTGCACGCCATCGACCGTGCCCGGCAGGGGAGTTGACGAAGGTAGTTCGGGTACGTCACGCTCGATGGGCCGCCCGGGCGGGCCGTCGGCCACGTTGCCGAGCGTACTTCGGACGCCCCGGCCGGATGTCCACCGTGCACCCCCTAGCGGAGGTACCACCATGCCCAAGCGCCGTCCCGCCGTCCCCGGAGCCGCTGTCGCCGCTCTGGCCCTCGCCGCCCTGTTCCTCCCCGCCACCGGCGCCCACGCCGCACCGACCGCCGACTCGTGCACCAACAACTGGAGCATCGGCTCCGCCGAGGGCTACGCGAACGGGAAGTGGTGCAACTACGACACCAAGGTCATCGGCACGGTGCACGACACCAAGGCGGACGGCCGCTGCCCCTACGTGCACGGCGGCCTCTCCGACGGCGGCTACGTCGACAGCGACTGGGCCGGCGGAAAGGGCAAGTCCCGCTCCATCACCCTCCTCGCTCCCTCGAACACCCGCTTCACCAGCCTGAGCATGCGCTACATCAACTGTTGACGCCCACCGCGGCGGCAGGGCGGTGGTGTCCGGCGCCTTCGTGTTCGCCGAACATCCTGATCAACGTCGGCTGCCCCGGCTACGTCGCGACCGGCGTCAACGGCTTCCGCGGGGTGCACACCCCCGAACAGGGCGCGGCGATCGCCGTCGAACTCGCAACACCGCCCGACGGCGGCCCGACCGGTCAGTCCTTCGAGGACGCCGGTGCAGTGCCTGGTGATGTGCAGGGCGGCCATCTCGCTCTCGTTCAAGCCGGGCCGCCGCGCTCGCCGTCCCCGATGCCGCCGAGCAGGTCGTCAGTCGTACGAGCATGCGGGGTGGTGCCGACGCCCGCGCCTTCGCTCACCACCGGCCTTCGGGGGGCCATCCGCGCCGCCCCGGCGGCCCCGCCGACTTCTTGAGGGCTGTCTCCTTGATCGGGCCGGGTGGGCGGCCGGCCCGGAACAGTCCGGCAGCCCCGGGCGGGGGTGTGTCGGTGTGGAGCGGCAGGATGACCTGCATGACGGACGGAATCGCCTGGCTCGCGGAGCCGCAGAGCATCGCCTTCGGCGGCTACAGCGTGACGCTGGCCCGGGGCCTCGGGATCGAGGCGCTGGCGGCGCGGATCGCGGCCTCGGCCCAGTGGTCGCAGCGGACGGTGGAGCCGGTCGGGGAGCTCACCGGGGACGGGCTGCTCGAGGCGTTGGATTCGGAGTGCGGGGACGCCTTGGACGGGATCGGGCTGCGGCTGGGGGTGAGCGGCGGGTGGACCTTCGCGGTGGCGTACGGGGGCTGGTTCGGGGAATTCCGGGACGATCCGGCGATCTCCGAGGGCGGGGCCGAGGTCTTCCTGGTGGAGTACGAGGAGGAGAACGGCAAGCCGGTGCCGCCGACCTTCCACTACCACCGGGACGGCCGGACGATCTGCTCGTTCAATCTGCACCTGGACGACTCCTGGGGCAACGGCCAGGTCGTCGGAGACCCCGATGTCGCCGGTCCGGTCAAGGAGTTGCTGAGCGCAGAAGGCCTGCCGGACGAGGAGCGGGCGGACCGCGAGGTGCACCGGACCACCCTGGGGGTGTTGGAGCGGTACTTCGGACTGACGCTCTCCCGGGCCCTGGTGCTGGAGGCCCCGCTGCCGGCCGTCCTGCTCGCCGGCTAGAACGTGACTCTTCGATGGGCTGAGCTGTTGATCGGATGTGCCTGTCCGATTGGTGATCAGTGAGGCGATGTGGGGCCGGATCGAGCCCTTGATGCCGCCCGATCCGGTCCGCGGGCGGCGACGGGCGAACCACCGCCGCACTCCGGAGACGATCGCGTGGAAGTACCGCACGTGCTCGCCCCGGCGGGATCCGCCCGACGGGCTCGGCTCCGTTCGGGACCGCCGACAAGCGGCTCCTGCACTGGGTGGTCGACGGTACCCGGGCGAAGGTCTTCGCCGCTGTTCGCGCCGCAGCGGACGCGGGCGACGACATCGGCTGGACCGTCTCGGGTGGACTCCACCGTCTGCCGGGCGGTGAGCGCGGCGCGCTCGCGCTCGGCGGCGCCGGCCCACCAGCACGCCGCCGGTGCCCGCGAAGGGACACCGGCCGAGGAGAGCCGGCCGACCACGCGCTCGGACGCTCGCGGGGCGGCCTGAGTACGAAGGTTCACCTGGCCTGCGACGGCAACGCCCGTCCGCTCCCCGGTTGTCCTCACCGCCGGACAAGCGGGCGGCGCGCCCCGCGTTCAGGGTGCCTGCCTGTCACGAAGTGCTCGGCTGCGGGCTCATCGCACGCTCGTACAGCTTCTCCCGCGCCCGCTTGAGCAGTTCGGCGGTCTTCTTCCGCGACGCCTCCTCCGCCTTGTCGAGCGCGCCCGGGTAGTCCGCGGACATCCCCGAGCCCGCGCTGTAGTCGACGTCGACCGTCAGGCGCAGATTCCCGTCGCAGATGGCCGACTTGAAGCTCAGTTGGTCGACCGGCCCGGGGATGGTGTCGGTGAGCGGGTGTCGGACCGACACCTGGTAGCCCTCTTGGCCGAGCCCCCCGCCGTCGGTCATCTCGAACCTCCGCGTCTCGGTCGGCTTGGGTCCGCCGAGCGGGGACTTGGCGATGTCCGCCTCGACCTCCAGCCAGTGGCAGCCGCGGGCCGCCTCGAAGACCGTCGCATCGATGTCCACCCGCCAGTCCTCCGTTGCCGGACCGCCGTCGTAGCCGCAGCTGAGCGTCTTGGACGGGTCGCTCGCGATCCCCTCGCTCGTCACCGGTATGGAGCTCCTCAGCTGCCCCGGCAGGCCAGGATCGCCCACCACCGCGCACAGGTTATCGACCGTGCGGTACCAGCCGACCTGTTTCGTCCTGCTGTCACTACTGCTGCCACCGCCGCCGCAGGCGGTGAGGAACACGAGGCCGGCAGCCACGAGGGCAGCCGCGCCGGTACGGGAGGTTCGATTTCGACTCGTCACCGCGCCAGGCTAGTGCTGTGACCGCATGCGTTCACCGGGTTTGCGATCACTGACGTCAGGAGCCGAGCTCGTCGGGTCTTTGCGAAAGTAGATCTTGAGTTGCGATGATCACGGCGTGGCGCGAGCGGACTTGACGGACCGGCAGGGGACACGACTGAGCCGTTGCTGCCGGTGGGGAAGAAGCCTGGGAAGCCGCGGACGTGGACGCGTCGGCAGCTGATCGACGGGATACGGGTGGATCGGTGACGGCCTGGACGTCGGGATGATTGCGATCAACGGCAACGGCGGCGGCCGGTTCTACGACGGCGCCTGGCCGGACGGCAGCGGCTTCGTCGCGACGCACGTACGGGGCGGGGCGCAACGACGTCGGCGACCTGATCGGGCTGAGCGGCGCCCAGTCGGGCTGGAAAGTGCGACTGCCGCGCCAGCCAGCCAGCCAAGCTGGCGCCGCGTGGCCCTGTTGGAGCCTCAGAGAGCGGTGAGTCACATGGGGCACGTCACCAGGTCCGGCCTGTGCGTGTCGACTGGACTCGTGCCTTACGGCGCCAGGACTGTCTCACCCCGTTTCGCTTGCCGGGAGGGCTTGACGAGCGGGCTGGGACGGACGACTACTGGCCGGGCGGGGCGTCCTCGATGGCGGCGAGCAGGCGGGCGTGGACGCGGGCGGCGGCTTCGCGGGTGGCCGGGTCGGGGTCATCGAACTGCGGGGCGATCAGCTCGGCGGCCGCGGCGAGGACCGGTACCGGGACGGTCGCCTCGCGCAGGTGGAGGAGCTGGGCGGCGGCCTTCTCGCCGGGCGTGGCCCTGGCGCGGGCTTCGGGGATCAGGGCGCTGATGCCGCGAGGCAGGGGCTGGGTGCTGGTCACCCGGCTCATTCTCCCGTGTGGCGGGCGCTGGTGATCACCACGGCCGGTCGTCCGGTGGCTCAGCGGGCAGGGTGCCGTGGTGGTGGCGGGCGGCCTCGGGCTCGCGGGGCGGACGGTGGATCGAGTGGACGTGGACGATCCGGACCGTGCCCGGGTCGCCCTTGCTGGACCGTTCGGGTGACTGCGGGGTTCGGCGCCGTTGGCGTGGTGGGCAGAGCCTGGGGCATGACGGCACCCCAGACCGAGCGCCGCCGCCACCGTCGGCGCCGTCCGGTCCCGCCCACCCCCGAGTCGGTCACCCCGGTGCGTTTCCCCGACCGTGCTCTCGACCCTCCAGCTCGTTGTCGGCTGAAGCAAGCGGGTAGTCGAGCGAGCGAGGGTGTGGGTAGGTCGGTCCGGGCCGCGATGGCGGGTGAGCGGCTCACCCTGATCGCCGACGGCAGAGCCAGGGCCACTAAGCTGCGGGTTCTCCCAAGCGATCACCGTTCCCTCACAGAAGTGGACCCCGATGCCCACCACCGCCGGCCCGCTCGTGGCCAACGAGCGTCTGGACCCGCAGGAGATGGTCGTCCTGCACCGTGTCTTCCGCCGCGAGATACCGCTCCTGGCCGACCTGGTCGAAGCCGCCACCCCGGGCGACCGGCGGCGCACTGCCGTGCTCGCCGACCACCTCGACCTGGTCCTCGGCGCCCTGGGCGAGCACCACGATGGCGAGGACCATCTGCTGTGGCCCAAGCTGCGCGAGCGTGCCGCCCCCGGCGACACCGTCGTCGCACGGATGGCCGAGCAGCACGAGGCCATCGCCGGCGCGCTCGCCGGGGCCACCGAGCTGTCGCACCGCTGGCGCACCCGGGCCGACCGCGACACCGCCCTGCTCCTCGCCGAAGCCCTGCGCGCACTCGACCGGCACGCCGCCACCCACATGGACGACGAGGAAGAACACCTCCTTCCCCTGATGGCCGACCACATCACGCCCCGCGAGTGGAGCGAGGTCGGTGAACGCGGACGCCGCAGCGTCCCCAAGACCAAGCTCCTGATCTTCCTGGGCGCGATCCTCGAGGACGCGACCGCCCAGGAACGGCAGCTGTTCCTCTCGCAGATGCCCGCCCCCGCCCGCCTCCTGTGGCGCACCCTCGGCACCCGCCTCTACAAGCGCACCTCCACCCGCGTCCGCCGAACCAACGCCGTGGTTCCCCAGGCGTAGCACTCGGTCCCACGGGCAGGAGGACGGAGTCCCGCGCCCTCCCACGGCACAAGACAGGTCCGGCCGACGCTTGAGTCCGGGATGACCGCTTCCGGGAGCGCCATCAGCGCCCGCCACGGCCCCGCCGGGCGCTGGTCCTGCGGTCGTTCCGGCGCCCCGGGGCATCCGGTGGTGGCCAGGCGGGGTGCTCAGGCTGGTCGGACAGCGCGAAAATCGTGGCCGTCAACCCTGCAAAGTGGCCATCTGCCGTGCAAAGTCACACCACCTCCGGGCAGGCGGGCCCGGCCCTTCGCTGCGGCCACAGACGCACCACGGCCTCGCTGTTCGGCGCCCGGCAGTCGGCACCAGGAGCAAGCGGGAGCCGAACGCGGTGCTGGTCGCGGCGTCGTTCGGGAAGATCTGCGCGTGGGCCCTGCCGCACGGATCGGACTGGCTGTCGCGAGCGCTGCGGATCCTGAAACCCGATCACCGGCCCGAACCGCGCCGCCCTCCCTCGGTGTATCCTGGCCCGGAGGTTAACCGGGGAGCTATCCCCACTTCTGGGGGTGGGGGAAGAGGGGCGCCATGAACGGGACGGCACTGGTACTGGGCGGCGGCGGCCCGGTCGGCGGTGCGTGGCTGACCGGCGTACTCGCGGGCCTCACCGCCGGCGGGATCGACCTGACGGCCGCCGACACCATCATCGGCACCTCGGCCGGAGCCGTCTTCGGCGCCCGGCTTGCGAGCGGCGAACCCGCCTACGAGCTGTACGAACGTCAACTAGCCGACCTCGACAGGGTCGAGATGGGCGTCACCGCCGCGCAGACCTTGCGCTTCCTGTGGGCTGCCCTGGCCACCCGCAACCCGGAACGCTCCGTCCGGCGCCTGGGCCACGCCGCCCTGACCGCGCGCACCACCCCCGCCCACGACCTGTCCGAAACCGTGCGCACCCTGCTGCGCGACGCCACCGCCTGGCCCGCACAGGCGCTGCGAATCGCCGCCGTGGACGCGGAGACCGGCAGCGTCGAGGCCTTCGACGCGGGCTCCGGGCTCGACCTCGCGGACGCGGTCGCCGCCAGCTGCGCCGTCCCCCTGATCTGGCCGCCCACCGCCGCCCTCGGGCGGCGGTGGATCGACGGCGGTACCCGCTCCACCGGCAACCTCCAGCTGGCCACCGGCCACCGACAGGTGCTGGCCGTCTCGCCCGTGCCCACCGCCGTCGGGCCACATCCCAGCGCCCAGCAGCAGGCGGCGCAGCTGCGCGCCGCCGGCACGCACGCCACCCTGATCACCCCGGATGCCGACGCCCGCCGCGCGATGGGACGCAACCTGACCGCCAACGCCCGGCGCCCGGCCGCCGCCCGGGCCGGCCACCGCCAGGGCACGGCCCTCGCCGCCTCGGTATCCCGCACCTGGCCGGTGGAGCGCACAACCTGAGGGTGCGTGGCGGTTCGGGGCGGACGGACGGGGCCGCCACCCGTTGAGCAACGGCCTCGCGTTCAGGTGGCTCCCGCATGGCAGTCCGCCCAGGTGCGGCCAGGCGCCGGGGACCGAGGACTGGAGCGGAATCGGGCGATCATCGACTCGATCGTCCGCGCCTTCAGGTGAGCAACGGCTGACAGCCGCCGACCGCCGCCGCACCGCACGTGAAAAGGGCCCGGATCAGGCGTCGGCGCGCTCCTCTACCGGCACTTGGAACAGGCCCCCGTCGCCGTGCCCGTGCCGGCGGGTCCTGCGAGCGCCCGGTCAACGCCGGAGGCCGAGCAGCTCGGCCGTCTCGGCGCGCCGGCTCCAGGCGATGACGGACAGCGGCACCATGAAGAGGAACGGGGTCCCGGCGTTCTCCCCGTGCATCGCGGTGAGCTGGGTGAGGAACGCGAACACGAGGAAGACGATGAGCGCCGTCGCGGCCGGTCCGGCCAGCCGCCCGACCAGCAGGCCGATGGCCCCGGCGAGCTCCACCAGTCCGGTCAGGTACATGAACCAGTGGCCCCAGCCGATGGCGTCGAAGACGGTGGTGGCGGCGGGGAGCGCGAGCAGCTTGGGCAGCGCGCTGGCCAGGGCGAAGAAGAGCGCGAGCAGGATCCGCAGCGTCCAGACCGACCGGACGGCGGCCTTGCTGGACTTCACGGTGGTGGTGGCGGCGGTGGCGGTGGTGGACATCTCAGGTCTCCCCGGGTCGGCTGTCGTTGCTTTCCCGGGTTTGACCGTCGCCACCGCCTGAACTCATCGGTCCGGTGAGAGGCAGTTTCCCGGGCTTTCCGGTGGCTCGATCACGGCGGGGGAGTCGGCCCGGGCCCTCCGGACGATCACCTGCGGGTGCGGACACGCCGCCGGCGCCTGTCTCCGTGCCCGGCGCGGGATATCCGGTGGCGGGCGGTGGGAGCTGCCCGGCAGTATGCCGCCATGACGACGAGCGGAGCCCCGGGAACGGTGGCCGAAGCGGTGCGGGAGCTGCGGGGGATCGCCCACTGGTGGGTCGACGGCCGGTACGCCGAGCCGCAGTCGCTGATCCGGGCCGCTCTGGGCGCCCTGGTCGCCGGCGTGGACACGCCGTCGCTGTGGCTGCTCGCCTGTCTGCTCAGCGGCGAGGAGGACCAGGCCCCGGGGCTGTTCGGCCGGGTGATGGACGAGCTCGGGTTCGGCCTCCAACTGCCGGACGACGAGGGGGACTACTGGCAGGGCCGGCTGGTGCTCGCCCGCTGGTGGGCCGCCGAGATCGTCGGCGGATGGCTCGACCCCGTCGAGGGGGCCGGACTCATCGTCGAGAACGTGGCCGAGGCCTACGGGAAGTGCGAGGAGCTGGCACCCATGGTCGACGCGGTGGTGGCGCACATGGGCGATGCCGGATCGCAGGTGCCCGCGGACGAGATCGCCGCGCACCTGACCCGGGCCGCCGGTGAACTCCTGGTCCGCATCCCGTCCCCGTCCGGCGGGCTCGTTCCGCACGACCTGGCGGATCCTGCGCGCGCCGGCAGCGCACGATCAAAGCCGGTCAGTCGAGCGTCTCGATTGTCTCGATGATCCTGCCGGTGCCGGCCGGTTCAGGGTGGGGGTGGCGTCGAAGGGGACGTCGGGCGTGATCGCGTCGACGCCGGGCGCCAGGCCCACCGTGGCGTTCACCGCCACCGGGCGCCATGTCCCGGGGCGGGATGAGCTTCGCCGGCGGCATCAGCAGCCCGAACGGCGCGATCGTCAGCAGAACGATCCGAACCGCGCGCACACCGCCCGGGCGCCGGGCCGGACGGCGCCGGTTACGGTGGCGCTGCGCCCGTGGCCAGCGTGGTTCGCGCCTGTTTGCGCAGCCAGGCGTGGGCGTGGTCGGTGTCGTGGCGCTGATGCCATGGATCGCCGCCCACGTCGACCTGGCCCAGGGGCAGCAGCCCGAGAACATCGCCCTCGAACCGGACGGCTCCGCCGACCTCACCCTGTCCTTCGCCCGGCAGACCGGCCGGTGGGCGGCGAGCACGTCCGGTCGGACCGGACGTCCACCGGGATCAGGCCCCACGGTGCCCGGGGGCGGCGACGAGTACGCAGGGCGGTCGTTGGATCCGTGGCGGGGCCGGGTCCACGGGCTGCGCGGGCACTGCGAATCCGTTGCCTCGGAGGCGGGGGGCCGGCGCGAGGCCGCCGAGTACGTCGATCCGGCGCTCTCCGCGGCGGAGCGGGCGCGGCTCGGTGAGCACACCGAGGGACGGGTTCGCCGCCGTCCTCGACGCCTTGGCCGTCGCCGGGGGAGCGGCGGGCGGCAGTCCCGTCGGTCGGGCGTGCCGGCCGGCGCTCGGCCGTCCGTTCCCCGCTGCGGCGGGCCGTGGCGCTGACCGTCGAGGTTCCCGGCGTCCGCAGTGGGGCGAGGCCCTGTCCGACCCGGCCGACAGAAACAGACAAATTCTGGAATTCGTACGACCTCGGCATGTGCGGATTCGTCAGTCGACGTTCACGTGCAGGCGGTTCGAGTCATCTCGATTGTTCATTCGGCCTGCTCGACTACAGTGCGATTCCCGCGCCGGACCTCCGTGGAGTCGGTGGCGGATTGTCAGATGGAACGCAGCCGATTGCAGGGGCATGTCAGGATTCATCATATCGATGTGCGGGAGATTCGTCACCGATTCCGTTTTCGTTCAGCCGCCGTGCGAACCGGGGGGCGGTCGTGAATGAGGTCGGTTCCGAGGTGGTGCTGTCGCGGCTGACGGCCGCTCGACCGAGGAGTGCGAGCCAGGAATTCACCCGGATGCTGACCGGTGTCTCCCGTGACCGGTTCTCCGGGGCGCTCCTCGTCGCCGGGGATCCGGGCGGCACCTTCCACCTGCGGCGCGGTGCCATCGTCGGGGTGGCCTCACCCGGTGCCCCCGGTGTGGACACGCTTCTCCTGCGTTCTGGCCGGGCCATCCCGGACCGGGCTCCGGCGGGCGGGTCCGGGGTCGCCGGGAGTACGGGAGCCCCGCAGGCCGCGCTGGAACCGGTCGGTGCCGCGGAGCTGCGGCTGATCCGCGGGATGGCGGCTCTGGACGCGGCCCTGGCCATGGGAATCGGCCGTATCGACGGATTCACCGTCGACCACGACGCCACGGCGCACCGGTCGGCCGCACCGGAGGAAATCGAAACGGAATGGTTGCTCCTAGAAGCCGATCGCAGAATCAGGGCGCTCGATTCGCTGGGGCTGTCGATCTCCCCTTTCCACGACCGGCTGGCCCGGAAGAACGCCGGCGCCGCACTGAGCGGTTCGGCCACCGGCGAGCGACGGGAGATCCTGTTACGGGCCGACAGCCGGAACACCTCGCGGGACATCGCCTTCCTGCTCGGACGAAGCCTCTATGCCATTACCGTGGAAGTCCTGCGCATGCTGGGCGAAGGTCTCGTCGAGGCGGTGACCCTGCCCGGAAAGAACGGCCCGGTTCGGTCGTCGGCGACGGCGGCCGACCGGACGCCGACGGAAGCCGCCGCCTGCGCGGTCGGCGGCGCCGCCACTCGCCTGCCGCGCCGCCGGCCGGGCGCGAGCGGCATCAACGAGGTCCTCCCGCTGCGACCGGTGGCCAGTCACTGGCAGCCGCCGCCCACGCTCGTGGCGAAGTACCGGGCCGCCGGAGGGCATTCATGAGGGCCTCACCTCGCGTCCGGCGCAGGTGGGAGCTGGTTCGAGCGACACGGCTCGGGTCGAAGTCAACGCGCACGTGACAGGAGAACTGTGACTACCAGGGACGACCAACTGGTTGCCGAGATGCAGGTGCTACGCGACCGGGTCATCGGTGTCACCGACATCGTGGTTGCTTCCGCCGACGGCCTGCTGATCACGGCCGAGACCGACGGGACCGAGAGCGCGGAGGGTCTGGCCGCTCTCACGGCAGCGGCCCTCAGCATCGCCCGCCGTGTCGGCAGGGTCACGAGCATGGGCGTGCTCCACCACACCGTGACGCAGTTCACCGACGGCTACCTGGTCGCCCAGGCGATCGGCGAGATGGCACTGATCGGGATCCTCGGCGACTCCGGCACGGATGTGAAACGGCTTCACATCGAGGCGAAGGTGTCCGCGGAGCGCATCGGCACCCTGCTCACCACGGGAAGCACGGCGGATCCGGGCGACTGATCCCGGCACGAGCCGAAGACATCGGTTCGAAGGAACGCGGCCGATGTCCGTACGGACCGGGCTCGGTACCGGCCCGGTAAAGAGACGACAACACCGGAGAAGGAGAACGATGAACGTGCCGGAGGCCCACGGGGCCCAGAGCATGACCGAACGGGTTTCGAGCGTGGTCAAGGGGCTGCGCGCCGAGGTGCCGGACTGTGTGGCCGCGGGGGTCATCGACATGTCCACCGGCATGCTCCTGTCGGTGGAAACCGTCGACTCGCACCCCCCGGAGGTCCTCGACATGCTGGCGGCGGCGACCCTCGACCTGTTCCAGGGCCGCAACGTGGTCATGATCGAGGGCATCTTCAAGGAGCGGCGCGGTGTGGTGAGCGACCGGCACTACTTCCAGGAGATCCTCGTCAACAGCGACAACCTGGCGCACCTGTTCCTGCGGGTCGACAGCGCCGACGAGGTCGTCGCCGTGGTCGTCTGCCGCAAGTCGGTGAACGTGGGCATGCTGTTCGCCCAGGCCCGGCGGGTGCTGAAGGATCACGGACGGCTGTGAGGCACTCCGCCGCCCCGGGCCGGTGGTCCGGCGGTGGCCCGCCGGACCCGTACCGTCCCGCCCGTCAGTACCGACTTCTGCGCGCAGTACGGGGCCGAGCGGTCCGTCGACCTGAGCACGATCCGCGTCGTGGCCCGTGCCTACATGCAGCCCGACACCCTCACCCGCCCGGCACTCTCCTCACTGCTCCTGGACCGCGTGCTCGTTTTCACCCCCAGGTGCAAGGACTGACGGCACATCACACCCCGGGGGGTCCATGGAGCGGACCATGCTCACACGCCGTGCCCCGGCAGCACCGGCGGCGGAATTCGTCGCGTCCTGACGCCCTGGCCGCCGTCCGTTCGTGATGCGTCGCCGACCCGGCTGTCGGCAGGACGAGAACCGTGAGTGGTCGGGCCTGCGCGAAGGACCGCCCGACCACTCGTTTCCGCGTCCGGGCCACGACCGGCCGCCCGGGCGGGACCAGGTCAGCAGAACCCGCCGGCCGCCCTGTGCCGTCCCGGCCGTCCATGTGGTCAGCTCCTTCACCTGATCGCCGCCAGGTGCGCCCGGCGTCCGGCGACGCGCGGCTCGGTGCTCGTGCCGGTGCCGACGGCGCGGGCCGACGGCGCGGGCCGACCGCACTGTTCTGATCCGGCAACAACCCGTACAGCCGCGGACTGCGGCACGGAAAGCGATGGCAGACGGGCCCGCTGGGGCCCGGTCGCTTCACTCGCACGGGGAGTACCTCACTGCGTGCACCGCCCCCTCGTTCGAGTGTCTCTTGGGGCTCCTTCATGGTCAATCCGGGTGGAGGCATGCCGGTGTCCGGTTGCCAGCGCCACGTTCCCCACCCTCACGAGCGCAGGCCGCCGCACTGCTGCTGTCCCGCGTGGACGACCACGAGCCTCAAGATCACCAACTGCTTCCCGGACGGCCGAACAGTCGCTGCTATTCGAGAGGTGTGCGGTCGGGGTTGTGCGAAACGGCTGGAGGAAGGCCCGGACGGCTCCGTAGCAGCCCGTGCAGCCGCAGCCGCGCTTGACCTTCCCTGGGCCCCGGGGCAGGTGGCAGTCTGGGGGCCGTCAAGCCGCCGTGGGTGACGTCCAGGGAAGCCCCGTCCTGGGGCTGCCGCGCCTGCTGTCGCGTGGGGTGGTGTCGCGTGCTGTGACGTGGGCGGAAATACTCCTTCCAGCGTATCCGCCGCCTGGTGGAAGAGGACAGCGAGGCGAACACCCCTTCCTCCGGCATATACGCCTCGGCCCACGTTCCGACTCCTGGCCGAGAGTCCTCCTGGCGAATGCGAAGAACACCGGCTTCCGGTGGCGCCGCCCCTGACCGGCGGCCGGGTGTACCACGAGGTGCAACACGGCCTCAGTGCGGTGGCCCCCACCGGTGCCGTCTACGCCGCTGACCTACGAGAACTCTGGCGATCCGGGTCAAGCCCCTCCGGCGAAGCCGCAGGCCAGCGGCGGGGAAGCGGCGGGGGAGCGGCCACCAGTGACTCGCAGGACGTGGTTCGGATCAGCGTGCTATCCGTCGAAGTCGCCGTACCCGGCCTGGGCGCGGCGCCTGCACTGGTGAGTTTCGCTCCCTGGGGGGTGCTTCTCGTCCGGGCGGCCAACAGGCCGGTGAGTCACGGGTGTTGGTGAATCTGGTGGTAACTGCACACTTCCGGAGACAGGCTGACAACCCGCCGGATAATGTTTATCGTGCGCATGCCATCAAGCTATGCGGTTGCCGACCACCCTCGCTCCGGAGATGAGATGAAGAAGGCCATCAGCCTCCTCGCAGTTCCCGTCGTTCTCCTCTTTGCCGCCGGCCCCGCTTCGGCAGCCGACAACGAGACCAAGTCCTGGAATCGATTCACGAGCACGGACTCCCGATGGCACTGCGGCCCCACCAGGACGTTGTGGTCGGGGGTCCAAGCCCAGTCCTGCGTGATTCTTGCGACGGACGGTCTCAGCTACCAGGGGGCGACGATCGTCAACACCGACGTCCCCAGGAACATGTCGGCCCGGACGGAGTCGTTCGAAGCCGGGGTTCGAACCTGGTCGTCGGTGTGTGAGGACTCGCTGCTCCCTGCGGGTCGCTCGGTCTGCTTCAGCAAGACCATCACCGGTCACAACGGCAACGCCGTGCAGGCCCGCAGCCAGATCCTGAGCACCGCCGACATCTGGACCTCGCCGACTGCCGTCCTCGGCTCCTGAGATTCAAGTGTGGGCCCCAGACGACGGCCTGGGGCCCACACTCGTGATGAGCAGACGGCCCGGCACGGTGAGCAGTTCGGCCTCGTCACACCTGAACACGGCCGTGATCCCCTCGTGGTCTCCCTCGCCATCCGGATGTCGAAACCGGTCTCGGAGAACGTCTCCGGCTCGCTGGATGTCCTCCCGCTGCTCGCCGGGCCATGAAATCGATGTCCCGACACGCGGACGTTCACCCGGAACGCGGGAGGTGCACCCGTGGCAGATCCAATGAAAGGATCATCCCAGTCCTGTTCGCTGGCGCACCTGCCCGTCACGCACACGCACGCTTCCGGGGGGAACGATGACGACACGCACCCACGCACTGTCCGCGGCCACGGCCCTGGCCGCGGCCGCGGTACTCCTGCTCGCCGGATGCAGTAAGGAGGTGCCCGCCCTGAGGTTCGGCTCCGCGCAACCGTCGGGGGACCGGCTCGCCGCACAGCCGCCGTCGGGTCGCTCGCTGGCCCTGGCCCAATGGCCGCACGCCTGCGAGGTGCTGAGCGACGCCGAGATCAAAGCGATCCTTCCACAGGCCGACGGCATCAAGCGACAGCCGGTCAAGGTCACCGTCATCAACTTCAACCCGCTGTCCGGGGCAGATCAGGGCACGACGGGCGATGTGCCCGAAGGCGGCTGCAAGTTCAGCTTCGGCCTGCCCGACAAGTCCGAGAGCGCCGGTAACAGCAGCATCAAGCTCACCTTCACCGCTGTCGCCGATCCCGCGCTCGTCGCGAAGAGCTATGCCGATGACCTGGCCCACGCCCGTGACGACGCGACCAAGTACCACAAGGAGTTCGAGGACCTCGGCACTTCACTGGGCCCGCAGGGCTGCTACGCAGGCGACCTTGCCAGGGGCAACCTGACCTGCCACCAGGGACCGTACGAGTTCGAGGTGAGCGGCACCTCGACGGCCGGCGGCGTGGGGGAGTACCCGAAAGCGGACCGGAACTGGAGCGACAAGGTCCTGCGCCAGGTTGCACGTACCCTCGGCGCGCGCATGCCGTGATGGCGGCGAACCGACCCGCGCCGAGGCGCCCCGGCCGACGGGCCGCACGCCGCCTTGCGCACCGAGGTCCTGGCCGCCCTGGCTCGGGAGGTGGCCGACGGCCCGGAGCGGGAAGCCGACCGGGCCCGGGAGTTCGCCCGCGGAGCGGCGGACCGGGCCCGCCGCCGGTGAGCACCCCGAGCCGGGCCGGCACCTCGTCGTCTCCGCCACCACCGGCCGGGCCTGCGCCTGCCGCCCGGCGCGGCCGGTGTGCCGGCAACCCTGACCGACAGGCCCGCCCCGGCAGCGCGGGCGCTCACCGGGGAGCATCCGCGCCGAGTTCCGCTGCGCGGCGCCACTGACGCCCGGGGCGACGAAGCGGCGGTGCAGCAGGCTGAACGTCACCTCGGGCTCGCCGGAGATACCGGCCTTCTCGAGCGCGGGCGCCAACCGTTCGGCGAAGAACGTCTCGAAGGCCTGCTGCGACTCCCAGACGTCGGTCACGTGCAGGCCCTGCGCGTCGAACCAGGCGATCTGCAGGGCCTGCCGGCCGGCTCGACCTCCTCCCAGCGGACCTCGTCGCGCACGGTGTCGTACTGCTCGGGGGTGGTCCCGGCCCACCGCATCGACATCACCACAGCCATGTCACCGCTCCTTCACTCCCACCCGCTCCCCGCCGCGGTCCTTTCTCCCCACCTTTTCCAGCCAACTCCCGTCGAGGCCCGGCACGCACGTCGATCCCGCGCCCTGGCCGTCGACGAGCTGACCGGCTGTCGAATCACGGATTGGACGGCAGTGGAAAGATCGTCCTGGTCCTCGGCCCCGTCGCCGCCGGTGCCCTCAACCAGTTCCGGCTGATGTCCGGATCGCCCGGGCCCGCCGCGCCGACGACACCGCGTGCCCCTTCACCCCACGCTGCGCCACTTCCCGAAGGTGGTCCGGGGCGAGGTCGTCCTCGGGACCGCGGTCCTCGTGGTGATGCCGTTCCGCACCGGGTCCGCCTGTACCGGGTCCGCCCGCACCGATGCCCTCTGCGCCGGCAGCGTCTTCGCCCCCCGGTGTCGCTCTGCTCCTCGCCCCCGCCGTCTCGCTGTACGCCACGGCCAAGGCCTCCGGCGCGCTGTCCCGCCGCCCGGCGGCCACCCTGGCGGCGAGCGTCTGACGCCAGCTGCCCCACCGCCCGGATGCACCCGGTCGTACGGAGTGGTCGACTCGAGACGACGGGAAGTCTCGGGGGCCGTCACGGAGAGGAGCCGAGCGATGCCGAAGGTATCCAAGCAGTCCGCGACGAAGGTCCAGGAGTTCGGTCCGGTGACCGACCGCCGCGAGGAGATGAACGGCTACACCGTCGAATTCGTCTCCTTCGGGGCGGACGCAGACCTGGACGGGCCGCTGCAGTCGCTGCCCGACGGGATGTGCCGGTGCCCGCACTGGGGCTACGTCATCGCCGGGCGCATGCGCTTCGTCTTCGCCGACCACGAGGAGGTGTACGAGGCGGGCGACGCGTTCTACCAGCCGCCGGGCCACCGACCGTACGTCGACGCCGGGACGGAGCTGCTGCAGTTCAGCCCCACCGACGCGCTCGCCCGCACCGAGCAGGCCATCATCGACTGGATGGGCCGCCAACAGGGCGGTACGCCGTAGCCGTCCGGCCGCCGCGTGCTGCCGGTCTGGCCTCTAACGGGAGGCCGGCCGGCACACGGTGGCCTGCCCGGCCGCCCAGGTCGTCGCGCCTGTCGGGCTCTGGGGGCGCGCCCGGTCGTCGCCTAAGGAGGCCTCACCCGCACCCTTGTGCCTTTCGGCCTCAGTGTCCCGTGCGGACGACCACGGCCAGCATCGCGAGCGCGGCTGCGGTGACCACGAACGGGAGGACGGTCGCGGCGAAGCGTTGACCGCGTGTGGCGACCACGGCGGTGTGTGGATGGTCCGGGAGGTAGAGCACCGGGACCTCGGATCCTCGCTGCAGGCTGATGCCGGGACCGGAGCCCGTCTCGGTGATCCGGACCCGTTCACCGTCGGCGGTGACGAACCCGATGATGGGGGCCGTCCCGCCGCCCCTGCCGGCGGACGACATGTGCTGCTGCCCCACCACGACGCCCGTCGTTCGGACGCCGCGTCGGCGAAGGATCCGGGCCTTTCGCACGCTGTTCGTGCCGATGGCGAAGGAAAGAACGGCTATCAGCCCCAGCACGAGATACGGAATCACGGCAGCATCGTACGGGCGCGCTGCCCGTTTCATATCGGTGGGGGAACGCACGAAGAGGTGATGCCGCCGCTGAGGAGGAGGCGGCCGAACGCGCCCGTCTCGCCCCGCGACTCGGGGAAGGCCAGCGGCAACCTCCACCGGCCGACCGTCTACCACCGCAGGCTCCAACACGTCTTCCACACCTCCGCGTTGGTCAGCATCCGCTGCAATCCGAACTCACGGGTGTTCTACGACCGCAAGCGCGCCGAGGGGAAGAAGCATGTCCAGGCCGTGATGGCCCTGGCCCGCCGACGGGTCACCACCGACCCGGTGCCCCGGCGGACGATCCACAGCAGCCGTCTGCCCTCGTCGTCATCGATCTCACGGACCTGCACGCGTTCAGCCACGTGATCATTCTGACGGTCCGGCGCCGCCCGGAACAGCAACCGGGCGGCACGTCACGACTACGCCCGCCGGGCCGGCGGGGGAGTGCTGGTGGCCGTCCCCTGGGACGGCGAATAGCCCGGGCCGCCCCGAGACGTGAAGCGGACGGTCAGCGGGGCCGGCTCGTCGCCGCGCCTCCGCAGTCCGCCGGGCCGTCGTCCTGGTGGTTCGCCTCGTGCGGTCCGGGCGAGGCCTTGGCAGCCGTCGCCGTGGTCACCGGGCCCGCCGGCCCCGTCAGCGCTGCTGGCGTCCGGGACAGCGGCGTGCGAGGCCTTCCCGTAGACGGTTCACACCGGTCAGGATGGGGCCGAAGAACGGGATCGCTGCTGCCAGCAGGCACTGGGCGCTCGCCGCGACCGGCAGGTGCAGGAGAAGCAGCCCGTAGGCGCACGCCAGGAGCAGGACGATCGACGTCCCTGCCACGGCACGGCCGGTCCGCTTCAGGCCGCGGGGGACCCCGCGGCCCGCCTTGTCCGCCGCCCACACCTTGAGCGCGATGGCGAAAAATGCGAGGACCAGGGCCGTCACCTCCACGGTGGTCAGGACAACGGTCACGAGAACGTCGACTACCAACTGCCACATCTGGTCATCCTCATGCGGATCGCCAGCCCCGTCTTGAGTACGGGTACTCAAGTCTGTGACTGCAACCGGCTGGCACGCACCCGCACCGCAGCCTTCGCGCCGCGCGGCACCGAGCAGACCGCGGCCCGCCCGTCCCAGGACCGAGCTCGCCTACCCCGCCGCCGACGGAACCCTCGACGGCCCGGCGAACCGCACCGGCGGCGAGGCGGACCCGATCTTCCGCCCTCGGACCTGGCTGCGTAAGCAGGACAAGGCCCGCACCGACTGCAAGCTGACCGACCAGCAGCCAGCGCTCCCGGACGCCCTCTCTCGGCACGCCGGGACCGTCGCCGGCTCGGTCTGGGGCCCCGACCGCTCCCGCTGCACCGGGCGGCGAGGGCTGACCCCGCCGCCCGGCCTGGCCCCCGGCGTACGGGGCGGAGCCGGTGAGGGGTTACTGGAACGGTCGGGCGAGAATGGCCAGTTGTTGCTCGGCGACGGCGCCTATGGGGCCGGGGGTGCCGAGGTGGGCCACGATGGTGGTTTCGAACAGCTCCAGCATCGACTGGGCCTCGTGGATGGTCTGCAGGGTGAAGCTGGCGTGCTTGCGTCGGTCGCCGCCCAGGGCGGGGATGCGGCCGGTGATTACCTCGTTGTGGATGGTCTCGCTGGTCTTGATGGTGTGGCGGTACTTGTCGCGCAGGAAGTCGACCATCGCCTGGGTGTCGTTCATCGCGCCATAGTGGCGTACTGGCCGCCGGAGCACACCTTTTTCGGCAAGGGCGGTTTCGTGGCCTCGCTCCCGTGTGCGGTGTCGGCACACCCTTCTGGGAGCCCGTCACCGACACTCCCGTGACCTCCCTCACGCCCGGTCCGGCCCGGGTGGGCCGGGGTGCCTGGCTGCTCGTGGCCGAAAAGCAGCCGCCCGCCGCCGACTTGGCCCGGGCGCTCCGCCCCGCCCCCGCCGCACCCGAGGGCGAGGGCTGACCTCACCGCCCGGCCCTCCTCGTCCGGTGTTCGACCGGCGCGGTCATCGTTGGAGTTCCCAGGAGAGTGCCAGCACGGCCCCGACCGGCAGGGCGAACATGCCGACCAGAACGCGGTTGCGCAGAGTGTGAGGGAGGCCGGCGACTGCCGGATAGGCCAGTAGGCAGGCCGCCGCGAGGACGTCGACCACGAAGACGACGGCCGGTGGGTGCAGCGGGTGTGAACTGGCGCGGTTCGCCCAGCCGGTGACGACCTCGAAGCTGGAGAGCAGCACGACCACCGAGGCCAGCACGTTGGGGACGGGCGCCAACGCGGCGTGCGGGGTCATGCCGCCGGGTCGGAGCCGTGCAACGGCGACCAGCAGCCCGACGCTGAAGGCGATCGCCAGCACGGGCACGATGACGAAGATCAACGGTTCCTCCAGTGGGTCGACGCGACGGCGCTCACCGCCGCGGGCAGCAGGACGGCGAGGAGGAGCAGGGAGACGATGACCACGGACAGGTCCACGGGCCCCGGGGCCCAGGGCTGCGAGGTGTGCGGCGCGGTGCCGGCGGTCGGGGCCGTGGCCCCGCCGCTGGGCGTGGTGGGACTCGGTGTCGCTGCGGCGGGCGTGGTGGGACGGTCGGCGGGTGTGGTCGTCTGGCCGGGCCCGGTCGACGCGGGCCCTTCTTGTGGGACAAAGCGGGCGGTCGCTGCGGCTGGGGGAGGAGCCGCAACGGGAGCCGGGGCCGGGGCTGCAGGTGCGGGGGGCCGCTGGAGCGGTGCCACGGTCGGCTGCTGCTGCTGCGCCGGCGGGGCGGGGGATTGGGTGGCGGGCCGGGTCACGGCCGGTGGGTCCTGGCTCGCCGGCGGGCCCGGTGCCGCCTGCGGCGCGGGGCTCGGCGAGGACGGTGGGGTGCCCGGGGCCGAGGGCGCGGGCAAGGTGGTGGCCGGGGCCGCAGGCCACCACGCAGGCGGCGGTGTCGGATCGGGGCCGGGGCAGTCGGGCGTCGGGGCCGGTGTCTCGGTCCCGACGCCCGGAACCGGCGCCGCCGTGCGGGGTGCGACAGGATCAGGCACCGCTGTTGACCTGGAGCGCGGCCTCCACCCCGGAGGCCACGGCCCCCGCGATCCAGGCGTGGTAGCGGGGGTGGCAATGGTCCCCGGCGAAGTAGAGCCGACCGTCGACGGGCGTGGCGACGTGCGGCCCGAGGCTGGTCAGCTGGCCGGGTGTCTCCACGACCGCCTCGCCCAGTGCCCACCGGTTGCGCAGCCAGGACTGCGACACCGAGCGGTCGGTGGCGAACTGCCGGATCCGGTCGCCGTACAGGGCCGCGAGGTGGTCGAGCGCCTCGGTGCGCCGGTCGTCGGGGGCAAGGGCGTCGAAGCGCATCGCGTCCTCCGCCCAGTTGTAGGCGGCGAGCACGACGCCGCCCGGTGCGCCCTGGTCGCCGGCGTGGGAGGGGAAGTAGACGAAGCGGCAGGCCTCGTCGCTCACGCAGCCGCCGCCCACGGCCGGCCGCCCGGGCCCGTGGGGCGCGGGGCGGTACGCGCCGCCCGTCCGGCTGCGCCAGGTGTCCTCGTCCCACTCCCACCAGCGCTCGGTGAATTCCAGCAGCACCTTGTGCGCGGTGTCGTGGTGCAGTTCGTTGATCGCCCGCCGCTTCCCGTACGGCAGCAGCGGGTCGAAGCCGACGTGGCGCAGCGCCGCGAACGGCACGGCGAGCACCACGGCGTCGGCCCGGTACTCGTGCACCGGTGCACCGATGGCGCCGGCGCAGGCTTCGTCCTCGGGGCCGGTCTCGGGCGCGGCGAGGACGGTCACGCGGCCGGAGGGGTCGAGCACGACCTTGGTGACCACGCGGTCCTGTTCGATCGGCAGACCTTGGGCCAGGGCGGTGGTGAGGGCGTCCGTGCCGTCGGAGAACTCGAAGTAGGTGACGGCCGGGTTGATGTCGACGGCGTCCAGGGCGGAGTGCAGGAACCCGTAGGAGAGGCGGCTGGTGAGGTTCTCCAGGGTGCCGACCGCCTGGATCTGCGGTTCGTCCCAGTGTGCGATGTCCGTCAGGTAGCGCCGGAGGGAGTAGCCGTCCAGGTCGTGCAGCAGGCGCGCCATGCCGTCGACCCGCTCCTCGATGCCCTTGTCCGACCAGGTGCCGTCCGGGTTCCTGGTCTGGGTGTAGGAGCGGGCGGTGGCCAGCGCTTCCTCCAGGGCGGCGGCCGCGGTCTGCCCGCTGTCCCAGCCGAAGGACTTGTTGACGGGCCGTGGGTCGGCGCCGTAGGCGGCCTTGGTGACGGTCTGCCCGTTGACGTGGATCAGCCGTGAGCCGAGGGCGGCCGGCGCGTGGTACGGCGGCCGCGTTCCGGTGCTGAAGGTCTCGCCCGTCCAGGAGGTGTAGAGGACCTGGCTGTCGCCCGAGACGAGGTCGGGCGTCGGGTCGGTGTCGACGAGGTGGAACGGGCGGCGGGCGACGCCGAGCCGGTCGGCGAGCGCGAGGGTGAGGACGTGGCTGGAGGGGATCCGCATGGCGCCCGCCTCCGCCCGCAGTCTGGAGTCCTGCCAGACCTCGCCCCGGAAGGTCTTCACCCGGCCGCCCACCCTGCTGCGGTTCGCCTCCAGCACACGCACCCGGTGCCCGGCCGCGCGCAGCAGTCGCGCGCAGACCATCCCGGCCACCCCGGCACCCACGACCAGGACGTCGCGTTCGCGGACCGCCCGCAGTTGGGACTTTCCGGAGAGGATCTTGAGGTATTCCAGGGTCAGGTCGTTGTGGGATTCGTCGGTGAGCAGGATCCGGCGGGCCATCGTCAGCGAGTTCGCGTACCGCGCGACGTCGCGCACCGGTTCGGTAGGGTGCGCGGTTCCGGAGAAACCGGAGAGCGAGCCCACGGTCGCGGCGGAGGCCGCGGTGGAGAGGAGAGCCCTTCTGGTGATCATGGTCCACAGATTGACAGGTGCTGGGCTCACCACTTCGCGCGGTTGAGCCGGACTCACTCGAACGCTCTACAGATGCATACGAACGATAGTTCGCTCGGAACTCGTTCACCGATCGGCCGTTCGGACGCACGGCGTGTCACCGGTCTCCTGCCGACGGCCGGAAGCCGCCGGGCAGCGGTTCCGGGGGGCGCCCTGGAGGCAGGCCGCCGTTCTCGGCTTCCCGTCGAAAGCCGGTTTTTCTGCCGGTCCCGGGCTGTTCGCACGCCTCGACCGTGCCCACCCCGGACTGCAGTAGACGCCAGTACCCCGCCTCGACATCGAGCCCGCGCTCGGGTTCCCGCCTCGCCGTCAACTCGCCGGGAGCGGGCGAGGTTGCCGGCCAGTCCGCGGAGGAGCTCCGACCGGTGCTCCTGGGGGATGCTCCACGCGGAGAGCGCACGATGGTGGCGGGCGCGGTCGACTCGGTCGGGGTCGGCGTCGAGGTCGGCGGCGATGGCTTCCACCGCCGACTGGAACAGCTACCAGGCCGCGTCGCCGGGGCGGCGGTCCCGCAGCAGGTCCAGGGGGGTGCCGGCGCATCCGCGGGGCATGCCGAGGTTTGTCGCGCAGTCGGTCCAGGTGCCGCATGCTGTCTTCTCGACGAGCTTCAGCGCTGCGGCCCGCCGGACATGCTTGCCGTTGGCGCGACCGGGACCTCGTAGCTGGACGGTGGAAGCTTCACGGTGGCGTTCGCACCAGGCCGTCGGGATGATCCGGGAAACCTCGGCCGCGGTATGGCGGGCGGCCTCGCGGGAGGGCACCCGCAGGCGAACCCGGGCGTGCTTGCGACGCCCGGCTGCCGGGAAAACCCTGTTCTGGCTGGAGAGTGCTCGGGCGAGGGACTCGGACATCGGCCGGCGGAGCCGGTCATGCCCCGTCCCGGCACGACCCCCGTCGACCGCGGCCCGGGCTCCTTCCTGGGTCCGTGACGGTTGGAAGAAAGGAGCCGGCGCAGGTCCCGGGCCCGCGCCCTGGGCTCCTTCCTGGGTCCGTGACGGTTGGAAGAAAGGAGCCGGCGCAGGTCCGGGCCCGCGCCCTGGGCGCGCCGGCGGCGCCACTGTCGGTGGCCGACGGTTCATTCTTCGGCGCCGGAGCCGAGCCGGTAGAGGTGGAACTGCATGTTGGCGCCGTAGGGCAGGGTCGGCTCCGGTGTGATGCTGCGCAGGTGCCGGGCGCCGGCGAAGGAGCGGTTCAGGGAGTCGTGGGCGATCTGGTCGTTCGTCTTGATCGCCACCAGGCAGGGCCGGCCGTCCCGGGAGCGGCGGATGTCGTCGAGGATGGTCGGGACCGGCGGCGAGGTGCGGGTCAGGTCCAGGCCGGCCGGGGTGAAGGCCGGCCCCCAGGGAGGCTCGACGAAGTACGTGTCGCGGGGACCGCGTGCGGTCAGTTTGCCGAGCAGGTCCCGGTAGTCACCGAGGTGGAGCCGGGTTCGTGCGCCGATGCGGTCGAGGTTGTGGCGGGTTGCGGCGTGGACGGCCGGGTCGAGCTCGGCCGCGTACACGGTGGCGCCGAGGCGGGTGCCGAGGTGGTGGCTGAAGTTGCCCGAACCGCAGAACAGGTCCACAACCAGCGGCTCGTCGTCCTCGTGCGGGATGCCGGTGTGCAGGCCGACCAGGGTGTCGGCGACGGCGTCGGCGTAGTCGTCGATACAGCACTCGATCGTGGTGCGCCCGAGCAGCCGGATCCCGGCCGCCTCCATCCTGGGGGCCGGGATCCCGTACAGCGAGAGCCGGTTGGGGCGCCCGTAGATGAGTCGTCCCGCCTCGCAGAGTTGCTCGCCGGTCAGGACGGTGGTGCGCAGGTCACCCAGGAGCCGGTCGCGGAAGGCGAAGTACGCGGCATGGCTGACGTCGACTGTGCTGGTCATGCGGGGGTCAACTCCGGAGGAAGAGGCAAGGGGTCATCGCAGATTGACGACCGAGCGTGTCTGGATGATTCCAAAGTGTAGTCTCACTTCGGGGCTGATGATCACCGGCCCGGAACAGGAGCTATCGCACAATGACCGTGGAATCCTCCGTCTTCCCTTCGCAGTTACTCGGATCGGCGAAGGTCGCCGCTCGCCCGTTCGACGTTCTCGGCAAGACGTACGAGGACACCTACGCCCAGCTGCCCGAGCAACTGGCCGCGATCGAATGGCTGTTGGCCCGGCTGCCCGAGCGCGCGAGGGTGATGGACATCGGGTCGGGCACCGGCCGGCCGACCGCCGAGCTGATCGCGGCCGCCGGGCACGACGTGACCGGCTACGACGTGTCGAGCACGATGGTCGAGCTGGCGCGCACCCAAGTGCCGCACGCTCGCTTCGAGTTGGCCGACGTTCGAACGCTGGCGGACGCGCCCGGACAGTGGGATGCCGTCACCGCGTTCTTCCCGCTGCTCCAGATGCCCCGCGCCGACCTGGACGCCACTCTCGCGCGCATCGCCGACTGGCTGGCACCGGGCGGACTCCTCGTCTTCGCGACGGTGCCCTTCGACGCGGAGGACGAGGAGATCCAGTGGATGGGCCAGACCATCCGCTGCACCAGCTACCCAGCCGAAACGTACCTGCAACTGCTGCGCAAGGCCGGCCTCGACATCGTCCACGAGCAGATCAGCGTCTTCTACCCGGACTTCCCCGGCATGGGGGCCGAGGAGCACCTGTTCGTCCACGCCCGCAAGCCCGGCGGCCCGACCGTCGCGCCGCACGCCCTGGCCGGCCCGTACCCGCTGCCCGCCTCCTACCGGGGGCCGCACGAGCTCAGCGAGCAGGGCTGGTTGGGCATGGAGGCCCGCTTCGAGCGAAGCGACATCGGCCTGGTCGCCGACGCGCTCGCCGGCAACACCCGGGTGCTGGACGTCGGTGGTGGAACCGGCGCGGTCGTCCGGGAGATCGCCGCCCGAGTGGAGTCCGTGACCACCGTCGAGCCGCACGCGGCACGCGAGGACAGCATGCGCCCCCTCGCCGCGCGCGGGGTGACCGTACTGCCGGGGCGCGCCGAACAACTTCCCGTCGGGGACGGCGAGTTCGATGCGATCGTCGCCACCTGGGTGCTGCATTACACCGACGACCCCGACGCCGCCGTCGCCGAGATGGCCCGGGCCGTCGACCGTACCCACCCCGAGGCGAGGATCGTCATCGTCCAGGGCGCTCCGGACAACGAGCTGATCGGGCTGTGGAACCGCACCTGCGCCCACCTGATCGGCGAGCCCCGCGACCACCAGGGCTTCCTGCTCACCCGAGCCGCCCACGTGCTGGCCGAGCACGGTTTCGACGACATCGGCTTCACCCGTGGCCGCGTGGACGTGGTCTTCCCCGAGGAGGGCGCGGAGGCGAAGGCCCGCGCGGCGGCCGAGGTGCTGGCCGACTTCTGGAACACCGGACACCCCCGGCTCGCACAGCTGCGGGAGGCCCTGCTGCCCGCCCTGCGCGAACACTTCGCCACCGGCACCGACCGCTTCAGCGACGACGCCGTGATGCTCACCGCCCGCCCGCGCACTGTCCGATAGGAACCGCACACCGTGACCTCGACGCCCGTTGTCCCCGCCGGCGCCCCCGCCACCGCCACCTCGCCCTCGCTCACCTCCGCCGAGGTCGCGGCCTGGTACGAAGCCTCCGACGACCTGTGCAAGCTGATCAGCGGCGACAGCTTCCACTACGGCCTCTGGCAACCGGGCGACCTCGACGACCAGCTGACCGCGAGGGAGTCGGCCACCCGGGCGCAGAACCGGATGACCGATCTCTTCTGCGACCTGCTCGACCTCGCGCCAGGCCGGCACCTGCTCGACGTGGGCTGCGGCCACGGCAGCCCCGCCCTCCACGCCGCCCGGCAGCGCGGCGTCGAGGTCACCGGATGCAGCATCAGCCACGCCCAGATCACGGAGGCCACCCGCCGCGCCGCCGTCGCCGGCCTCGGCGACCGGGTCCGCTTCGGCTTCGGCGACGCCATGGACCTGCCCTACGACGGCGACAGCTTCGATGCCGCCTGGGCCCTCGACAGCTTCCCCCACCTCGACGACCCGGTGCAGGGGCTGCGCGAACTGGCTCGGGCGACCCGCCCCGGCGCTCCGATCCTGGTCACCTTCTACACCCAGCGCGTCCCCGCCACCGACGCCGAACTGGCCATGTGCCGCGACGCCTTCGCCTTCTGCCCGCTCCCCACCCACGACCAGGTCCTCACCCAGGTCCGCGCAGCCGGACTCACCCTGGAACGCACCCGCGACCTGACCCGGCACATCGCACCGACCGCCGACGCCTACGCCCGCATCTACCGCGACAACCGCGCCCTGGTCGCCGAAAGGTTCGGCACCCGGTTCGCCGACACCATGGACACCACCCTGGACGACACGCTCACCTTCCTCACCGACAAGACCGGCTACCTCGCATGCCTGCTGCGCGAGTCGGCACGCGACTGACACCACCACCCGTTCCCGTCCTCCGAGGAAACCCCCGTGACGACCCCGCCCCCCGGCTGCCCCGCGCACACCCCCGGCGCCATCGCCCACCATGCCAGCGGCGACTTCCACGCCACCTACGCACACCTGCGCCGAGAGCACCCCGTCTACCACGACCCCGAACTCGACCTCTGGGTCGTCTCCCGCCACCACGACATCGACGAAGTCCTACGCGACCGCGACCGCGCCTTCACCCCCGCCCACAGCTACGACCCCGTCCAGCCCACCGACCCCGAAGCCGCCCGTATCTACACCGCCGTCCACGACGTCCCGGTGGCCGCCTCCAGCGACCCGCCCGTCCACACCCGCTACCGCGACGCACTCACCGCGGTGTGGCCCACCAGCGCGAGCCAACTCGCCCCCTGGCACGCCCACATCGAAAAGCGCGCACTCCAGACGGCGGAGACCTTCGCCGCCCGGCCCACCCGCACCGGCGAACTCGGCGCCGACTACGCGCGCCCACTGACCTCACGCATCATGAGCGACCTCATCGGCATCGCCCCCGAGGACGAACAGTGCGTCATCACCGGCTCGTCCGGCATGGCCGACCTGCTGTGGTCCTTCCAGCAACCCGCCGACCAGCAGCGCTGCGCCCAGAGCGTCGTCGACCTGTGGAACCTGTGCACCCGCCTCGTCGCCCAGCGGCGCAACGACCCCCAGGACGACCTCACCACCGCCTGGATCGCCCACCGCGACGAGCACGGGCTCCCGCTGACCGACGCCGAGATCGCCTCCACCCTCATGGAAGTCCTCACCACCAACGCCGAAACCCTCGGCCTGCTCATCACCACCGCCATCCAACACCTCCTGGCCGACGGATACCGCCACCTGGCACACCAACCCGAACTAGCCTCCTCGGCCATCGAGGAAACCCTGCGCCTGGACCCGCCGCTCATCGGCTGGCTGCGCACCACGACCCGCCCGACCACCCTCGCCGGTACCGACCTCCCCGAGGGCGCCCGCCTGCTGCTGCTCATGCACTCCGGCGCCCACGACGAGGTCCACGGCGTCCGTGCCTCCGAGACCTTCGACCCCCGACGCCAGGACACACCGCCCGTCCTCAACTTCGGCGCGGGCATCCACTACTGCCCCGGCGCGCAGTACACCCGCCTCGTCGCCCGCCACGCCCTTGCCGCCCTCGCCACCACCCTTCCGGCACTCACCCTGACCGCGCCGGCACCGGCACCGCGACCGGCCAACCTCATCCTGCGACGCCCCGTGGAACTCAAGGTCGCCTGGTAGCCCCCCCGCGAACCAATCTCCGGCAGACCGGGGCCGGCGGGATGCGGCTGCTGGAGCTGCACCTGCACGTCGCGGTCAGCCGGTTCTGACCTCGCCCGGTGCCCCGGCCCCAACGCGGGACCGGGGCAGTCAGCCGGGTTCCTTCGACGGGATGTCCTGGTAGAGCAGCCTCGGAGCTTCGTCAGCCGTGCGTGGACATGGTGGGCCGTTCGGTTACCGGCACATCCGACGCGCGCCCGTCGCCCTGGTCGCCACCGACGCCGGACCCCTCGCCCTTGCCAACCCGCAGGAGGCGATGGCCGGCCTGTCGACGGAGTGCTGGCGCAGGCAGCGGTACACGGTGCACCAGTTGCGGCCAAGCGAACTCCTGGCCGAGGGCGAGGTCCGACTGCTGCGACGAGCTCTCGGCGAATGGGGCGGGCCGGCTCGGTGCAGCGACCAACTCGCCTTGCATGGGGTTCGTGGATGCTCGCGATCTGCTCGATCAGTGCCGCAGCCTGAGCCGCGCCCGGGGTGACGACGATCCGGTCAGACCTGTCGATTGGGCGCGGACTCTTCTGGCTGCGGAGATCGTCTTCGTCAGCGACCTCGCCGGTTCAGGCGTCGAGTGGCAGACGACCACAGGGCTCAGCGACGAGGCCACGCTCACAGTCCTCCGAGCAATCCAGCGAAAGCTGGGCAGGACCGTGAGCGCGTACTACGGAAAGCGACCGGCCGCAAAGCCGAGGTCGAGTTACGGGCTCTTAACTTCGACTGCGGAGCCTGCGCTTGCGGGTGATGACGGAGAAGCCGTGGAAGACAGGGAGGAGGAACACGAGAACGCCGGCCAGGGCGCGCCAGTTGGTCGTGTACCCGCCGAACACCGCAATCAGATCGACCGCGTACAGCAGTAGCCAGAAGGTCAGGTTGACCGCCAGGGCGGTCCACGAATTCCCTGGACGCGCAAAGGTGGCCTGTCTCCAGAATTTCTTCACGTTGTTCATCGGGTCGTCCTTGCGCTGCACTTCAGGGGGTTTGAGTCGAATGGAGCGCACCTGTTCATGGCGCGCTCCATTCGACTCAGGGGCGGACTACAGGTTAGGGGCTAAGGGTCGTCCCGTAATTGATCTCCGGTGGATCCGGGTTGGATGATCCGCCTCAGGGTTGGCTTCGCCTACGCGGCCTGTAGGAGGTTGTGGAGGCGGGCGATGCCGAGCATGGCGTGGTGAACGCCGTCGCCTTTGAGGCGGCAGTCGCGGAGGATCTTCCAGGTCTTCATCCGGGCGAAGACGTGCTCGACGCGGGCGCGGACCTGCTTGTGCTCACGGTTGTGCTCGACCTGCCACTCGGTGAGTTCGCCGCCGCGTGACCTCCGGTGCGGGATCACCAGACCGGTGCCCGGATAGCCGCCGTCGGCGATGGTCGTCGTCCGGCCGACGGCGGACTTCGCGCCCGACTCCTCCCATGCCTTGCAGTCGTTCCGGTTGCCCGGCAGGGGCTTGCCGACCACGACGACCAGTCGGGTGTGGGCATCGATGACGACCTGGTGGTTGGTGGAGTACCTGTAGTTTTTCGACTGCTCGGCGATCGTGTGGTCGCGGGTGGGAACCAGGGTGCCGTCGACGATCAGCACAGTGCCCTTACGGAAGCGGCGCCGCGGGTTGAGCGCGAGCAGGGGGCGATGTGGTCGAGGATCCGGCCGGCAGCAGACTTCGACACCCCAAACAGAAGCGCGAGCTGCCGCAGTGTCAGGTTCGTACGCCAGTATGCGGCGACCAACAGGACCCGGTCCTCCAGCGGCAGGCTCCACGGGCGGCCTCGGCGCATCGCGCCGGCGCCCTCGCGGCGGAGTATCGTGATCAGCTTCTGGAAGTCGCGGGGGCCCAACCCGGTGAACGGGGATATCCAGGACGGCTCCGAAGCCGTGATCACAGCAGCCATCGCAAGATCGTTCCACAATGCCCGACGCGACATCGCGATCTTCTGCCTCCCTCGCCCTGGCCGCGCCGAATCCTGTGGCGACGCCCCTGCTCGGTCTCTACAGTCACCGCATGGCCACCGAAGACGAGCCCCCGCACCGGCCCGACATCGCCGCGATGCTCACCGACCAAACCAGTGCCTGCAAGCCAGCACGCGAAGCCATCGCCGCCGGCGCTGACGTGAAGATCTTGGACAGGGAGGCGCCCCAGTGGATGGTCGCCGGTATCGCCGCAACAAGGTTGAAGCGGTCCGTGGCTCGCGGCCTGCAAGAGACCATCGGTCTCGACGAGAGCGTTGAGATCCTTGCACGGCACCGCGGTGAGCAACTGCGCACCGGGATCATCGACTCAGCGGACGGGCTCTGGTCCTTCACTCTGTACTTCGACGCCACCGGGACCGAACTCTTGGCGTGCAGCGGGGTCAAGCGCTCTCGGCGGCACAGCGCGATGGACTCATTCGAGTCCTGAGCTGATCCGGATCCGACCCCTGTCCGTCCTCCACCACTACCTGCAGTACCTCAACTCGAGGAACAGGCCGAGGCGGCAGGCATTCTGGCGAGACCTAACTGTGGTCAGGCGTTACGGGACAAGGCTTAGTACAGGATCCAGTAGACCGCATTGTCGATCGCATTCCACGAGCCCCATCCGAGGAATCTCACGATCGGGCCGCGCGCGTAGGTCAGCAGGTACCTGATCTCGAAGCGGTACCTGCTCAGGGCGTAGCTCATGGCTCCGCCGAGACCGATGCCCCAGGCGAAGGCGGAGCCGAACTTGTACCCGGCCGTGCTCCAGCTCCAGCAGCGGTTCAGGCACTGGTAGGCGTACTTCGCGACCGCGAGCAACGAGCGCCAGCGCCGCTCCCACGCCCGACCCGCTCTCGCCGGCCTGCGCCCACACCCCGGCGCACGCCGCCAGCTGCGCCGCGGTCTGCTCGTCGCCGGCACCGGGGCGGTGGCGTTCGACGAAGGCCCTCCGCGGTGCTGCCGGCCGGGCGTCGCCGCCTGCCGCCCGGTTCACCGGCGTTCCGCTCGCGTCGCTGCCCGGCTGGGCCGTCCCGCCGCGCCGTCCGCGGCGGTGGTCGTACTTGAAGGTTCTGTCGACTTCCTGTTGACCGGACGTCGACGCCCGGGCGGGAGCCTCGTCGCTGACCGCTGAACCAGCACAAGGGAGTCGTCATGGTCAAGAAGTCCATTCGGAACGTTGCGGTGGCCGCCGTGTCCGCGGTGGCCGCGGGGGCCGCGATGCTCGGCACGGCCGGTACCGCCCACGCCGCGGAAGGCGACCGGATCGACGTCGGCTTCACGGTGAAGAACGAGGCCAACTCGTACCAGAGGATCTCCGGGTCGGGGAGCTACACCAACGCCGGCGGCATCTCGAAGGTGTGCATCAGCATCCAGCGGAGGTACGCCGGCTACGGGTGGGACACCGTCACCACCGCGTGCCGGGCCGTCCAGGACTGGGGCAACATGGGCGAGTTCAGTGCTCCCGACTTCGGGGTGCTGTCCAAGTACGCCCGGTACACCGCCGACTTCCAGACCAAGGTGGAGGCGTTCGACCTGTCGGGCAACAGCTACCTGGTCAAGTTCTCGAACCAGGTGCAGGGCCGCTCCAGCTGATCACCTGATGAGACGATCACGGTTGCGGCCAGCAACGGGCGACCGCCACCTGGCCGCAGCCTTCTCCCCGACGCCGTCCACCGCCGCCTTGTCGGCACTGCCGCCCAACCCAGGCGCAGGCCCCAGAAGATAGCCGAGGGTGACATGTAGTCACTTTGCGTAGGTTTCTATGCGTACGATGCCGGGGATTTGGGCATGGTCAGCGCCGGGGGCCGTGACGGTCCCTTCGGTTCGCGTCCACAGCGGGCCTGAGAAGGTGCCGGTCCAGCGAAGAGGAGTCCTCCATGACGGGTCAGACGCCCGACGCCGCGCAGCAGCAGGTGCAGTTCCCCATCACCGAATCGTTCGCCGGCACGGCCCCGGCGAATCCGCACTGGCGGCTGCTGGGAAGCGCGCGGCTGAACGAGGGCGCGCTGGAGCTGACGCCGAACACGGCGTCGAAGGCGGGTACGGCGTTCCTGGACCAGCCGTTCTCCTCCTCGCTCGGGGTGAGCATCGACTTCGACTACTCGTGCGAGGGTGGCGGGGCCCAGGGGCTCGGGGACGGGTTCAGCCTCTACCTGATCGACGGGAGCCGCACCACGGAGCCCGGGGCCCGCGGCGGGGCGCTGGGCTACTCCTACATCAAGGACGGCTCGTACAACCTTCCCGGCGTCACTGCCGGTTACGTGGGCGTCGGCTTCGACAACTTCGGGAACTTCGCCGCCTCCTCCACCGGCCCCGGCGGTCCCGGCCGCAGCCCCGACACTGCAGGTGTGCGCGGCTCGGGGGACCTGCTCACGGGGTTTGCCTGGCTGACCGGTGTCGAGGCGCCGGGCGGGTTCCGGGGCGGCTGGGAGGCGGGGGCGCACCTGCAGGTGACCGTCATCGGCGGGCGCCTGACGGTGCGGCGCTCCAGCGCCTCGGACCCCAACGGCACGGTACTGATCGACGATCTGGACCTGGCCTCCGGACCGGGTGAGGTCTCGATGCCCGCCACGTTCAAGCTCGGGTTCGCCGCCGGTACCGGCGGCGCCACCGCGGCCCACCGCATCCGCAACCTCGCTGTCGCCCTGCCCGTGGCCATGCCGCTGGAGATGAGCGGCCCGCTGACCGCCAAGGCCGGCCACCGGGTCTCCTACACCGTGGGCGTCCAGAACCACGGGCCCAACGACGCCCCCGACGCCGTCGTGCGCGGTGAGGTGCCCGCCCAGTTGGTCGACGTGGAGGTGACGTGCCGGGGGGAGAACGGCGCGGTGTGCGGCCAGGGAACCGTCACCGGCGGCGAACTGCACCAGCCGCTGAGCCTGCCCAGGGGCAGCAAGGCGTTGATCACCCTGAGGGGCACCGTCGACGCCCACTACGAGGGCGACTTCACCGCCACGAGCAGGATCACCTCGGCCACCCGTGCCAACACCGCGGCCCAGCAGTCCGGTCAGGTCACCACCACCGCCGAACTGCCCCTGATCACCGTCGCCCAGAAGATCGCCGGGCAGTGGGACCAGACCTGGCCCGAGGACGCCAAGGGCTGGCTCGTCAGCTACAACCTCACCCTGGCCGCCAACGACCACCGCGTGACGGCCTGGGAGATCGCCTTCGACGTCCCCGCGCGCACCCGCGTCAACCCCGCGCAGACCCAGTGGTACCGGGTCATCAAGGACGGCCTGGAGGGAACCGTCGTCCTGGGATCCCCCAACGACGGCTCCCACACCATCGACCCCGGCACCCCGCTGCCCGTCGACGTCCAGATCCTCTACCCCTCCCAGTCCGACGCCGGCGACGGACGGCTCCGCGGTCTGTACGCCGTCGAGGTCACCAACCCCTGACCCGGCACAAGCGGCATCCGCGCCGGAACGCCTCGCAGCACGCATAGCCCGCGAGGCGATCCGGCTGCTGCCCAGGGCCCGACCTGTCGGCCACGCCCGTGTGAAGCAGGAGGACGCCGCGCTTCTTCTGGTCATTTCCTCTGGCTGGCCGCCGACCCTGCAAGGTGGCCAACTGTGATGCGAAGTCACACACGCCGCAGCCGCCCCGGCGCGGGTTGCCTCTGGGGTTGCTACTTGAGGCTGCGTCAGGCGGCGCCGCCGGAAGTGGCGTTTGTGCAGCTCAGTGCCCGCTTGTCCATAAGTCGGCGGGCGCCGACTGCTTCTCCCTGGGGATCTCGGCGGGTGCTGCCCCGGCAATGTCCGGGACACCGCCCGGATCGGCCCTGCCGGCTCGGGAACACGCGCCTGGCCGGTCCGGGGTGGTGGTTCCCGTCGACCGCGCCGGGGGCTCCACATCCTGCTGCCGTGCCGCCTGTACGGAAGTGCCGCGGGAGACCGTCGCGGGGACCCCCGACTCTGCCCTGAAGTACCTTCCGCCGCGCCGTGGCTGTCGGGTTGAGTGGGACGTTGCCGACGATCCAAGGAGGAGCGGAGCCCGATGCGCAAGCGGGAGAACGAGGAAGCCACCAGGGTCAAGCCCGGCCGGGAGGCGAGGCACGCGGCCGCCCAGGCCGGGCACCCACGGTCAAGACTGCTCGTCCTCCAGGCCACCGTGGGCAACGCGGCGGTCGTCCAGATGCTCCGCCGGGCCGGCCACGGCCCGGACGAAAAGGAACACCGGCACGGGGACGGCCGTGGCCATGAGGGCCCCGCCGTCCAGCGCGCCGCGGCCCCGGCCATTCAGCGCTCCTCCGTCCACAATGTCCTGCGCGGCCCCGGCCGGCCTCTGGACCAGGCCACCCGTACGGACATGGAGTCCCGCCTCGGCGCCGACTTCTCCGACGTACGCATCCACACCGGCGGCGCCGCGAAGGCGTCCGCCGCCGAGGTCGGCGCGCGTGCCTACACCTCCGGCCACGACATCGTCATCGGCGAGGGCGGGGGCGACGCGCACACCCTCGCCCACGAGCTCACCCATGTCATCCAGCAGCGCCAGGGACCGGTCAGCGGTGCCGACAACGGCAACGGGCTGAAGGTCTCCGACCCCTCCGACCGCTTCGAGCGCGAGGCCGAGGCCAACGCCCGCGCGGTGATGAGCCGTCCGGCCCCCCAGGCCTCCTCCGACGTGCAGCGTTCGGCCGGCCCCGGGACCGGGACGGCCGGTGCGGCGGAGGCATCCGTGCAGCGCACCCTCGCGGCGGGCCTCCCGAAGGGGACCCAGGTCGTCAAGCACACGGACGAGGGGGACGTCGAGGGGCAGACGATCCTCAGTTTCGGCTTCGGGTCCTATCTGATCTCCGCGGGCACGGACGGCAAGAAGCCCCGGGCTTCCCTCAAGGACAAGTCGTGGGGGACGGTCGAGGAGCGGGAGGCGTCCCGCGCGGAGTACGAAGCGGCTCGTGCCCTGGAGTTGGACCCGGCGGTCCTCGCGGCCAAGCAGAAGCAGAAGGACCTCGACCTCGGCGAGAACTACCTCAGCGCCGACTACCGCCGGATCAACCCTCTCCTCGCGGCCCTCGGGCAGGTCGGCTTCACCCCCGGCGAGATCGCCACCCCCGGTTTCTCCTACAAGTCGAAGGAGAGCGAGGTGCTCGACGCGTGGCGCAGTGTCGCCATGGCGCGGGGCTACGCGGACGAGCAGACCACGGAGGCGTGGGACGAGAAGCATCTCGCGGACACCTTCGACATCTTCGCCCGGATCAACGGCGTGTGGGACGACTTCACGACGCCCCCCGCCAACGCGGACGGCAACGTGGTACGGGGCGACAGCAAGCACGTCTACGAGTCGTTCGGCGGCATCCTCAAGCAGCAGGAGAGCCACCCCGACGGTGGCTACGTCCCGGTCGACCAGACGATCGAGTGGCCGGCGATCCTGTCGACCACGTACGGCGATCCGTTGACCCACACGTACGTGGCCGGCAAGGAGATCGTCTGGGAGTTCGGCCTCCCGGAGGACCACCGGGGAAGGGCGCTCGGAAGGAACAACCAGTCCGAGGAGGAGATGACCTTCCCCATCGGCACCAAGATCCACATCAGCCAGATCCTCGTGCGGAGCGGTGATTTCCGGAAGGAGCGGTCGGCGCAGTACGGCGAGAGCGCGGTCGTGATCGTCTTCGCCGACATTCTGGCGGGACAGGGACCGACTCGAGGAGCCTAGGTGCGCCTCTGCCAGAGCTTGGTTACATCCGGGTCCGGGTTCTCTGCTTGAGGCGTTCGTAGGGGGTCTGGCCGCCGAGAGCGCCGTGGGGGCGGTGGAAGTTGTCGTTGTCCTCCCATTCTCGGAGTTTGTCGTTGAGGACGCCGGTGTCGTCGATGACGACACCGGCGAGCATGCGGTACAACTCCTCGGCCTCGATGCGGTGTGAGCGTTCGACCGGGAAGTTCCCGCGGCCCCGGACGGCCTTACGGATGCGGCGTTCACGCACTCACGTTTGCGGCCCTCGGCGCGGTTCTGTAGACCAGACGTGCCGAAGTCGGTCGAGCGAGACGTGGTGCACCGCGAGTCAGGGAGGGACGATGCTGATCAGGGCGGCGAAGAGGACCGAGGCGGACAGCCTGAGCGAACTGGCGCTTCGGTCCAAGGCCTACTGGGGCTACGACGAGGCGTTCATGGCTGCGTGCCGGGACGAACTGACCGTCTCCGCATCGGAGATCGATAGCCTGCGGACCGCCGTGGCGGAGCACGACGGTCGCATCCTGGGCTTCTCAACCCTTGAAGGAAGCCCGCCGCAGGGGGCCATGGGCATGCTCTTCGTCGAGCCGGCCAGCATCGGTCAGGGAATTGGCCGCCGCCTGTTCGAGCACGTCATCGCGAATGCGCGCAGCATCGGCTTCACGCGTCTGACCATCGACGCGGACCCCAATGCCGAGCCTTTCTACCTGGCCATGGGCGCCCGGCGAATCGGGACGACCCCGTCCGGCTCTATTTCCGGGCGGACACTTCCCTTGCTCGCGGTCGCTCTCACCGAATGCACCGCCGACGACTACGACCTTCCACGCTGACCGTCCGCTCCACACGCGCCAGAGTCGGACGTACCGGGGCTCGACCGGCGGGGAGGTGGAGGCGCCGCTGGAACTGACCGAGGAGGCCGGCACGGACCGGTTGGAGTGCCCGCGGCGCGTCAGCGATCGGGAGGTGGAGGGGCTGGGCCCGCTGGTGCTTCCCGTGCCGACCCCGGGGGGAGCTGGTGCCGGGGGATCACCTCGTTCCCGCCTCCTGCTGCCGCGCGGCGCTCGGGCATCATGATTGACGCGGATACGGCGGGCAGCCCGTGACTTCTGCGGCCGCGTGTCCTTGAGGAGTTGGAGCCATCAGTGAACAGTGCCACCGAAGTCGTGCGGGATGCTGAGGGAAAGCCGCTCGCCTACTACGAGGAGGAGAGCCGGGAGGGTGTCCGCTGGGCGGAGGATCTGTGTCCGGCGGAAGGTGCCCCGCTAGCCGCCGTTGCGGAGCGCGTCGTGGTGGACCTGGCGGGCTGGGGCACGACGACGCAGGCGTTGCTGGGTAGGGCCCTGGCCGAACGGGGCGCGCGCGTGGAACGCGAGTTCGACACCTACACCCACGCGCTGAGCGGCTCCTCGAAGCCGCCCGGACCGGTTCGGCTGCCGGAGAAGCTCGCCCCGTTCGCGGCGGAGGCGGTGGACCCGCAGGCCCTGCGAGCCGCGTACCGGGCGGCCTACCCGCCTGGGCACCCCGACCACGGCATGAGCACGTTCGACGATCTGCAGCGGCTCATGAACGGCACCCTGATGGGGCCGCTCCTGCCCACCAGCACCGTCCTGATCGACACCGAACGCGACACCGCCGTCGCCGCTGTGCTCGCCCACGACTGCCCCGGCGCCCCGCCCCTGGAGGGACCCTGGATCTCCGAGGTCTTCCGCGACCCCGAACCCGCCTATCGCGGCATCGGCGCGCTGCTGCTGCGCCACGTTCTGTGGCTGTCCGCCGAGGCAGGACTTCCCGCGCTCGGTCTGTCCGTCACCGCCGGAAACCCCGCGGCCCGCCGGTATGAGGGCATGGGGTTCGTCCGCACCGAACAGTGGGCCGATCTGTTCATCCACTGAGGTGGGGCAGGTGCAGGTATTTGAACCGGACAGCTTCCACCGGCGACCGAGAGCCTCTCGTCGCGGTCGTGCCCCGCCGAGTGGTGTAGCCGATCAATCCAGGATGGTGTGCGTGGTGTCGGGTAGCGCGGGGGCGCCGTCGGAGAGCTTGGGGGTAGAGCTGGCACCTGCTGCCCTCGGGCAGATAGCGGCGGGGGAAAACGATCAATTCGTCGTGCAGTTCGAAGAGCACGGCGGTGACCAGCCGCAGGAGGGCATCGTCGGGCTCGCCTTACCAGCCGCCACCTGACCCAAGCCCCCGGGAAGGACCCTGCTCCGCCGCCCGCTCCAAGCGCAAGGTGCGCCCGGACGGGGTGTTGCAGGCCCCGGAGACGGGGTGCCGGTGCAGGTCGACCGCTCCACTTTGTCGCCGTAGCGGGTGACGGCGAAGTGTGAATACGACGAATGCGGCCGCTACGACCATCTCTGGGAAATCTTCGCCGACGACTCGCCCCACCACCGAGCCGGGCCGGCACACCGCAGTGTCACGCCGGAGCGTCATCGCCCTCCGCGCTGCGTCCGAGCACCCGGAGGCCGATCTCGCGGGCCCATGCGTCCACCGCGGTCCAGTCCCTGTAGTCGCCGTAGCGCAGGCCCATGGCCTGGAACTTCACCCGGCCGGCCCGCTTCAGGTGCTCGGGCTTGATGACACCTGAGAACAGGCGGTGACCGCGCGGGTGCAGTTCGTCGATCAGGCCGCCGACCACATGGTCTTCCTCCCTGGCGACGAGCGCCTTCCACGGGCCTCGCAGGGCGGCCGGCATCCCCACGCTGAAAAGCCACGCGCCTCGCCGCATCAGCAGCTCCGAGGCTTCGTGCACGAACGTCAGTGCCGTGGGAAGCCACGCCATGTCATGAACGGCACTGCCCACAACGAACACGTCGTACTCACTCGGATCTTCCACGGCCTCAACGGGGAGCACGTCGGCTTGTGCGCCCTGCTCCTCCAGTCGAGCGGCGATGCGTTCGGCGATGCTCCGGGTCGAGCCGTGGACACCGGCATACGCGACGAGTACACGGACAGCGTCGTTCCGCCGGGAAGGCTCGGGAGCGGTGGTCACGTCAGCCAGTCTCATGCACTGCGGCGCAGCTCGCGACCCGCCGAACCGGGCCGCCGGTGTTCCTCCGCACCGCCGGCCTGGCCCCCGGCATTCGCAGCGGCAACACCGTGCGGCACACCACCACGCCGATGGGCGCCGGCCTGCTTCGAGCCGGAAGTGAGATCCGTGACGCGACCTGGACCCGCCGAACTCGACGGCGAAGGTCTCGGGGCCTACGGACCGGTGCGTCGTGCGAAGCTCCGACGCCCGGAGGCGTCGGCGACGGACCCGATCGTCAGCTCGCGGATGAAGCAGCCAATGCCGCTCGTCATGGCTCCGACCTGGCACACCCGGACCGTCGCCTTCCAGGAAGCATCCACCCCCGCCCCGTGCCGAGCGCCGCCCGGCTCACGGCCGTCCCTTCTCAGTCGACGCAGGGCACTCCGTTCCCGGCCGGGGTTCCACCCGTGCCCTCACCGGTCAGGATCTCCTTGGCCTTCCCCGGCTCCGCCACCAGCGAAGCCCCGTTCGGCTGCACCGGTAGCGTCGAGGCCTGGGCCTGTCCGCGCGCGAGCGCGGGCACCTGGCGGACGAAGTCCACAGGGCTCCACCCCTCGTCGACCACCAAGTCGTCCTTCAACGCGTCGTACAGCGCCCCCAGCTTCCCGGCGTCCCCCACGGCCCCACCGTCACGCAGCTTCTGCAGTACCCCCGCGAGGAACGCCTGGGCGCGCCGGGTCCGCCCCAGGTCCGATCCGTCGCCCACCCCGTGCCGTTGCCGGACGAAGGCCAGCGCCTGCGCGGGCCCGAGCTCCGAGCGCCCGGCGGGCAGCGCCGCTCCGCTCCACGCGTCGTCCACCGCGTGGTTCAGACAGACCGGCACCCCGCCGACGGCCTGCGCGACCCGGTAGAAGCCGGTCATCGAGACCTCCGCGAAGTGGTCCACCGGCACCCCCGTCAGCTCCTGCACCGACCGGATCAGTGCGGCCCGCCCGGCCTCCCGCCCCCGCCAGCGCAGTTCGGCTCCGGAGACACCCTGGCCCCGCAGCCGGGGCAGTTCCGCGATCTCGGCCTGCGAGTAGACCTGGTTGATGCTCATCTGCCTGCCGCCGCCCGCGTCGACCAGCACGTCCCGGGGAATCGACAGCTGACGCACCGCCCCTCCGCCGGCCGGGACATGCACCAGGACCATGGTGTCCGTGACGTCCACGTCGTCGGCCCCGGCGTGGAGTTCCCCGCGGCGCAGGTCCGCGGGCGCCGGCCGTCCCTGGGCGTCGGTCGTCGACTGCAGCCCGATCAGGAGAATGGTCACCCCGTGGTCGAGCGGCGCCGGCGCGCCCGCCGAGGAGGCGACGGCCAGCGCCCCCGAGGCCCGCCCCGGCACTGCGGACGGGACGGTCAGCACGCTCGCCCCCGCCGCGACGGCCAGCGTCAGTCCGCCGGCCAGCAGCACCGTGCGCCGCCGTCCCCGCCTGCGCCGCCGTCCGGCCTCAAGGCCACCGTCCACCAGCCGGGCAGCCCCGTCCGCTTCGAGGCCGGCGCCGGCCCGTCCGAACACCGCGCTCAACCGCAACTCGAACTCCTCGTCCCGGCCGGTCACTTCACCACTCCACTCACCGAAGATCCGTCCATGATCTGACTCGTCCCGCCCGCTCACGGCGCCACCAACTCCGCCAGATCCGCCCCCAGCAGGGACCGCAGCCGGGCCAGCGCCCGGGTGCACCTGGTCCGAACAGCCGACGAACTGTCCTTGACGATCGCCGCGGTCTCCTCCACGCTGCGGTCCTCCCAGTACCGGAGCACCACCACCGCCCTGTCCCGCGGCGGCAGTCGGGCCAGCGCATCGACCAACGCCAGCCGCAGCGCCGCGTCCCGCTCGTGCGCCGACACCTCCGGCAGCACCAGGCTGGGCCGCTCGCCACTGCTGCGCCTGCGTCGGTGCGTCAGGAACGCCCGGACCAGCACCGTCTGTGCGTACCCCGCCGCGTTGTCGATCCTGCCGGCCCAACTCGGCCGGTACAGCCGGTGCCACTGCGCGTACATCTGGCCCAGGGTCTCCTGCACCAGGTCCTCGGCCAGGTGTGCGTCGCCTCCGGTCAGGAAGTACGCCGACCGGTAGAGCGGCCCGGAGCGGGCCGTCGCGAACGCGACGAACTCCTCCTCCATGGCCGCCCGCCGTCGAGCTTCGCCCACTGCCCTCTCCCGTCCCCTCGTGATGTCCGCCCTATGACGTCCCGGGGGCACCAGGATGTTTCAAAGAACTTTCGACGGACCGTGAAGCCCCCCGACCGGCACCCGAGGTGTGCCGCAACAGCGGCCGGCTCGAGGCCCAAAATCCGCCGGGGCAGGTGGCGGCGAGCCGTTGCGGGCCGTCTCGCGGGTCGGTTGCCTGGTTGCCCTGCAGGATCTTGCAGGGGTGTTCTGCAGCAACTGCTGTCCGAACCGACCACCTCGTTGGTTCGTTGACGGATAACCTCGTTCCTGCCGTCGCCGAAGCCGTCGCCCGAGAGCCCCTCTTGCACTGCTGGCGAAGGACATTGACTGCTGCTCAGCCCCTGGCCGGGGAGGGCGGCGGTTGTGGCCCGGAAGGCGCATCCGGCGCGGCTGCTCTGCTCCGGCGGGTCGTCTCGACGCTTCGCGCGAGGACGACTGCCTCGACCACTGGAAGGACCGAATGTTGAAGCGGGCCACACATCACGGCCTTCCCCGTGGTGGCCGACCCCAAGGTCACGTGGGGGTACGTGACCGGCACGATCTACTTCGACCGCGGGGAGACCTGCAGCATCGCTCTCGGCGGCGGCCTGGGTGCCACGGCTGCTGATGTCCGTGTTCCTGCCGATCTTCATCGTCTCGGCCCTGGGCCTGTCGGAAGCCGTGGTGATGCGCAGGCGTCCTGACCGGTCCTTCCTCCTGCTGCTGAAGAACGACCGGGCCGCCCTCGCGGTGGGATCGCTGTGGTGGGTCTTCGCGATCGCCGTGTCCGTCCCCGACGGGAAGGCCCTGGGAGGCGCTCTGTTCGGGTTCCTGAGCGCCTGCGTCGTCGCCGGCACCGTCGCGACGCTGCGAAGGAACAGGTCCCGCCGCCGTGCCGCCCGCAGGACGACCACCTGACCGCAGCGACCGGACCCGCCCCGGAGGGACTCGTCCCGAGCTTCGAGGACGTCTTCCCGCGAAGCGCGCAGGTTCGCGGATTCCTCTTCGCGAAGCGTCAGGAACCCGCGTGCCGGTAGCCGAGCTGAGTGGCCATGGCGTGCGGGTTCGTAAGCGGGCCGGCCGATAGCTGCCTCGTCTGGGGATGCGAGGAGCCCCGCCCGCGGGGGTGCGGGCGGGGCTCTGCGCGCCGCCTTCGGGGTTGGGGCGCGCTGTCCCCTCCCCGGTTGGGGGTGTCCGGGTGGGGTGGCTTGATCGGGGCGGGCCTGGTCGGGTCCAGGGTTCGCTGGGTGCGGGCTACTGGGCGGCGGCCCGGGTCTCGGCCTCGTGCTTGAGGTTGTTGACCCAGTTGCGGAGGGAGTTGTCGAGGGCGGCCTGCAGGACGGTCCGGTTGGCGAGGACCGGGGCGCCGGTCCAGGACTCCTCGGTGTGGACGAGGATGCCGTCGCGGGTCGGAGTGAAGGTCCAGACGTGGATCGCGGTGATGCCCTGGGCAGGTCCGCCCCACGCGAGGCACGTGCCGTGTCCGACGGTCTTGACGGTCGAGGTGATGTTCAGTCCCTCGGTGGTCCAGCGGAAGACGGAGCCGGGGCGCAGGCTGCCGGGGGTGTCCTTGACGACCGTGACGACGTCGGGCTGCCAGGTGGGCCACTTCTCGACGTCGGTCTGGATCTTCCAGATGGTGTGCAGGGGTGCGTGGATGAGGATGTTGTCGCGGGTGATGACGGGGGCGGTCTGGTCGATCCGGGTGTTGCCGCAGTGGGCGGCGAGGGTGGTGGGGGCGGCGGGCTGGTTGTCGGCGAGCGCCTGGGTGGCGGTGCCGGAGGCGGCGAGGACGAGCGTGGCGGTAGCGGTGGCGAGAGCTGCGGTGGCGAGGGCGCGCATGGTGGTCGCCTTTCATGGGGTGGGTCGAGTGACGTTGGGGGCGGCCCCGGGGTCGGGCCGGCGGGCTGCTTGCGCGTCCCCGGGGCGGTGGGGTGATTCAGGCGCGGGGGGTGTCGAGGTCGGTGTCGGGGATCCAGGAGCCGTGGATGCCGCCGGTGACGCGGCGCGGGAGGTGGACGGTGGCGATCGTGTCGAGGCCGGAGGCATCCAGGACGAGGAGCTGGGAGGCGTCCTGCTTGAGGTCGGAGACGACGGTGAGGAGGTAGCCGTCGTCCTCGCGGGTGGCGCCCGCGGCGGGGACGAAGACGGCCTCGCTGGGCAGGCGGGCGTCGCCGGCCTGGTGGATGCTGCGGCTGCCGGTGGTGCGGTCGTACTTGACGATGCCGTAGCCGCCGAAGCCCTTCTGGTCGGGGAAGGAGACCGCGTACTGGTAGCGGTTCTCGGCGCCGAGGTAGTCCTCGTTGAGGGTGGGGAACTCGACCGCGAGGTCGTCGATGATCTGCTCGTCGACGCGGCCGGCGGTCAGGTCGACGACCCAGCGGCGGTTGTAGGAGCGGGTGTTGGGCTCGGTTCCGCGGCCCGGGGCGCCGACCCACCAGTTCCAGGAGAGCTGGAAGCCTTCGCGGTCCACGGTCGGGCCCTCCAGGACGATGCGGCCCCGGGCGTCCTCGTAGGCGTTGGCGGCGTGCAGCATGTTGCCCGGCTCGATGGCGAACCAGCGGATCTTCGAGGCTCCCTGCGGCCCGCGGGGCATGACGCCGATGCGGGCGGGCTGGGCGTCGTTCCAGCCGTAGGGGATGCCGGAGTGCTCGTTCGGGTCGAAGGTGACGGTGCCCTCGACGAACACGACGTGGTTTCGGGTGATCGCGAAGTCGTGCTTGAGGGAGGCGCTGGCACCGGGCACCTCGAAGCTGTGCGTGATCTGGCCCTTGGCGTCGGCGACGTAGTACATCAGGTAGGGCGGGAACGGGGAGGACCCGAAGAAGTGCAGCTCGCCGGTGACCGGGTCGGTCTTGGGATGGGCGGTCATCGCGCTGCGCAGTTTGCCGTCGAAGTCGTAGGCGCCGACCGTCTCCAGCTCCGGGGTGAGCTCGAAGGGGAAGTTGGCCTCGCAGAGGGCGAGCAGGCGGCCGGCGTGCTCGATGACGTGGGTGCCGGCGGTGCTGGCGGTCATGTCGGGGCCGTGGTCGGTCATGTAGGGGGCGCCGTCGAGGGCCGGGGTGTGGACCCAGCGGTTGCGGTACCACTCGGCCTGGCCGTTGCGCAGGCGGATGCCGTGGACCATGCCGCTGCCCTTGAACCAGTGGGTGGGGGTGACGCCGGGCTTGGGGTTGTGGCTGTTGCGGATCAGCCGGCCGGTCAGCTCCGGGGGCAGGGTGCCCTCGACGGTCAGGCCGAAGGCGGTGACCTCGTCGGTGACGGGGGTGTAGTGGCCGGTCAGGTAGGGCTTGCTGGACATGGCAGGAACCTCTCTGGTGAGTTCGTACGGTCGGGTGCGCCGTGAGGTAAGGAGTCGGATCGCGGGCCGGGCGGGGGTGGTGTCAGCGCTGCTGCTCGGCGCGGGCCTTGAGGCTCGCCAGCCACGTGGTCAGGGAGTGCTCCAGGGCCTGGCCGAGCTCCTCGGCGGCGGCGTCGACAGGCGCGCCGCTCCAGGACTCCTCGGTGTGGACGGTGACCTGGTCGCCGGTCTGCTCGAAGGTCCACACGTGGACGCCCTCGATGCCGTTGGCGGGACCGCCCCACACCAGTCGCTCGCCGGGGACGATCTCGCGGACGGTGGAGGTGATGTCCAGGCCGTGGGTCTTCCAGTGGAAGGAGTTGCCGGGCTGGAGCGGGCCGTCGAGCTCGGCCTGGTCGACGTCGGCGTTCCAGCCGGCCCAGGAGTCGATGTCGGTGTGCAGGGCCCAGACCGTCTCGATCGGGGCGTCGATCACGGTGGACAGGCGAACGATGACGGGGGCGGTCTCGTCGATGGTGAACATGGCGGTGGTTCCTCTCGGGTGATCGGGTGGTGGTATCTGGCCCGGTGCTGGGCCTGGTGGTTGGTTCGGTCCGGCGGTGGATCAGTTGGCGCGCGCGGCGGTTGAGGCGGGGCCGGCGGGAACGGGTTCCCCTGCGGTGGGGGTGCTGCCGCGTCGGGTCAGGGCTGCGGCGAGCAGGGCGGTGGCGGCCAGGACCGCGGCTGAGATGCCGAAGGCAGCGCGGTAGCCGGCGGTGAGCGCTTCCAGGTGGGGCTGGTGGGTCGCGGCGTGTGCGGTGACGGTGCCGGCGAGGGTGGCCAGGACGGCCAGGCCGATCGCGCCGCCGACCTGGCGGGTGGTGTTGACCAGTCCGCCGGCCAGGCCGGAGTCCTGTCGGGCGACGCCCTCGACGGACAGCGCGGTCAGTTGGACGAACGCGGTGCTCAGGCCCAGTCCGATGAGGATGCTCGGGCCGAGGATGTCGGCGAGGTAGCTGCCGTGGGCGCTGATCTGCGAGAGCCACAGCAGGCCGGCTGCCTCGGTGAGCAGTGCGCCGGTGACGGTGGCGGTGGCGCCGATGCGGCGGGAGATCCGCGGGGCGAGCGTGGAGCCGAGCATGTTGGCTGCGGCGAGCGGGAGCTGGCCGAGGCCGGTGAGGAGCGGGCTGGAGCCGAGTACCTGCTGCTGGTGGAGCGGAAGGAAGAAGAACAGGGCGATCCAGACCGAGCCGAGCAGCGCCATCAGCACGTTGCCGGCCGTGACACGTCCCGCGGCGAACAGGCGTGGCGGCAGGAGCGGGTTCGGGTGGCGGCGCTCGATCAGGACGAAGGCGGCCGTCATCCCTGCGGCGGCTGCGAAGGCGCCGAGGACCTGTGGATCGGTCCAGCCGGAGCGGCGGGCCGTGGTCAGCCCCCAGACCAGGGCGGTCAGCGCGAGCGTGACGGTGGCGGTGCCGAGCACGTCGAACCGCCCGCTCTCGCGCACCGGCGTCGTGGTCACGAAGGCGGCGGCTGCGGCCAGGACCAGGAAGGCGCCGGTCGCGACGGCGTAGAAGATCCACGGCCAGCTGAGCGCTTGGGTGAGCACCCCGCCGAGCAGCACCCCGGCCGCGCCGCCCGCACCGGAGACCGCGCCCCACACACCCAGCGCCCTGCCCCGCCCGGGGCCGGGCGGGAACAGATCCATGACCAGGGCCAGGGCTGCGGGGGCGATCGCCGCGGCCCCGAGGCCCTGGACGGCCCGCGCCGTGATCAGGATGCCGGAGGATGACGCGAGCCCCGCGGCCACCGAGGAGACACCGAACAGCGCGAGGCCGGCCAGCAGGACCGTCCGCCGGCCCAGCAGGTCCGCGGCGCGACCGCCGGCCAGGAGCAGCGCCCCGAAGGCCAGACCGTAGGCGTTGACCACCCACGTGGTGCCGCTGTCCGACAGGCCGACGCCCGCGCGGATCTGCGGCAGGGCCACGTTCACGATCGAGGTGGCCAGCATGACGGTGAACTGCGCCCCGGCCAGGGCCGCGAGCGCGGCCCCGGGGCTTGTGGTGGCGCCGGAAGTCCTGGACATCGAACCCTCCATGAGTGGTTGACCACTCACTCTCGTGAGCGAAAAATATGAGTGGTTCACCACTCACTCTTGCGGCCAAAAGGAGGGCGGGGCGCACCCCGCCGACCGTCCTGCTCAGTAGTGCGTGACGCCTGCCGCCAGCGTCCGCATCCAGGGCCCGTCCGTCTCGTCCGTTCCCATCGAGACGATGAGGTGGCACAGCATGCCGACGGCGAAGAACTGCTGGATCTGCTCCTCGCTGCCGCCGGAGGCGCCGCGCACGTACTCCACCAGCCGCGCGTAGCCACGGCGAACCACCTCGCGCACGGCGGGCTCGGAGACGGCCGCGGCCTGGGCGTGCAGCTGGATCAGCATGAGGTCGTTGTTGCTGATCAGCCGGGCGTAGGCGTCGCCCATGGTCTTGAGCACCACCTCCGGCGAGCTGCCCGTGGCCTCGGCGGCAGCGCTCTCCAGGCTTGCCCGCACCTGGACGAAGCAGTGCTCGACCACGGCCGCGAACAGCGCCTCCTTGCTCGGGAAGAGCCGGTAGACGTAGGCCTGGGAGATGCCGGCCGCCTTGGCCACCTCGGTCGTCGTGGTCCCCCAGTAGCCCCGCGCCGCGAAGGCGCCGATGGCGGTGCGCAGCACCGTCTCACGGCGTTCCTCGGCGGTGGACAACTGGCGGGCTCGTTCCTTGCTCATGTGAGTATTCAACCACTCACACTTGCAGCCGTCAACGTGTCGGCTGCCCTGGGGCACGTCTTCTTTCCCGACCCGCCCGGTCAGCGCGGAAGCAACCCGGTCTTCTCCGGATGGGCCGCGCTGACGTAGCGCATAGCGGCCGACTCCCCGATCCCGGACAGCCGCATCAGGTGGAGCGGATCAGCGGTGACGGCGGCCTCGTCCAGGATTCGGTCCTGCCGCATCTGCGACGTGTTCTCCTTGGTCGCGATCTCCCCTGCGTAGCGCTGTCCCAGGAAGGCGAAGTAGCCGTCGATCCCGTTCATCTTCGTGCGGGCCGTCGCGTGGGCCCGCTTCCCGGGGTCGGCGAAGTAGCGGTCGATCTCCCGAGCGGTCAGCCTCCAGGGCACCACACCGGAGAAGTCGCAGATCTCCACGACGGGCTGGACGAGCCGTTCCAACGTGAGCGGTGCTACCCGCACTGGAACACCGTCTACGCCTACTTCGCCCGATGGCAGGAAGAGGGCGTCTTCGACCAGCTCAACAGCCTGCTCGGACGCCAAATCCGTAGGCAGGAAGGCCGGGGGAGGAGCCGGCCGCCTGCATCATCGACTCCCAGAGCATCAAGAACTCCACCAACGTCCACACCGCCGGCCAGGGCATCGACGTCGGGAAGAAGACATCGTCGGCAGGAAGCGCGTCATCGACACCGTCGGACTCCTGCTCGGCGTCCTGGTCACAGCCGCAAGCGTTCAGGACTCAATCGCAGGTCAGGGGCTGATCGAACGCATCGCCGCCGAGCATCCCGGTATCCGCAAGACCTGGGTCGACGGCGGCTATCGCCAACACCTCGCCGAGCACGCCGCCACCCTCGGTATCGACATGCGCATCGTCCGCCGCGATCCCGCGATCCCGCGATCCCGGGATTCGCCGTCCTCCCTCGCAGGTGGACCGTCGAACGCACCCTCGGGGTGCCTGGAGGGCTGCCTCGAAAGCGAGTGGGTCGCCCTGGGTCCTGGCACTGCTGTGGACGTGACCGGCGCCGGAGTAGATCCGGCCTTGCCAGGAGCGGCTCGGGTCGGTGATGCCAAGAAAGTGTGCGGCTTCGCCGAGAGACCCGCCGGCGACCATCTGGACCAGTCGAAGGGATGCGGTGCGGCGTATGAACACGGGGTTCACGCCGTCGAGCGGCTCGAAGTGGCGCTCGAACCAGTCCTTGGGAGGGAATGTCGAACGCAACGTGTCAGCGCCCCACAAGACTTGGGCCAGAACCCGGGTTCCGACAGCAGATGCTCAGCACTTCCGACAGCACCAGACCTCGGAGCCGTTCGATTGCGGTCCCGCCGCGTGCTGCTTGAGGGAAACGGGCCCGGCGGGGCGCTGATTGGCCGGCGGCGGCCCCACGCGTAGGGCCGCCGCCGGCGGATCCGCCGGCCTCATGGTGCTGGACCCGCAGCCATCTGCTACGCCGCACCCGCTCCGTCCCGTAGCAGGAGAGAGCGGACAATGCGCATCAGCCGCTCGCCCGCGTGCCCGACGCTGCCGTTCTGGGCGCTCACCTGGGCCCCCTCGAGGAGGAAGGTGAGCTCCGCGGCAGCCTCGTCCGGGTCGGGCAGCCCGGCCCGGGTGCACAGGTCGGTAAGACGGCGCAGCTGGCCGGCCTTGTGGGCCTCGATCAGCCGCCGCGCCGGGTGGGTGCGGTCGGGCAGCTCCGCGAGGGAGTTGATGAACGGGCAGCCCCGGTGGGAGAGCCCCGGTAGGCCGTCGGCGATGAACCGGGCCATGCCCAGGATCTGCTCCCGAGGCTCGTCCGGGTGCTGCTGCGCCAGCCGGTCGAACACGGCGGTGTAGTCCGCGGCGACGATCCGCAGCCACTCCTCGACCAGTGCGTCCTTGGTCGCGAAGTGCCGGTACAGCGCCATCTTGGTGGTCGCGGCCCGGTCGGCGATCGCCTGGACACCGACCGCCTTGATCCCCTCGCGTGAGAAGAGTTCCTCCGCCGCGTCGAGGATCCGCTCCCGGGGCGGCAGTTTGGCCACCCGGCTCTGCCTGCTGACTCTGTCCACGACGTCCACGGCGGCAATGCTACGGTACCGACCAGTCCTTTGCGATACCGATCGGTCTCATCCGATACCGATCGGTATAGCGAATCGGATGTCGAGCCTCCCTAGCGGAACGGAACGGACGAAGATGAAGCTCTCCGAGTACGCGACCTACGACGGCATCGGCCTGGCCGAGCTGGTGGCCTGCGGCGAGGTGACCACTGCGGAACTCGCCGCGACCGCCCAGCTGGCGTCCGACGCGGTGAATCCGCAGCTCAACGCCGTCGTGGAGACCTGGCCGGCCGAGGATGCACCGACGCCCGGCAGCACGCCGCTGGCCGGAGTGCCCTTTCTGATCAAGGACCTCGCCGTCGCGATGGCCGGCAAGCGCACCGAGCTGGGCAGCCGGCTCGCCGCGGGGAACGTCGCCGGGGCCGACTCCTCGCTCATGGCCCGCTTCCGCCGCGCCGGACTGGTGACCCTCGGACGCACGGCAACCCCGGAGTTCGCATACAGCACCACCACCGAAGGCGTCCTGTACGGCGCCACCCGCAACCCCTGGGACCCGGCCCGCAGCCCCGGCGGCTCCAGCGGGGGCTCCGGAGCCGCCGTCGCCGCGGGCATCGTGCCGCTCGCGCACGCCACGGACGCGGCGGGTTCCCTCCGCGTCCCCGCCGCCGCCAACGGCCTGTTCGGACTGAAGCCGACCCGCGGCCGGACATCCATGGGCCCCGACGCGGACGAGGTCTTCAACGGGCTCGCCGTCCACGGCGTCCTCAGCCGCTCGGTGCGCGACAGCGCCGCGCTGCTGGACCTCGTCCACGGCCCCGAGGTCGGCGACCCCTACACGGCCCCGCAGCCGGAGCGGCCCTACGCGCAGGAGGTCACCCGCTCGCCCGGCAGTCTGCGGATCGGGCTCGTCACGCAGCCCTGGGGTGGCCGGGCCGTCGACGGCGCCGTCCTCGACGCCACGCTGCGCACCGCCCGACTCGTCGAGTCACTGGGACACCGCGTGACCGAGGTCAGCGTCGAACTCGGCGTCGACTGGGAGGAGTTCGTCCTGGCCAACGCCCGCCTGTGGAGCACCAACCTGGTGACCTGGATCGACGGCTTCGCCGCAGCCCTCGGAGGGCCCGTAGACTCCACCACCCTGGAACCCGAGACGCTGGCAAGCTACGCCTACGGACAGCGGGTCGGCGGGGCCGAGTTCGTCCACGCGCTGGCGATGCGCAACAGCGTCGCGCGCGCGATCGGCCGGTACTTCACCGGCCACGACCTCCTGCTGACGCCAACCCTGCCCGAACTGCCAGTCCCGCTGGGCACGTACGCCGAGGGGGCCGAGGGTGCAGACGGCCTCGGCTGGATCCGGCAGGTCCTCCATCGCTCACCGTTCACCGCCGCGTTCAACGTGGCCGGCACCCCGGCGATGTCCGTCCCGGTGGAGAGCGACCCCGCGAGCGGTCTCCCCATCGGCATCCAGTTCGCCGCGGGGTACGGGCGCGAGGACCTGCTCTTCCGGCTCGCCGGGCAATTGGAGCAGGCCGCCCCCTGGGCGCTGCGGACCCCCGCTGTCTGGGCGGGCGCGCAGCAGACCACCTGAGCTCAGCCTGCCTCTACCCCGGTCGGGTCGCCGAGCAAACGGCTCGCTCGACGGTGGCGGACCTGCGGTTGACCGCCGAGGAGAACCCACTTCGTGACCCATGCTGCATAGTGCGGGGAGTCGTATCACTGCTTCGTCGTGCCCGTCAGGGAGAAGAGCAATTGAGACGGCGCCGGAGGAGTTCAGGGTGCTGCCGCGTAGCGGTGTGCGAGCACGGCTACGGCCTTGGCGATGGCTTGCCTCAGTTCGGGTGGGCCGAGTACCTCTGCCTCTGTGCCGAGTCTGAGCAGGTCGCCGACCGCAACGGCCTGTGCCTCAACCGGCATCTCCACCTGCACCCATCCTTCGTGGTCCGGTGGCCCAGCGCTTTCAAGGGCGCGCGTGCCCACCGCGCCGAACTGTATGGGCAGCAGACGCTGTGCCCGGGGAGAGATCCGCAGTCGCGCGGTTTCCTGGTGAAGCGAGTCCTCCAGCTGCCGAGAGGACTCCTCCCAGTAGGCGGCCAGATCGAATCCGGCTGGTCGTTCGAAGACTTCGTCCGTGATGTCCACGGCCAAGAGCCGTGATATCCGGTAGGTCCGCACAGCCTCGTCGGCGAGCGCCACCAGGTACCAGATTCCACTTTTGAGGACGATACCGAGGGGGTGCAGTTCCCGGTGGACCTCACCGCGCCAACGCCGGTAGTGCGCGACCAGCACCCGCTGTTCCCACACCGCCTGTGCGACCGGCGCCAGATACGGTACCGGATCGGCGTCTCGGAACCAGGCTGGTGCATCGAGGTGGAACCGGTCCTGGATGCGCCGGGTGCGCTCTGCCAGTTCGACTGGGAGGGCGGCCTGCAGTTTCAGCTGAGCGGTCGTTAGCACCGCGCCGAAGCCCAGGTCCCGTGCCGGGCCGGGTACTCCGGCGAGGAAGAGCGCGCCGGCCTCGGCGTCGGTGAGGCCGGTCAGCCGCGTGCGGTATCCGTCCATGAGGCGGTAGCCGCCGACGGGCCCGCGGTCGGCACAGACCGGTACACCCGAAGTGCTGAGTGCCTCGATGTCCCGGTAGACCGTACGGACCGACACCTCAAGCGCCGCGGCAAGCTCGGCAGCGGTCATCCGCCCGCGGTTCTGGAGCAGCAAGAGCAAGGAGAGAAGGCGGTCGGCACGCATGGAGGCATTGTCCCGCGTACCTGACAGGAGGTGTCAGGTACGGAAGCCAGGCTGGGCATACACCGTGCGCACGAAACGTGCGCCGATCGAGAGGACATCCATGCCCGTGCAGACCACCGGCCACATCACGTACGCCAACTGGGAGGAACGTACGGTCGGTTCGAGCGAAGCCAGCCCGAAACTCGCCCACGCCTCCGTCACCAACACCTTCTCCGGCGGCATCGAGGCCGCCCGCACGACCTGCGAGTACATCATCGTCTACGTCACCGAGAAGACCGGTACCTTCACGGGCATGGAGGTGTTGGCCGGGCGCCTGGACGGACGCGAAGGCACCTTCGTCGTCGAGGAACGCGGCTCGTTCGACGCAGACGGCACCGTGCACTGCACCTTCGAGGTGGTGTCGGGAACAGGCACCGGAGAGCTGACCGGACTGCACGGAACCGGCAGCTTCACCTACAAGCCCGGCGAGTCGCCGTTCCCTTACACCTTCAACTACGACCTGGGCTGACCGGGGACTGCGAACGGCCTTGAAGACCAGACGACTCCCCAGCCCGAGGAAAGCAACCGGCGAGCAGGTTGCTACTCCACTCTCACTTCTCGAACTCGGGCGGGAGCACGGATGGGAACGGGAACGGCCATCGCGCGATCACCCGGGGGTGTGGACTCCTGAAGATCGTGCGGTGGCCGCGGGCCGTAGCGTAGACCCTGCCCGCTACGGCCCGCGGTGTTCGACCAGGCCATGGCCCGGATTGCTGGCCGGTTCAAGCGGGTGGAACCGCGGGCGACGGCCCGCGCCTTCGTGCTCGGACTGCTGTCCGGCGTCGAGCGGAAGAACTGCTGGCGGCTGGCCGGACAGGCGGGCCATGCCCGCCCCGGGCCGATGCAGCGGCTGCTGCGAAGCACCAGCTGGGACGCCGAGGTGGTCCGAGACGACATCCGCGCCTACGTCCAAGAGCACCTCGGCGCCGACGACGGCGTGCTGATCGTCGACGAGACGGGGTTCCTGAAGAAGGGCGCCGCTTCGGCGGGCGTTCAGCGGCAGTACACCGGTACCGCGGGCCCCGCCGCCTCGTGCGGCCTGCGTGTATTCGTGGATGAGGCCCGTCGAGGCCATAGCGCCGGGGGCGGTATGCGATGTGGCATCGAAGTCGGGCGGTTCGGGGCGGGCCGACATCGTTCGGGCGTCGTTGTCCGAGGGATCGGCGGAGCCGGTGTTCGTCCAGCAGAGCAGCGCGGTAAAGCCCGTAACGTTCCGGACATGCCGTGCGACGTTTGCGACCACGAGATGGTGCGGTGGACCCACCGTCCGAATGAAGCCGCCGAACACTGGTCGTGTCCGTGGTGCTACGCCGTCACAAGCATCGACCTACCGCAGTTCGAGGTGTCACGGTCGGCCTACATGCCGCCGGACCTGCGGTGGGAGACCGCTTCGTCCGAGTTGCTCTGGGATGCCTCCCGCCACGCCTACGGCTACCAGCGACGGACGCTGTGCGGCATCGGGAAGCCGGACATGTCCGGCTTCCCGTACGGCACGTGGGGCTGGCTCCGGGACGACTGTCCGGACTGCACCGCCATGGCAGAGACCATCGACGCGCGGTGGCCCGTGGATCGGCGCGATCCCACCTACCGCACGAGCATTCGTGACACCCCTGCGTCGTAGGCGTTGCCCGCTGGGCGTTGCCCGCTGGGCGCTGGGCGCTGGGCGCTGGGCGCTGGGCGCTGGGCTACACCGAGCCTGCCGGGTTCTCGCAGCGCCGGGGGAGTGGAGGCGGTGCTCGTGCCGGAGGAGGACGGACCAGCCGGCGCGGGACCGGTGGTGCCGGTGGCGCTCGCGCGGCAGCAGCGGTGGCTGGCCGCGGCTCGTACCGAGGGAAGGAGCACCGCGAGGCAGCGGGAGCGTTTCACGGTCACCCCGCAACTGCACGCCCGCCTTGTCCTGTGGTGCGGGAACGCGGCCGCGGTGCACCGCGAGCTCCTCGTCGCGGCCCAAGCCGCCGCCAATGACGACGCAGGGAAGCAGGAGGACGCGGGCGCGGCCGTGCCGACGGCGGTGCCGTCACTGGCGACGTTGCAGCGGGCGATCCGCCGCGACCTGAACCCGGGCCAACGCGCTGCCCTGGCCGGTGGGGAGCGGGCACGGCGCGGCCACGACGTGCACCTGCGCCGGCCTCGCCAGTGACGCAACGCCTGCTGGGAGGACGACCACAAACACGTCCCGGTCGAGGTCGACCTGCGAGGCGAACTCGTATGCCCATGGGTGACCTGGTTCATCGACTGCGCCACGAACGCCGTCACCGGCGTCGCGATCACCCCACACACCCCCTCCCGGGACGGGATCTTGGCAGCTCTGCGTACCGCGATCGCCCGCGACGAACCCGACGGCCCCTACGGACCAATCGGCGGCCTGCCGTCGCTGGTACGCATCGACCGCGGCAAGGACTTCCTCTCCCGCACCGAGTCGCCCCAGGCGGCGCGGTGCGCATACGCCGCCAGGAGGAGCGGCCGGGAGGACGGGGGATCCACGGCCCGGGCGCCCCGTCGTCCTCGACGGCGACGACTGCCCTCTCGACCGCGTGATGTCGTGGAAACGGCGCCGGGAGACCCCGGCGCGCAACCCGCATCGCACGCACCAGCAGAGGTGACATTCCGTGAACTCTCTTACGAAACGCCGGTTCTGCTCGCCGCGCCGCGCGGCGACACTCGCCGCCATCGCCGTGGCCGCCGGCGCCCTCGCGGCCGGCGCGCTCGCCCCGTCCGCCGTCGCCGCCCCGGGGGCCGCCAAGCCGGACGCCGTCCAGCAGCGCCTGAACGCGCTGGTCGACCCCGACCGCGTGCCCGGCGCGCTGGCCGCCGTCCGTGACGAGACCGGTCACACCCGGACCTACACCGCAGGGGTCGGGGACCGGGGCACCGGTGCGAAGGTGCCCAGGGACGGCCAGGTGCGGATCGGCAGCGTCACCAAGACGTTCACCGCGGTGGTCGTGCTGCAACTGGTCGGTGAGGGCGAGATCGGCCTCGACGACCCGGTCGAGAAGTACCTGCCCGGTCTCGTGCGCGGAAAGGGTATCGACGGGCACGACATCACGGTACGTCAACTCCTGCAGCACACCGCCGGACTTCCCGAGTACGAGCCGGACGTCACCGAGTCCATCCTCCGGGGCCGCTACGTCTCGCCCCGCGACGCCCTGGACATCGCGCTCCGGCACGAAGCGGCCTTCCGTCCGGGCACGGCCTGGGGGTACAGCAGCACGAACTACCTGGTGGCCGGCCTGATCGTGGAGAAGGTCACCGGCCGTCCCCTCGCCGAGACCGTCGACAGGCGCGTCATCCGGCCCATCGGGCTGCGCCACACCTACTTCCCCGCCCCCGGCGAGACCACCTTCCGGGAGCGCCACCCCCGGGGCTACCGCACGGACGGCCCGGGCGGATCGCTGCGTGACGTCACCGAGATCGACCCCTCCGCGGCCTGGGCGGGCGGTGAGATGGTGTCCACCGACTCCGACCTCGCCACGTTCTTCTCCGAGCTCATGCGCGGCCACCGCCTCCTCGAGGACCCCCAGCTCCAGCAGATGCGCGCCACCGTCGATACGGGGCACCCCGGCTTCCGCATCGGACTGGGGATCGTGCCGGCGACGCTGTCCTGCGGCACGACCGTGTGGTTCCACAACGGCGGCATCCCGGGCTACGGCACCTGGAGTGCCGCCACCGAGGACGGACGCGCCGCCAGCGTCACGCTGACCGTCGAGCCGACCGGCGTCAGCGACCTGTATCCCGCCCTCGGCGCCGTCGACGCGGCCCTGTGCCCCTGAGGCACACCGACGGACCGTTCGTCCGGCGGGCTGTGTGACCAGGCCGGGCGGATGGTCTCCAGGGCCGTGACAGGCTCCGGGCCTCCGCGCCGGCCCTCCCGACCGGACGGGTCGGCCCGGTGCGGGCGGAGTACCGTGGGGATATCGGGGCGGCCCGGATGCCCCAGGGGAGGGGCCGGCCCTGGGCGTGGGCGATGCGGGCTTGCTGGTAGGTCAGCTGCCATCGGAACAGCCAGGGCGGGTTCCACCACGGGTCGAGGCCGGTGAGTTCCTGGTGGAGCCCGGTGGTGCAGGTCCTGTGTCCTTCGTGGGCGCGCTGGTTGTTCAGCCATGCGCCGAGTGGGAAGCCGTCGTGCTGCTCGTCGCTGCGGAGGGCGAGGTGGAAGTGGGCGGCGGCGTAGGCGCGGGCATGGCTGAGGGCGGCGTCGGTCACAGGACGGTGCGGCCGGGTGGTGGGGGGCCTTCGTCCAGGTGCGGCCTGTTCTTCGGCGATCCCGATGTCCGCCAGTAGCCCGCGTTGTTCGGGCAGCAGGCTGTCGTAGTCGGCGCATTGCTGTTCCAGCCACGTGCGCAGTGGCTCGTTGATCTCGGGGAAGTCGTCATCCGCGCACAGCCGGCCGGCGGCGAGGTCAGGTCGACGCTGCGGGAGCCCTGACGATCAGTCGGCGAATGGCCGGACAACGTTCAGCGGAAGTTCATCGGTTCAATTTCGTACACATTTCGCGTGCTTGTGATTCTCGTCGCATCCACGCCTTCTGACGGTCTTTTAGCGCGGTGGCGGTCCGGTGCACCGATGCGTAAGCGTTACTGTGGTGGAGCGGCAACGTGGCTGCTCGGACCGGGCACGCCTACTTGCGACCTAAGTTTCTTTCGTGGTGCGCACGCGATGAACCGTGTTCGCGCCGCCTTTGGGGAGAGGCGACTTGGCCCTCGAATTCATTCCGGCCCGTCTTGATGACGTGGACGCTCTGTTGACGCTCTACCGCCAGGTGTACGGGCGGAGCTACGCGCTGCCGCTCGGCACCGACCCCGAGGTGATGGCCCGTGAGATCACGGCCCCGGACAGCACCTGGCTGGTGGCCCGGGAGCCCGGCGGCGACCGGTTGCTCGGGTCCATCCTCGGCACGGTCGACCCGGCCGCGCGGATAGGCAAGCTGCAGGGCCTGGTGATCCATCCCGACGCCCGTGGGCTCGGCGGGGCCAATCTCGCCGTACAGCAGCTCGCCGACCAGCTGCTGACGGGCGACCACCCGGTCGACTCCGTGTACGCGACCGCCCGGACCGACACCACCGCCCCGCAACGCATCTGCCTGAAGTCCGGCTTCCGTGCGCTCGGCGTCCTGCCGAACCTGCGCAAGGCCGCCTGGCACGAGACCATGGTGCTGCTGGCCAAGCACCGTGCGGGCGTACTGGAGCAGCGGCTTCCGGTGTACAAGGTCCCGTCCGCGCTCGACGGGCTGGTACGGGCGCTGGCGGACCTGCCGGGGCCCGCGCAGCGACCGGAGCTCGTGGACGAGCCGCTGCCCAGGCCGAGGAAGGGCGGGAGCGCCGTCCGGGAGCTGGAGTTCATCGACGCGCCGGCCTTCGTGAGCCGCCGGTTCGGCGGGCTGGGGGAGTGCTTCTACCCGTTCCACGAGCCGAACGTCATGCTCTCCGCCGCCGACGGCGCCTACGAGGTGTACGCGCACCTCAGCCCCGCCGACGGGTACTGCACGCTGATCGGCATCGAGCTCGCGGAGATCGGCGAGGAGCTGGACGCCATCACCGACCGGCTGGCCGCGCACGGCGCCCGGTACATCGAGGCCCTGGTGCCGCTGGACAGTTACCACTCGCTGCGCCGGCTGCTCGGGCACGGCTTCCTGCCGGTGGCGGCCTACCCCGCGATGCGCCGGGAGGCCGAGGGCTTCCGCGACCACGTGGTGCTGGCCCGGATCCTGCAGCCGCTGGACTTCCGGGGCCTGGCCATCGACGCCGCGTTCCGGCCGTTCACCGAGCAGTACATCGAGCTGTGGAAGAAGCAGCACCTCGACACCCACGGGATATTCCATTGACTTCCCCCCTTCCTGAAGAAGGGGGGTCCCCTCAGCCTCGCGGCTGAGCCGCTGCGCGTGTGCGCTGCGGTGGGACTACTTCCTGCTTCATCGACGACTGCCCGCCCGGAGTGCTCCGTTGAGGTCTTACACCGTCTCCACAGGCTGCTGCCGCCAGCCCGGCGGCCAGGATGTTTCTGGCTGCGTTCACGTCCCGGTCGTGGGTCGTCCCGCAGTCGCACGTCCACTCGCGGACGTTGAGGGGCATCGTGGCGCGAATGGTTCCGCAGGCCGAGCACAGCTTGGAGCTGGGGAACCACCGGTCAACGGTCACCAGGTCGCGGCCGTACCACTGGGCCTTGTACTCCAGCATGGACCGCAGCTCAGTCCAACTTGCGTCGCTGATCGCGCGGGCGAGCCTGCGGTTCTTGAGCATGTTGCGGACCGCCAGATCCTCGATCACGACCGTTTGGTTTTCGCGGACGAGTCGGGTGGTGAGCTTGTGCAGGAAGTCCCTGCGCCGGTCGGCGATCTTCGCATGGATGCGGGCGACCTTGCGCCGGGCCTTCTCCCGGTTGACCGAGCCCTTGGCCTTGCGGGCATGTTCCCGCTGGGCCCTGGCCAGGCGTTCCCGGTCGGCGCGCTCGTGCTTCGGGTTGGTGATCTTCTCTCCGGTGGAGAGCGTCACCAGGCTGGTGATCCCGGCGTCGATGCCCATCGCCGTACGGATGGGCGCGGGAATCGACGGCCGGTCATCGCACAGAAGGGAGACGAACCAGCGTCCGGCCGCGTCCTGCGACACGGTCACCGTGGACGGAGACTGCCCCTCGGGCAGCGGCCGGGACCACACGATGTCCAGCGGCTCAGCCATCTTGGCCAGCGTGAGCCGACCATCCCGGTAGCGGAACGCACTGGTGGTGTACTCGGCGGACCTGCGGGACTTCTTCTTCGACTTGAACGTCGGGTACTTCGCCCGCTTGAGCCAGAAGTTGGAGAACGCCCCCTGCAGATGCCGAAGGGCCTGCTGCAACGGCACCGAGGAGACCTCGGCGAGGAACGCCAGATCCTCGGTCTTCTTCCACTCGGTCAGCATCGCCGAGGTGGCGTTGTAGTTCACCCGCTCCCGACGCAGCGTCCACGCCTCGGACCGCGCGGCCAACGCCTTGTTGTACACGAGCCTCACACACCCGAACGTGCGCGACAGCTCAGCCGCCTGCACATCGGTCGGATAGAAGCGGAACTTGAAAGCCCGCTTCACCTGATTGGCCGTCACGGATCACACGCTATCACCCGTCCTTGTGACCACCTGTGGGCAGTTGGTGGACGGCGGTCCGCCTTGACGGCGAATCGCCGCCCCCTGCCCCGCTGCGCGGGCGGCCCAATTCCTCCCCGGCCCAAAGGCCGGGGTTTCCTTGGAGGTATCCGATGAACAAGTACCTGCAACCGGTCTCGGCACCGGACCCCGAAGTACTCGCCCACGTACAGCAGCTGGCCGACCTGGCCGAGCCGTACCGCGCCGGGGACGACGTGGACGCCCTGTTCACGGCGGCGATGAACGAGATCAACGCCTGGCACGCCGAGCGTTCGCCCTACTTCGGCAAGCTGTGGGCGGCCGAGGGGCACACCCTGGAGTCCATCGAGGAGCTCCACCGACTGCCGTTCGTACACGCCAACTTCTTCAAGCTGCACGAGGTGCTGTCGCTGCCGCGCGAGGAGACGCTGCTGACCCTGACCTCGTCCGGCACGACCGGCCAGAAGTCGCAGATGGCCTTCGACGACTTCACCCTGCGCAACGGCCAGCGGATGGTCGCCCGGGTCTTCGACCACTACGGCTGGATCACGTCCGAAGGCGACGAGCCAGTCAACTACCTGCTCTCCAACTACCAGCCCCGGCCGGGCCTGAACCTCGGCACCTCGTTCACCGACGAGTACCTGTGCCACTTCGCTCCCGTCCGCTCGGTCGAGTACGCGCTCAAGCACACCGGCAGCGGCCACGAGTTCGACCCGTTCGGCTGCGTCCGCGCGCTGATCCGCTTCGCCGAGGAGGGCGCGCCGGTCCGGATCCTCGGCTTCCCCGCCTTCCTCTCCTTCACGCTGGACCGGATGCGCGAACTCGGCCTGCCACCCCTCCGGTTGAACCCGGAGTCGCTGGTTGTCTTCGGCGGCGGCTGGAAGGGCAACGCGGACAAGCAGGTCGCCAAGCCGGAGCTGTACCGGCGCATCCACGAGCAGCTCGGCATCCCGGACGAGCGGATCCGCGACGGCTACGGCGCCGTGGAGCACTCCGTCCTGCACATGGAGTGCCCCAACCACCGTCTGCACGTCCCGGTCTGGGCCCGCCAGCTGGTCCGCGACGTGCGCACGCTCCAGCCGCTGCCGTACGGCGAGAGCGGCTACCCCCAGTTCATCTCGCCGTACATCACCTCGGTGCCGGCCCAGTCCGTGCTGATGGGCGACCTGGTCACCCAGCACGCGCCGGAGGAGTGCGGCTGCGGCCTGCCCACGCCCTGGTTCGAGGTGCACGGGCGGGCCGGGCTCAGCCGCAACCGCAGCTGCGCCGTCGCCGCCGCCGAACTGCTCAAGACCGAGGGGAAGAAGTGACTCAGCACTACTGGCAGGGCGCGTGGGTGGACGACGCGGAGGCGGCGGCCCGCCTGGAGCGCCTCGACGAGTACGCCGCCGGCGCGCTGGCCGAGCGGCTCAGCCCGATCACCGTGCTCGCCGCCTGCGACCGCCTGGCCGGCGCGCTGGCCGACCCGGCGAGCGAGCACTCCGTCCGGCTGGCGGGGCTGCTGCGCGAGGCGGGCGTGCCCGAGGACGAGACCTCGCGGACGATGCGCGACCTGACCGAGGCGCTGTCCCGGGAGGAGCTGGAGGTCAAGCTGACCCGCGAGCTCGGCGGCATCGACCCCGGGCGGCTGGCGCGCTTCGACTTCCGCCGGGAGGTCTTCGAGGGCTGGCTGCCGGTCGGCCTGCTGGTGCACATCGCGCCGGGCAACGCACCCGCCGCCGGGGCGCTCACCGTGGTCGAGGGCCTGCTCGCGGGCAACCTCAATGTCGTCAAGACCAGCGGCGAGGGGCGGTTCACCCATGAACTGCTCGCCACCCTGGCGGAGTTCGACGCCACCGGAGCGATCGCCCGGCAGGTCGTGGTGCTCGGCTTCCCGTCCTCGCGCACCGACTGGCTCGAGCGACTGTGCGCGGCCGCCGACGCCGTCGCCGCCTGGGGCGGCGAGGAGGCCATCGCCTCGATCGCCGCGCTGATACCCGCCGGCTGCCGACTGGTCGACTGGGGACCGAAGCTCTCCTTCGCGTATCTGACGGCCGATGCCTGGTCCGCCCCCGAGACGCTGGACGGCATCGCCGACGACATCTGCCGCCTCGAACAGCAGGCCTGCGCCAGCCCGCAGGTGGTGTACCTGGACACCGAGGACCAGGACGAACTCTTCGCCTTCGCCGAGCGGTTCGCCGCCGTGCTCGCCGCCCGCGCACCCGCACCGCACGACCGCGAGCCGCTGGAGAGCGCCGAGATCACCAACACCGTCCTGGTGGCCCGGCTGGAGGAGCACCTCGGGCTCACCAAGGTGCATGCCGCTCCCGACGCGAGCTGGCACGTGCTCGCCGACACCCGCAGCGCGCTGCGTGCCTCGCCGCTGCACCGCACGGTCTGGGTCAAGCCGCTGCCGCGCAAGCGGATCGCCGAGGTGCTGCGCCCGATGCGCCGCTACCTGCAGACCGCCGGGATCGGCGCGAGCCGCACCGACACCGCGGAGCTGGCCGGCGCCGTGCTGGCGGCGGGCGTCCAGCGGGTGACGGTGCCCGGCGGAATGCTCGGCAGCTATGACGGCGAGCCGCACGACGGCGTGTACGCGCTGCAGCGCTACAGCCGCCGGGTGGACGTCCAGCTGGACGGGCGGTTCACCGGCGACGCCTGCCTGGACGACCTGGTCGGTGCGCGTGAACTCAGCCCCCCGGCGGTCGCGGTGACCGGCAAGACGGAGTTCGAGCAGCTGCAGACCGACCTCAGCCGTGCGGAGGTCTTCTTCCGCAGCGGCGGCAGCTCCGGCGCGCCCAAGCTCTCCGCGTTCAGCTGGGACGACTACCACGAGCACATGCGGTCCGGCGCGGAGGGCCTGCTGGCGGCCGGGTTCGACCCGCGGACCGACCGGGCGATGAACCTCTTCTTCGGCGGGCAGCTGTACGGCGGGTTCTCCAGCTTCTTCTCGGTGCTGGAGACGCTCGGGGCGGTCCAGTACCCGATGATGGCGCAGGACGACCACGCGGCGGTCGCCCGGTCGGTGGTCGAGCACCGGGTCAACACCCTGTTCGGCATGCCGAACTACCTGCTGCGGATCTTCACCGAGGGCGCGGACCTGCTGCGCGAGTACCGTGGTGTTCGCAAGCTGTTCTACGGCGGCGAGCACTTCCCGGCACGCCAGCGTGAGTGGCTGCGTGAGGAGTTCGGGGTCGAGCTGGTCCGCGCCGGCGCGTACGGCAGCGTTGACGCGGGCCCGCTCGGCTACCAGTGCCCGCAGGCGCCGGACCGGGTGTACCACCTGTTCAGCGGACTGCACACGCTGGAGATCCTCGACCGCGAGGCGGACCGGCCGGCGCCGGCGGGTGAGGCCGGGCGGCTGGTGTTCACCGCGCACACCCGGCGCGGGCAGCGGCTGGACCGGTACGAGATCGGTGACCTCGGGCGCTGGCTGACCGAGGACTGCCCGTGCGGTCGGCGCACCCCGCGTTTCGAACTGCTGGGGCGCTTCGGCGACATCTTCCGCAGCGGCAGCCACTTCCTCAACTACCGGCGGTTCGTCCAGGTCGCGGAGGAACGGCTGGAGCACCACGGTGCGCTGCAGATCCTGCTGGACGAGGACGACGCCGCCAACGAGACGCTGACCGTCCGGCTGGAGGGCCGGCCGCAGGACGGGCCGGGCATCCGGGAATTCCTGGACGGGTACCCGGATCTCGCGGCGGCGGTGGAGCGGGACCGGCTGGTGGAGCTGCGCGTGGAGCGCGTACCGGCCGCGGACTTCGCGCAGACGGCGGCGAGCGGGAAGCTGCTGGCCGTCGTGGACCGACGGTCCAGGAACCGCTGACGTTCCGAAGGACGCGGAGGAACCGCGCGACCGGCCATGCAGCATCCCAAGCCGCATGGCCGGTCGCGCGGTCCCCCGCGTTCCTGCCGGTCCGCCGCGAGCCCGGACGTCAGTTCGCGCGCTGGTCGACGAGACGGATCAGTTTGCCCGTGCGCGGGTTGACGTCCAGTCCGTCCGGGCCGACCCACTCGAAGGCGAGCGGGTGGATGTTCCCCTTCCGCACTTCCGCGCCGAACATCGGCCGGGCCTCGTCCAGCACGGCGAGCAACTCCCGCTCGAAGTCGGCCGACCGGGCCGGGCCGGCCAGCCGCAGGAGCAGTTCGTCCTTGGCCTCACGGTGCCGGAGCACGACCTGCAGGTCGCCGACCGCACCCTGCCGGTCGGCCCGGGCGGCCATGGCGCGCAGGTCCTCCAGGTAGACGGTGACCACGCCGACCCGGGCACCCTCCTCGGAACGGCCGAGCAGCCGGAAGCGGCGTCGCGGGTAGTCGACCCACTCGGCGATGTCGCCGACCGGGTAGCGGATCACCGGCATCAGGCGACGCACCAGGTCGGTGGCGATGACCCGGCCCGGACGGCCCTCCTCGGTGATCGGCTCGCCGCTCTCGGGGTCGAGCAGCTCGATCACCTTGTCGGTGCCGAACACCTCGTGCACCCGGGTGTCCGGTTCGTCCGCCACCGGCCCGGCCAGGATGCCCGCGTCCACGCTGGCGTAGCCGATCGAGCGGACCCGCGCGTTCGGGAAGGCGGCGGCCATGAGCGCCAACTGGTCGCCGTAGAAGGCCTCTCCGGCGAACAGCGCCAGCCGGACCTGCGGCAGCGTCCCCACGGTCTCGGCCACCTGACGGGCCAGCCGGCACAGCGAGGTCGGCGGCGCGGAGATCACCGTGGCGCGGAAGTCGCGCAGGGTCTCGATGGTGAAGTCCAGCGGCGCCGCACCGCCGATCGGCAGCTGCACCACCGGGACCGGCGCCTCCTGGAAGGCGTTGAGGGTGAAGACGAAGCTGGAGTACAGCTCCCCGGCGTAGAACAGATTGGCCACCCGGTCGCCCGCGCGCACCCCGGCGGCGGGTAGCCCCTCGCCGAAGCGCCGGGCCATCGCACGCCACTCGTCGCGGGTGTAGACCGAGACGCGCGGTGCGCCGGTGGTGCCGCCGGTCTTGAAAACGATGCCGTCCTGGTGCGGGCCGGTGAGCAGATCGCTGCGCTCGATGCCGTGGGCGCCCCAGTAGGCGGTGTGGTCGATCAGCGGCAGCGCTGACAGGTCGGCGACGTCGCCGGGCAGTCCGGCGTAGAGGTCGCGGTAGAAGGGCGAGTGCTCGCGTACATGGGCCAGGAGATCGGCCAGCTGAGGGTCAGTCATGTCATCCAAACCTGCGATGGGATTACCGGTTGATCGTAGTCGCATCGTCGCGGGTCGGGCCGCCGCGCCTCCCACGCGGCAGCCCGGACCGCCGACGGCGGAGGCCCTGGAACCGATCGCCGACGGTGCCGACCCCGCCCGGCACATCAAGACCGGCACAGTCGTCTCCGACGACGAGTAGCCGTCCCGCGGCCCGCCGGCACAGGGCGTGCCCTCCTGGCCGACGCTGCAACGTCGGCCTACTCGATGACCATCACAGGATCATTCGGGAAGGTACGCCCTCTGACGGCGCAGCGCCGCGACGGCGGCCGCTGACCAGGGCGGTGGGGTGCGAGGCGAGCGACGTACGGCGGACGGGATCAGCTGGGCGGACGGGGGCGAGAGTCGTGCCGGGTGATGCCGTTCACCCGGCTTGTGGCTGGGCGGTGTCGGACCGACGCCGGAGCTACCCGCGGGTCTGCTCGACCCGCTATCGGGCGGATCGGTAGGTGCGGTTCGCTGTGGCGTGCACGGAGCCGAGCAGGCTGAGTGCCTCGGCGCTGGGGCTGCCGGGTTCGGCATGGTAGATGATCAACTGCTGGCCGGGGGCGTCCCGAACGTCGAATGCGTGGTGGGTGAGGGTCAGGCCGCCGACGTCCGGGTGGTGGAGGTGCTTGTTCTCCCGGGTCTTGCCGCGCACGGTGTGGGTGTTCCACAGTCGGGCGAAGTCCGTGCTGCGCGTGCTGAGTTCGCCTACGAGAACCCGTAGGCGTGGACTGCCCGGATCGACGCCGGACGCCTGGCGCAGGTGTCCCACCACCATCTCGGCGGTCCGGTCCCATCGGGGGTGGAACGGCCGGCCTGCCGGGTCGAGGAAGATCATGCGGGCCAGGTTGTCCATCGGTTCGAAGGGGGAGTACAGCGCCTCGGCCAGGGCGTTGGCGGCCAGGATGTCCAGGACCGGGTTGATGACGAACGCCGGAGTACCGGGGTAGCCGTCCAGCAGGACACGCAGGGCGGGGGCGACCTGGTCGGTGGCGGCGACGGGCCGCTGGGACGGTGCGGTTCCGGACAGTTGGTGAAGGTGTGCCTGGGCGTCCGTGTCCAGCAGCAGCGCGCGGCTGAGCGCATCCACCACCTGCGCGGACGGGTGGCGTTCGCGGCCCTGTTCCAGCCGGGTGTAGTAGTCCGCGTTCACCCCGGCCAGTACGGCGACCTCTTCACGGCGCAGCCCGGCCACCCTGCGCACGCCATGGCTCGGCATCCCGACCTCCTGCGGCCGCACGGCCGCACGGCGCGCCCGCAGGAACTCACCCAGCTGGTTGTCGGTCATGTGCCCAGGCTATGCCGCCGGCCGGGTGTGCTGCCCGGGTGTACCGCACCCAGGCAGCACACGGCCTGGGCCGCCTGGAACACCTCGCCCAGACTCGGTGCCCTACCGAGAGACAAGGGGCAGTCATGCCGGACCAGACAGTCAAGGTCGTAGCGATCACCGGTGCCAGCAGCGGGATCGGCGAGGCGACCGCCCGCCGGCTCGCCGCCGACGGCCACCGCCTGTTCCTGGGAGCGCGGCGCACCGATCGCCTGGACCGACTCGTCACGGAGATCACCGCCATGGGCGGCACGGCGGCGGCCCGGCGCCTGGACGTCACCGAGGCCGCCGACGTCCAGGACTTCGTGGCAGCGGCCGAAGAGCGCTACGGCCGCGTGGACGTGATGGTCAACAACGCCGGGGTGATGCTGCTGTCGCCGCTGGAGGCGCTCAGGACGCAGGAGTGGAACCGCATGATCGACGTGAACGTGCGGGGTGTCCTGCACGGCATCGCCGCCGCCTTGCCCGTGATGCGCGCCCAAGGCGGCGGGCACATCGTGAACATCGCCTCCGTCGGCGCGCACGAGGTCTCTCCCACCGCCGCCGTCTACTGCGCCACCAAGTTCGCGGTCCGTGCCGTCTCCGAGGGCCTGCGTCAGGAGTCCGCCGGTGACGTCCGGGTCACACTGGTCTCGCCGGGCGTCACGGAGTCCGAACTCGCCGACGGCATCGCGGACCCGGCCGCCCGGGCGGCCATGCGGACCTACCGCGCCGTGGCCCTGCCGGCCTCCGCGATCGCGGACGCCGTCGCCTACGCGATCTCCCAGCCGCCGCACGTCGACGTCAACGAGATCGTCGTACGACCCGCGGCGAGCGCCCAGTGACGGAAGGAACCGCAATGCCGCACACCCCCGACCCGGACGACCTGGCGCGCAGAGTGCGGGACCTGGAGGACCGGGACGCCCTGCACGCCCTCATGATCCGCGGCTGGCGGGCACTTGACCGCAAGGACTGGCGGACCTGGTCCGCCTGCTGGACCGAAGACGCCGTGCTGGAGTTCGGGCCCTGGCAGCGAACCCGGGGGAGGGAGGCCATCCGCGCGAAGGTGGAGGAGGCCGAGTCGCCCTACACGAGCATCCAGCACCACATCCTCAACATGCACGTAGAGGTGGCGGGCGACCGGGCGACCGGCATCGGGTACATGTGGTTCGTCGCCGTCACCGCTCCGGGAAGAACCTCCGCCCCCTACTCCATGGGCGGCCCCTACGACTGGGAGTTCCGCCGGAACGGAGACGGCTGGCTCTTTGTCCCGGCAGCGGCTCGGGGTCTTGTGGACCGACGGCGACGACACCCTGCGGGCCTTCGAACCGGAGTGACCGGGATGACGTTGTCGACTGCCCGGTGAATCGACACGCTGGGCCGCGCGGTGGCTTCACCGCCGGCTGATCGAGTGCCTGCGGCCGCCGCCCTGTGGCCCCCGACGCCGTCCACGCCGCCTGTCAAGGCCTGGACGGCATCCAGGGCCTGAGGGTCGCCCCCGCTGCCGGCCTTCTCGCCCGCGGCGGCTTCGGGCACCCGGCCGCGTTCTCCACCGCGGTCGGGCACACCATCCCGCACCGCCGTCGGCCTCTGCCACCCGATTGACCGGTGACCGGGGGAAGCCGTGGAGGTGGCTACACGGGCGTACGACGATGCCGTGCCGGCGGCCGGTGCCGACTGCCGCCGGATCAAATCGCTTCGCTCCGTGCCAAAGTGAGCGGTCTTGGCACCTGCTTGGTCTGCTGGTACATGGCCTGGACTGGGACGGCGCCTTGGGGGCCCTTGGCCTGGAAGCCGTTGAGGGCGGCGGCCACACGCAGCAGTCCGGAGACGATGTGGGCGACGCCCTCGGCGGTGTGGCCGATGTCGGCGGCGGTCCTGGCCTGGCGCAGGTGCAGAACGGTGGCCCGGCCCTGGCCGCGACGTGCTCACTCGATGCGGCCGGGCCGTTGGCCTGACGCCGGCGACCGGTGGGCCGGCGATGGAACACCAACGGGTCGAGAAGGCGACCCGGGCCCGTCCCGAGGAGGCCGGGGACGGAGCCGACCGGACCTTACTGGCTGACAGTCCAGAGTGCGACGGTCACCCGTGGTACCGGTACCTCACGTCATAACGGGGTGTCGTTGCGGCAGGCGACGTCCAGTAGTGCGGTGGTCACCGTCCCGGCGAGTGCTGTTACGAACGGTACGAACTGGCGGGGGTCGGCGTGTTCGGCGATGCGGAGGGTGAACTCCTTCGGATACCCGGGGCCGCGATGGGTCATCTCGTCATCCAGCAGGATGCGGGCGAACAGCGCGGGTGTGACGGTACGCCACCGTTGCCGGGTGAAGCCTTGGTAGACGATCTCGGTTCCGAGTTCGGCGAACCGCACCGAATCGGGCGGCCACCCGCCCACTGTGAGCGTCAGGGTTCTGTGGTCGGATGGCCGGCCGTCGTACGACCGGAGCCGCCAACGATCCGCCGGGTTCGCCCACGGGAGCGGTGGAGGGGTGACGGCCGGCGGCGGGAGGTGCTCCGGCCAGTCGAGGACCACCGGCCACCCGGTCACGAACTCCGAGGAGCCCGCGCTGTAGGTCTCCATGCCGGGATTCCCGGCATGGAGAAGGGCCCTTCCGACGCGCTCGGCCGTGGCGACGATCTCCTGCTCCGCAGCGTGCCGCGCCCGGGCGTTCACCGTCGCGCACAGCAGATCCCGCCACCAGGTCGGGAAGGTTCCGGCGCCCGCCGTCTCCTCCACGCGGCGGCGGGCCGCCGGCTCCCAGGCCACCCGGTTGCACCCGCGACCATGGAGGACGATCAGGACCTTTGCCAACTCCCTTGCAGTGAGCGGAGATTGTGTGTGGATGGCGACGTCGTGCACCATCACGCGGAGGACGTCCGCATCGAACTCCCAGGCCAAGAGCCGCAGATCGGCGGCCTGCACCGCGGCGGCCTGTCGCTTGCTCCACTCCTGGAACACGGCGTACCGGACGGCCCGGTCGGCCTTCTCGCGGGCCGCAGCCCGTTCCCGGGCAACGCGCTCCTCCTCCTGCACGATGGCTGTCCGCGCTTCGATCTGCTCCAGCACCGGCCGGTAGGCCGCGGCGGCAGCCGCCATCCGGGCCGCGTACGCATCCTCGGCGCTGCGCCGACGGCGCGCCCGTCGCGCGCCGGCCCCGGGCAGGCGCCGTGCCAGCCGCCGCCGAGGCGCCCACCGCGCCATGGCCTGCCACAGCTCGTCGGCCGCAGCCTCCGTCTCCGCGATGTAGGCGACGGCGGCGTCACGCCAGGTGTCCACTTCCCCCGGTGTCGTCATCACCTGGACGCTGTGCGCCGTGCGGTCACCGAAGGACCGCCAGGGCTCCTGGCGGCGGGCGCCGTCGGGCATCGGCTCGCCCTCGACCCAGTACACGAGACACTCCGGCGCCGCCGAACTCGGGCCGTGCCAGGTGTATTTCGCCACCGCCCTGTGCTGTTCGGACATCACCGATTCCTCCCCGCTCCGGCACCCGTCGCCGTCCCCTACCCGTCTCGCACGCGGAGACACCGCCTCACCACCGCTGTGCGCATTCCAGCCGGCCGCTGCCGCGAACGTGACAGGCGGTCACCGTAGCGGCCGGTCGGCATGTCCCTCGGCGCGGCTGGGCCTGTCATCGGGCTGTGCCGGTTTTTTGCGTGAGCGGGGAGACACCGCGCACCGTGCGGGAGACGGGCCGCCTGCTACTTCTGCGCGACCTGCGCGACCTCCACCTCGCCGCCACCGAGAACTCCCTCCAATGGGAGACGCTCGCCCAAGCCGCCCAGGCAACCACCGACGATCGCCTCCTCGACCTGGCCGGCCTCGGTCGCCCCTCCTACGGTCAGGCCCGCGCGCTGCTCGACCAGCACACCGTGGTGGCCGGGCCGGGCACGGGCTGGGACCTGCACGAGTACTGGCACTCCTCGCTGACCCGCCTCGGCGAGCAGGGCGCGTCCGAGCTGATGCTGATGGCCAAGTCCCGGCACAAGAAGGTGGAGAACGTGCGCCAGTGCTTCAAGCCGTCGGCGGAGGCGATTGCCGAGTGACCGGCCTGCTCGCGCCCGGAAACACGTGCCGTCAGGCAACCGCGCCCCAGCGGATCGCCGCCGCCGCCGCGTAGTCGCCGGCGTGGGCGAAGCCGCCCAGTACCACGAGGTCGCCCTCGTGCACCCGCCCCGACCGCAGCGCCCGGTCCAGCGTGATGGGGATGGCGGCGCCGAAGAGGTTGCCGCAGGTGTCGAAGGTGTCGGGGTGCCGCTCGGCGGGGAGGCCCAATGATCGGCGCCAGTTGTGCAGGAAGGTGCGGTTCGGCTGGTTGGTGACCAGCAGGTCGATCTCCTCCGTGGGGACGGCGATCCGGTCGCAGACCTCGCCGACCAGCTCGGGAACCAGCCGGTTGCCGCGTTCCAGGACCGTGCTGACTCCCTCCTCGCTGAAGCCGATCCGCAGCTGCGACCTTCCCGGCTCCCAGTAGCGACGGCCGTCGTCCAGGACCGCGGTCATGTCGCCGCCGTGAGCGCCGATGTGACGAGACACCAGCTCCAGCACGGGCGAGCTCGCCGAGGTGGTGAGGTAGCCGACGCCGCAGCCGTCGCCGGGGATCGCCGCCTGGGCGAGGCGCCGCACCTCGGACTGGGTGAAGAGCTGCCCGGCCGCCGTCTGCGCGTTGCAGATCAGCGCCGTCCTGGCCTCGGTGCTGCGCAGGATCTGCCGGGCCAGTTCCAGCATGTGCACGAAGGAGGCGCACCCCGCGTTGGCGACGTCGATCAGCCAGCTCGGGTTGAGTCCGAGTCGGCGGGCGACCTCGGTGCCGGCGCCCACGAACGGGGTGTCGGGCAGCTGACTGTGCACAAGCAACACGTCCACGGCACGGATCTCGCTCCGACCGTGCCGCTCGATGAGTGGCTGCACCGCCCGCTCCACCAGGTCCACGTTGCTCTCCCCGGTCACGTGGTGCCGCAGCGGCGGGACGCGGAACATCGGGTTGTCCCTGAGCCGGTCCTCCGCGCCCGGGCAGTCGGTGTAGTAGCTCGCGGGGACAGGCTCCCCGGGCAGGTAGCCGGAGACATCGGTGAGGCTGACCGTCTTCACCGCGCGACCGCCGGGCCGGTGCTGCCGTTCGCCGCGCGAGGCGGGACGCTCACCGGCACGCCGCTGCGGTGGCGATGCTCCAGGATCGCCTTGAGGTTGGCCATCTCCACCGTGTGGCCGGCGTAGAACAGGTCCCAGTAGCCGCCCACCCAGGTCCGGTCCAGGCGCGGGGCGAGCTCGGGGCGGGGGTTGGCGTCGTAGAACGGGTGCCGGCAGTTGGTCCAGGTGATCACCGAGCCGGGTCGGTTCACCACCAGCTCGGCGGGGACGACCCGCATCAGGTAGATCATCCAGAGCTGCTCGCCCTGGTCCCAGGAGCAGTGGAAGTCCACGGTCCTGGCCTCGGCGTTGGTCTCGACCCGGCAGTAGATCCGGGTGCCCGCCTCCAGCAGGTCGTCCCCGACCCACAGGCCGGGGGTGCCGGCGGGCTCGAAGTTGCGCAGGCTGAAGGTCCACTCCTCCAGGTGATGACCCTGTTTCAGGTACTCGTACGCCTCGTCGGGCGGGCAGTCGACGTACTCGTGGATCGTGCAGTACTGCCCGTAGATCTCCTGGTGCGGGTAGGCCGGGCGGGTCAGCTCCGAGCAGTACGCGGCCACATCGGCGGGGGAGGTGTTCTCCACCGTGGTCAGCCCGGGGACCCCGGTCGGGTGGGTGGTGTCAGCCGACGTGGACGGCGCGGCGGTCATGGATGGTCTCCTCGTGCTCAGCAGTGGTCGGAACGGACAGGAAGGGCAGGAACGGGGGGATCTCGGCGGGGTCGAGGTCCAGCGCCACCAGGACCGGACCACTGGCCGCGTTGCTGCGCAGCAGCGCCCGGCGCAGCTGCTCGGCGGTCTCGGCCCGGGTCACCTCCAAGGTGGGGAACAGGCCCGCCGCGCCCGCGGCGATGTCGGAGGGGAGGAACAGGTTGCCGGGGTGCGGGGCACCCTGGAACAGTTGCTCGCGGGTCGCGCACATGGCGTGCGCGTTGTTGTTGAGGATCACGAAGGTGACCGGCGCGGCGTACTCGAGGGCGGTGTGCACCTCCATGCCGTGCATGAAGAACGCACCGTCACCTGCAAGCACGTACGTGCGCCGTCCGGTGGCTAGCGCCGCTCCGATGCCCGCGCCGAAGGTGTAGCCCATGCCGCCCATCCCGACGGCGACCACGAACCGTCCCCGCCGCGGGGCCGGGAGGCGGTGGATCGCGCTGGCACCGGCGTTCCCGGCGTCCACGAAGACGTGGGCGTCCGGGGGCAGCGCGTCCGCCACCGCCGCCACCGCTTCGGCGTGACCGAGGCCGCCGCCGGTGGGCGGGGTGGTCAGCGGGACCGGTCCGGCGTGCGCGGGGGCCGGCCGGACCTCGGGGGCGAGCCGGGCGGCCAGTCCGCGCAGGGTGTCGCCCAGCTCGCCGGACAGATGTAGCCCGGGGGCGCACGGAACGAACGGAGGTTCGGGATCGACGCAGATCACGGGCGTGCCGGCCAGCTCCTGCTCCAGGCCGCCGCGGGCCAGCACCGGCAGCCGGGTGCCGACCAGCAGGCAGAGCCCGGCCCTGCGCAGGCAGTCCGGGACGTTCGGGTGTCCCATCACTCCGGCGACACCGGCGAACCGCCGGTCGGCGTTGTCGAAGACGTCCTTGGCGTCCGGCACGACCGCGACCCAGGCTTCCAACCTCCGAGCCAGTTCGGCCAGTTCGGCCTTCGCACCGGCCGCGGCGACCCCCTCGCCGGCGATGATCAGCACCGGCCCGGCGCCCCGCAGGTGCTCAGCCGCGCGGTCCAGCTGCCGCGGCGGCGTTCGCGGTGCAGCCGGGAGCGCGGGTGGCTCGGGTGGCGCGGGCCGAGGGGGCGTCAGGGCGGCCTGCTGGACGTCCTTGGGCAGCAGGAGGACGGCGGGCCCCCGGGGGTGCGTGCCGACCGCCGCCGCCATCGCCTGCGCCAGCAGCCGCGGCAGCTCCTCGGCCGCCTCGACCCGGGCGCAGTACCGGCTGACCGACCCGAACACCGCTCGGGCGTCGAGGGATCCGGCCCGTCCGCTGGAGTCCTGGAAGGCGCCGCGCCCGTCCAGCTCGGTGGGCGGCTGCCCGACCAGGGCGAGGACCGGCACCCGCGAGGCGTGCGCCTCCGCCAACCCGGGCAGCAGGTTCATCGCGCCGCCGCCGGAGGTGGCCGCGACCACCCCGAGCCGCCCGGTGGCCCGGCTGTGACCGTCCGCCATGGTGACGGCGGAGAACTCGTGCTTGGCGATCACGGTGCGCACCGCGCCGCCGGTGGCGTTCAGCGCGTCGTACAGGTCCTCGATGTTCGCGCCGCCGATCCCGAACACCTGCCGGACGCCGGACTCGGCCAGTACGGCCGCCAGGTGGTCGACGGCACGGACGGCGGTGGACGCGGAAGCGGGGGCGGGGGCGACCGCCCGCGGGGTGGCCCGGGTGTCGGTGGTCACGAGGTGACACTCCGCTCGCCCGCGACGGCGTCGAGGACCAGCCCGGCCGGTACCAGGGTCTGGAAGCGCCGGCGGTACTCGTTCGGTGTGAGTTCCAGGGTCCGGCCGAAGGATCGGAAGAAGGTCTCGGTCGAGGCGAAACCGCAGCGGCCGGCGATCTGTCCCACCGTCAACTCGGTGGACTCCAGAAGCTCGCGCGCCCGGGCGATGCGCATCTGCTCGATGTACTGGCCCGGTGGCGTGCCCACCTCGCGCCGGAACACCCGGGCGAAGTTGCGCACGCTCATGTTGGCGCGCTCGGCCATCTCGGGTACGGGCAGCGGCTGTTCGAGGTTCTGCAGGATCCATTCCTGCGCCGCCCGGATCGGCGGCCGGTCGGCTAGCTGGGCGTCCAGGATGATGCTGAACTGCGACTGACCGCCGCTCCGTTTGAGGAAGAGCACCAGGAAGCGAGCCACCTCCAGGGCGTGGGACGCGCCGTGGTCGGCCTCCACCAGGGCGAGCGCCAGGTCGATCCCGGTGGACACCCCGGCCGAGGTGACGTAGCTGCCGTCCCAGACGAAGATCGGCTCCCGCTCCACCGTCACCCCCGGGTAACGGCGGGCCAGTTCCTCCCGGTAGGCCCAGTGGGTGGTGGCCCGCCGCCCGTCGAGCAGCCCGGCCTCGGCGAGCAGGAACGCACCGCCGCAGACCGACACCACCCGGCGCGAGCGCTCGGCCGCCCGCCGGATCCAGGACACCAGCTCCCGGTCGGCCAGCGCCTCGTGCAGGCTCCAACCCCCCGGCACGAGGAGCGTGTCGATCGGTCCCTCGCCCGCCTCCAGCGGCTCCGCCTCGATCACCAAACCCGCGCTGGTCCGGACCCGGGGCGCGGCCGCCGAAACGAACTCGACCTGGTAGCCGCCCTGGTCGTCCCGCCGCTGCCGGCCGGCGGTGTCGAACACCTCAATGGGTCCGGCGATGTCCAAGGCCTGGACGCCGGGGTAGACCACCACAACAACTCGTCGCTGAGACACCGTCACAGCCTGTGTCCACACCGTGGGTGGCGGCAATGACAGATTCCTGACGAATTCGGCCAGCGCGGCCGGCGCTACCGCACGCACCAGCAGTGATGACACGGTGTCACGGTCTGGTGTGAGACGAGTCATAGTCGCCGGCCCTGGCGGCCCCTCCGGTCGTCCGTGGCCTCCACCAGGTCGGTATGGAGCCCGGGGCCGACCTCCACGATCAGCTCCGCGAACGGCGGACCCTCCACCGCCTCGCGCACCGCCAGCACCCCCACCACCGGCGCCTGGCCCCAGCCCCGGCAGGTCTTCTCGGCGGGCGCCGACGCCTACCTGCCGCTGATGGCGACCTTCGGCGTACTCGGCCTGGTCGTCGCCGCGCTGATCGTCGGCAACGTGGTGAGCGGCGCGGTGGTATCCGGCCACCGGCACATCGGCGTGCTGAAGTCGATCGGCTTCACCCCGCCCAGGCCGAGGCGATGCTGCGGGCCACCCCCGGCGCCGAAAGGGTCTCCGTGCGCGGGCTGGTCCAGGTCGGCCTGGTCGACTACTCCCAGCCGGTCTTCGCCGACTTCTGCGGCGGCGACGACCTCGCTGACTCCAAGCGACTCGAGGTGGTGAAGGGCCACACGGCGCCCCGGCCGAACGAGATCGAGGCCGGGCCGACCTTCCTCGACCAGCACGGGCTCAAGCTCGGCGACCGGATCACCCTGGACCTCGTGGGCCGACAGCTGACCGTCACCCTCGTCGGCGAGCCCCGAACACACCACACCCGCAGGATCGTTGACATCGCGCACACCATGCCGACGACGACCGTCGCCCTCGTTGCCACCGAATACGGGCCAGAGCCGATTACGGGGCAGAGCCGAAGGCCGTGCAGACCCCGACCTGATCCTGCGCGCCCGTATCTGCCGCCGACGAAGGAGTTCATCGAACCGCTCCCCGTTTGACCGGGGCTCGATCACTTGGGAGGGTCTCATCCGGTGCGACTGTTCTGGCTGGACATGTTCGCGTCGGTGAAGCGGCCGGTGCGCCGGCGGTGGGCGCGAGCCAGGTGGTGCTGGAGCCGTACGTGGCGGAACTGGTAAACGGCGCCGCACCGGCGCAGCGCGCCGCGGTGGTAGGCGTCCTCGAGGAACACGGCGGTGTTCCAGGGGAGTCGGCCGGTGAGCGGGAGCCAGAAGCGGACCAGGACGAGCCACTGTCCCCAGGCCGTGAACATGAGGATGTAGGCAGCGGCGCCGCCGGTTCCGCCGATGGCGCCGACCTCGAGCCCGTCCAGGCCCCAGACCAGGGGGCCGAGCGTGCCGTGGAGCGCGGTGACGAGGGCCTGGCCGACTCCGGTGATGGTGGCTGTCAGCAGCGGCGCGAGGATCAGGAGTTGCCGGGCGGCCTCGGCCCGGTTCGTCGCCGGCAGGGCGGAGGGGGTCGCTGCGGAAGTGGTGTCCAGCGGAGCCTGAAAGGCCATCAGGAGCCCGAAGGTCAGCGGCGCCGCCGTGCCGAAGATCAGCCCGAAGACGATGACGTTGACGATCGTGAACTGCGGCACCCCGGGAGCGGTGATCGGGAAGCCGTACACCAGGGACCGTACCAGGGTGATGGCCACGGCGGTGCCCGCCCCCATGACGAACCCGCCCAGCAGTGCCGCACGCCGAGGTGGGCGGCGAACGCTCGGCGCGGTCGACGGGCCATGCGCCGGTGTCCGCACACGATGCTGGAGTTCTCTGACCCGCAGTTGCGGCCCCTCGTGGATCTGGAGGAAAAGCTTGGGCCCTGGGTCGGTGGCGTCGCGGGTTTCACGAGGCGGCGAGCGTGGCCACGACGTCCTGGGCCCAGGCGGTGGCGGCGGCTTCGGCGTCAGCGGGCGGGATGTCCTTCAGGGTGACCCCGGAAAAGGTGCCCTTTTCATAGCTGATGGTGATGAGCGCGTTGCGCTGGAGCGCCACGAGGTCGGCGTGGCCGTTCCCATTCATGGTGGTGTAGAGCAGGGTTGCCTTCTCCCCTATGCCGGGAACGGCCCGGTCGTCAGTGACCTTCATTCCGGTGGTAGCCCCCCCGGTCCGGTGCGCGGCCACGGTGGTCTCGTAGAGGTAGTCGGCGATCGGGGACAGCTGGACCATGACCTGCATCATGGTCCAGCCTCCGTCATTGCTGTGCCAGCCCGCGCTCGCATTGGTCATGCCCCCGACGTCCTTTTGCTCGCTGCAAGAGGTTCCCTTCGCATAGCGGTCGACCGTCTCGGGGCGAACCAGGGCGCAGCCCGCGGGCAAGGTGGTGTAGGGCGCCGTCGTAGGGCTCGCCGGTCCGGAGGCGGCGGGCGTGACCGAGAGGGTCGGCGCGGGCGAGAGCGAGAGCGTCGGCGCGGGCGAGACGGTCGTCGTGGCGGAGACGGTCGTCGCAGGGGAGACGCTCGTCGCGGCCGTCGTCCCCGCGGTCGCCGCCGGGGTGACGAGGTTGGCCACCAGGCCCAGGACGAGCGCTGCGGCGCCCGCCCCGGCCGTGACGCCTCCGAGCAGCCAGGTCCACCGCCGGGAGGGTCCGGCCGGGCGCAGGTCCGCCGGGTCGGGGAGGGTGGCGGGAGTGGGCTGTGGCGGCAGGGGGCGTGTGCCCGGGAGGGTCGGCAGCGGTTCGGTGGCGGGCGGGGTGTCCTCGATCTCGGCCATCTCGTGATGAACCCTTCGGAGGCTGTCAGTCGGCTGACAGGTGATAGGCGGTCAGGGTGGTCCCGTAGCCGACCAGCAGGGCCGAGTCCTGGGCGAGGACTTGCGGGGCCCCTGGCTGCCGGGCGAACGTCTGATGCCACTGCGGGGTGCCGGCGGCGCCGGTGAGCGACTGCACGGTGATCCCCCCGGCGGCGGTGGGCGCAGTGATCAGGAACGACCCTCCGGCGGCGCCCCACACGGTGGCGGCGCCGTGTGGCGACGGCCAGGTCCACGCGGTGCGCCCGGTGCGCAGGTCGAGGGCGGACGCGTCCTGCGGGCCGCCGGTCACGACGACGGTTCCGGCGTCCGCGCACCCGGTGATGACGCCGGTGCGCGAGCCGGTCCAGAGCCAGGCGCCCTCGGTGTCGAAGGCCGCCGTCACGACCTTCCCGTCCGTAGCCGTGGTCCCGATGAGGGGCAGGCAGGTGACCACCCCTTGGCGGAGCGAGAGCGAACCCTGGTAGAAACCGGTGTACATGGTCCCGGACGGAAGACCGGTGGGCCGGCTCCAGAGGACGGTCGCGTTCTGGCCGTCCACGGCGGTGAGGGCGAGATCCGTGCCCAGGGCGTACAGCCGGATCCCGTCCGGCGGCGCGTACAGGTCCTGGGCGTCGAGCGACCAGCGTTGGCGTCCGGTCGCGCTGTCGAGTGCCACGAACCGGAAGGCGCCCTTGGCGAGCCGGGCCGGGTCCCCGAGGAGCGTGACGATCAGCAACCCCGCCGACGGCATGCCCTGGATGCGGAACGCAGTGCCCAGCGCCGTACTGCTCCACAGTCGGCGCCCTCCGGCCGCGTCGTAGCCGTGCAGCGTTCCGTCCGCTCCGGTGACCAGCAGCAGGCCCGGCAGCGGCAGGGCGACAGACTGCGCACCGGGAACCGGATCGGACGAACGCCAGACCGCGTCGCCGCTGCGCGCGTCGCGTGCCCGCACCGAGCCCTCGGAGTCCACGGACCAGAGCCGCCCGCCGTCGCCGACCGGGACCATCCCCGCCTCCGCGGTGCTGCTCCACAACACCCGTCCGTCGGAACGGTCGTAGCCGACAGCTCCCGTGCGGTCCGCGCACACCACCGCCGCAGGGCCGCAGCCCACCGGTGTCATGCCGGCCCGGGGAAGCGTCACCGACCAGGCCGTCGGGGGCGCCCCCGACGTGCCCGGCCACAGCGCCCGGGTGGCACCGCCCGCGGCGGCCGTGGCGAGCAGTGCTCCGCCGAGGACGAGCAGCCGGCGCCGGGTGCCGTTCGGATCGCTCAGCACCCGGGCCAGTTCGCGCTCACGCCGGCGTACGGTCCGCTCCGCCCCTCCCAGCCAGTCGGTGCCGACCGCCGGGCCGTACCGGAAGGCCTCGGCGAGCTCGGCCGGTGCGGGCCGCCGGGCCGGATCCCGGTCCAGACAGCGCACCAGCAGTCCCGTCAGCTCCGGTGGCACTCCGTCGAGGTCCGGAGGTTCCTCGGAGGCCCGGTAGATCAGCACCGCCGGCGGCCCCTCGCCGAAGGGCGTACGGCCTGTCCCGGCGAAGGCCAGTACGGCGCCGAGCGAGAACAGGTCGCTGGCGGGGGTGAGGTTCAGCCCTGCCGCGTGTTCGGGGGACATGAACCCGGGGGTGCCGATGATCTGGCCGCTCGCGGTGGGCAGCGCGTCGGCCGTCGGCTTGCTGATCCCGAAGTCGATGACCCTCGGGCCGTCCCGGGCGACCAGGATGTTCGAGGGCTTCAGGTCCCGGTGGATGATCCGGGCGCGATGGATCGCGGCGAGCGCCTCCACCAGGCCCGCTCCCAGTACCTGCAGCGCGGGCCCGGCGAGCGCGCCGTGCCGTACCACGACCTCGTACAGCGACGGCCCGGCGACGAACTCGGTTGCCAGCCACGGAACTTCAGCCTCCGTGTCGGCGTCCACCACCGCCACGGTGTAGGCCCCGTTGACCGACCTGGCCGCCGCCACCTCCTGGGTGAACCTGCGCCGGAACTCGGCGTCGGCCGCGTACTCCTGCTGCACGGTCTTCACCGCGACGGGGCGCCCGCTGCCGGTGGTGGCCAGGTAGACGGCGCCCATGCCCCCCGCGCCGAGCTTTCGCAGGATGCGGTAGGGGCCGATGCTCTGCGCGCTCATGCGGCGCCGGCCCGGAAGGCGCGCAGCGTGGTGGAGGAGGCGCAGTAGAGCGTTCCGCCGACGGCCGCGGTGGTCCACTGGCCCTCGTCGGAAGCCGGGCGTGACACCCAGCGGACCGCACCTGCGGCAGCGTCCAGGACGGCGGCCCCGGACGGCCCGCCCAGCAGGGGGACGGCGAAGAAGCCGTCGCCTGCCGACGGCACCCGGAAGTCCATCCCCGTGCCCGGCGAGGTCGCCGTCGCCACGGTGGAGTGCCACAGTCCCTTGCCGGTCGTGACGTCCAGGCAGTAGGCGGTGCCCAGGTTCCCGGACAGCAGCAGCCTGCCGGCACCGAGTGCACCGCCGAAGACCGGCTGCGGGACGGGAGGAGCCAGCCAGCGCTGCCGCCCGGTGGCCGCTTCCAGGGCCACCACCGTCTGGCCGTTGACGACCAGCAGCAGTTCGCCGGTGCGGATCAGCCGTGAGGGCGGCCCGGCGGCGCCGCCCGCGAGGCCGGCCGCCTGCCACTGGGACGCTCCGGTCCGCAGGTCCACGGCGTGCAGGACGTCACCGTCGCGGTAGTAGCACCTGCCGTCGGCGACCAGGCCCATCGAGCTGCCGGAGCCGCTGTAAAAGAGCTCATCGTGGCGGGCCATGGACACCGCCATGTCCTGGGCGACATCGTGCTGCCACAGCACCTCCCCGGTGCCCAGATCGGCCCCGACGACGACTCCGCCGCCGGCGAAGGCCGTCTGCCGGGCCATCACCACGGTCCGGTCGTCCGCGCCGAAGACCCGGATGCTCATCTCGGCGTCCATCTGCTGTTCGGCGGGCATGGTGAGCGGCATCCGGTGGTCCTCGGCCGTGGCGTTCAGCCACACCAGGCTCTTGAAGTCCATGGACGTCCCGTAGAGCAGCCCGTTCTGTACCTGGAAGAACTGGACGTCCTCCCGGGACCACGCCTGACGCCCCGTCGAGCCGTCGAGGCCGGTCGCGCCCAGCCCCTCGTTCCACCACACCGGCGTCGAGCCGATGAGGGACAGCTGATGGTCGACCGCCACACCGCTGAACGGCCGGCTCCACAGCGGGGCCGGGGCTTCGGGCGAGGGGCTCGCGCCTCCCGCGTCGGCTCCCCACGCGTCCACGGGATTGCCGACCGTCGCCGTCCCGGCGGCCGCCCGTGCCCGACGCGTGAGCAGCAGCGGCACGCCGACGGCCGCCGCCACACCCGCGCCGAGCCCGGCACCGAGGCCGAACAGGCCGCGGCGGCTGAGCGACTGCCACGTCCGCACCGGCAGCGCGGGCGGATCGGCGGGCGGCGCGGCCAGGTCGGTCGCGGCCTGCCGCTCCCGGGCGTCGAGGTCGGCCAGCAGTCCCGGACTCAGCAGTGCCGCCGGATCGACCGGAGCCAGTGCGGCCAGCACGGCCGCCGCCGAGGGCCGCCGGGCAGGCTCCTTGTCCAGGCACGCGGCCACCAGCGGGCGCAACACGACCGGCACACCGGCGAGTTCGGGCTCCTCGTAGACCGCCCGCCGGTTGATCTGCGCGGGCTCACCGGTGCCGAACGGGGCACGGCCGGTGAGCGCGTACACCAGCAGGCAGCCGAGCGAGAACACGTCCGACGAGGCGAAGGTGACGGATGCGGAGACGATGCGCTCGGGAGCGATGTATCCGGGCGTGCCGCACACCATGCCGGTCCGGGTCAGGTGAACGGCGTCGAAGGCGCGGCTGATCCCGAAATCGATGACACGCGGACCGTCCCGCGCGATGAGCACATTGCCCGGCTTGAGGTCACGGTGCACCACGCCCACCGCGTGGATCGCGGCCAGCGCCTCCGCGAGGGCGGCCCCCAAGGCCCGCGCACCCGCCTCGCCGAGCGGGCCGAACCGCCTGACCACCTCGCCGAGCGACGGCGCCGGCAGGTACGCCGTGGCCATCCACGGCCGGGAACCGCGCGGCTGCGCGTCCACCACGGGCGGCGTGTGGAACCCCGTCACCCGCCGGGCGGCCTCCACCTCCTGCTGGAACCGGCGCTGGAACTGCGGGTCCTCCGCGTACTCGGGCCGGATGACCTTCACCGCGAGCAGCCTCAGTCCGGGCGAGCGGGCCAGGTACACCACCCCCATCCCGCCCTCGCCCAACGGCCGCAGCAACTGATGGGGGCCCACGAACACGGCCGGCTGCGCCGCTATTCCTTCGGTGTCACCATTGGCAGCCACCAAGCCTCCCCCGGTATGTCGCCGCCGTCACGGACAGAGTGACACGTACAACTCATCAAGCGGTTCCCTTCCCCGCATTGGGGGATCCCATCTGCCGGCCGGGCAGGCTGGAAGCGTCCGACGCGTTGCTCGACAGGCCGGAGACGAAGGAGAGGCCTTCAGGCCTTTCGGCGCAGATCCCGGAGCTCCGGCAGTCGCCGGAGTCCGGCCGATCGGTAGGTGGCGATGGCGGCGGCGTTGGAACTCGGCGTACACACGACGACGTTGGAGGAGCCCAGCTCCTGGAGTGTCCGCGCCGCGGCGAGCACGATGGCGCGGCCGTAGCCCCGGCCGCGGTGGTCCGCGTGGACGCCCATCGGTTCGATCAGGCCTGATCGGCCTTCCCCCGGCGGACCACACCGTCGCGGCGGCCACCGGTTCGCCCCGGTCGTCGCGGGCGAGCAGGCAGCGCGCGGTGGCGTACGGGGCGGCTGCCGCCATCGTGCGCCAGCGTTCGTCGGTGAAGGTGGAGTTGACGAACGCCGAGCGCCGGACGAGGTCCCCTACACTCCCGCCCACCACTTCCCCAAGAAGCGCAACGACCCCGACTTCCCAGACCAAGCCCGCGCTCGCCACCACGCTTGCCCGCCGGGCCCACGATGCCGGGGTGCCGTTCCGGGCGGTGGTCGCCGACATCGACGCCGCCAACGCCCTGACCTGGACCGATGCCGAACACCCCGGCCACTGGACAGCCATCGAGCGCACCTTCCGCGACGGGCACACCGAGACCTGGTGGGCCGCCGACGCCACCCTCGGCGCTTGGGGTCCGGACACACTCGCCCGCCTGGTCATCGCCACCACCGACCCAGCCACCCTGCCCGAGAAAGCCACCTGGTACCTCGCCACGAACCTCCCCTCCCCGACAGCCCGCGCGCGGTGGACAGCCCCCACCCGCCCGCCGACCTCGCCGAAATCGTCCGCCTGTACGGCCTGCGTCCATGGGTCGAGCAGAGCTACAAGCAGGTCAAGGACGAACTCGGCTGGGCCGACTTCCAGATACGCAACGACACCGCGATCCGCCGCCATCAAACCCTCGTCAACTGCGCGTTCTCATTCTGCTGGGACACGTGGTTCAGCCCACCACCAGAGAGTTCGCCCACAACCGCCCTACCACAGCCGCCCGAGAAACCGGACCGGCTCGAGAGGGGGCCCACACCGACCCCACCAGCCCCACCCGGCCTGTTGGCCCAAGGCCATCCGTGCCGTCCGGGCCTGGCTCGACCCCTGGATCACCCTCCAACGCTGCTGGCGAGCCTGGACCAATGCACCCCCGCCACCTGAACTCCAAGCCCTGATCGACGCCGTCGGCACCGGCCACGCCCTTGATCTCTACTCCCCGGTCTAACAAACCACCGGTAAGGCGATTTGACACAACCAGGATGAGGAACGGGAACTTTGACGGTACATCAGACGCAGCGGGCACTCCCGGGTCGAACACTTCGGCGATTGCATACAACTCTGTATACGGTTGTTCACAATCGACGGCCGGCACGTCGGCCGCGCCGGCCGCTTCCGTCACATCGGAGTCAGCGACGGGCCAGCGCCACGACCTCCCGGCCCGAGGTGACGACGAGCCGCCCGCCGTCCGGGGAGAGTGCCAGGCCCATGACCGGCCCGGGGAAGCGCATCGCGGAGCCGACGAGTCGACGGCTCGCCAGATCCCATTCCAGCACCGTGCCGTCGCCGCTCCCGCTGACGGCCACCGGCCGGCCGTCCACCACCGCCGTCGCGACCCGCCACACACCGCGCCCGTGCCCCCGCAGCGGCTCGCCGAGCGGGCCACGCGGCGCCCGGTTCCACAGGCCGCGCCCGGTGCCCAGCTCCCACAGCCGGACGGTCGCGTCCTGGCCGCCGGTGACGGCCACCGGCCGGCCGTCGACCACCGCCGTGGCCACCGAGAACACCGGGCCGTCGTGGCCCGTCCGCGGCTTGCCCACCGGCCGGCCCGTCGCGAGGTCCCAGACCCGCACGGTGCCGTCCACCCCGGCACTGACGGCGAGCGGGCGGCCGTCCACCAGGACGGCGGCGACGCCCCACACCATGTCCGTGTGCCCCTGCAGCGGCGGCAGGAGGGGTGCGCCGGTCCTCGCGTCCCACACGCGCAGGGTGTGGTCGACGCTTCCGCTGACGGCCAGGGTGCGCCCGCCGACGTCCAGCGTCGCCAGGGCGCGCACCGGGCCGGTGTGGAGCGGGAAGGGGCCGGCGGCGCGGGAGTTGGCGGCCAGGCTCCAGCAGTGCACCGAGCCGTCCAGGTCGCCGCCGGTGAGCACGTGGCCGTCGGTGGCGGTCAGGGAGGCGACGGTGTCCCCGGGCGGGTCGAGCGGGTCGCCGACGGGCTCGCCGGTCGCCAGGTCCCACACGCGGGCCGTGCCGTCGTCCCCGCCCGTGACGGCGAGCGGACGTCCGCGCAGGACGGCGGTGGCGGCGGCGAGCACCTGGTCGGTGTGCCCAGCGACGGGTGCGCCGACGGTCTCGGGGGCCGAGAGGTCCCACAGCCGCGCGGACTTGTCGGTGCTGCCGCTGATCACCACCGGCCGGCCGGCCACCCGGGTCGTCGTGAGCGTGGACACCGGGGCCCGGTGCCCGACCAGAGGGGCGCCGACGAGCCGCCCGGTCCCGAGGTCCCAGACCCGGAGGATGTCGTCGCGGCCGCCGCTGATCGCGAGGGGACGACCGTCCACGACGGCGGTCGTGATCGACAGCACGACGTCACTGTGGCCGATCAGCGCGTCCCCGATCTCCCGGCCGGTCGTCAGGTCCCAGCGCCGGACGGCGCCGTCGGTGCCGCCGCTCACCGCGACCGGGCGGCCGTCGACGACGGCGGTAGCGACGCAGTAGACCCGGCCGTCGTGGCCCGGCAGCGGGTCGCCGTGCGCGCGGCCCGCCTTCAGGTCCCACACGCGCACGGTGCCGTCCCAGCTCCCGGAGACCGCCACCGGCCGGCCGTCCACCTCGGCCGTCGCCACGCCGTACACCCGGTCGCCGTGGCCGCGCAGGCCCTCGCCCACGCGCGCGCCCGTGGCGACGTCCCACACCTCCAGGCCGAGGTCCCAGCCCGCGGTGACGGCCACCCAGCGGCCGTCCAGCTCCGCCGTGGCCACCGCGTAGACCGGGGCGACGTGCCCGCGCCAGGGCTCCAGCAGGCGGCGGCCGTCGCGCAGGCTCCACACGCGCACGGTGGCGTCCTCGCCGACGCTCACCGCCACGGGCTCGCCGTCCACCCGAGCCGTCGCCATGGCGCTGACCTCGGTGCCGTGCACCCGGAACGGCTCGCCGAGCGGTGCGCCCGTGCCGCCGTCCCACAGCCGCACGAACCCCTCGCCGTCGCCGACGGCGACGACCGTCCCGCCGTCCACCTCGGCGGCGGTGGCGGCGAACACCAGGTCCAGGCCGCCGTGCAGCACGGCGCGGCAGCGGTGGTCGACCTCGGAGCCGGACGCCCAGGAGACCGGCCACCGCGCGCCGGCGTCGCCGTCCAGCGGGACGGCGGCGAAGCGGGCCGCCCAGTCGCGCGCGCCGAACCGGGCCGCGTCCAGGGCGAGGAGGTGACGGCGCGCCGCCGGCCCGGCGTCCCGGTTCAGGTGCGCGGACGCCCGGTAGACGGCCGCGAGCAGGTGCCCGTCGGCGCTGTCGGCGTCCTCCAGCGCGGCCAGCACGGCGGCCGGTTCGGCGGTGACCAGCCACGCCGGATCGCTCACTGAACCCCGCACGGCATCGCGGACGTCCTCGGACATGTTCCGGCCCCTCTCCCCGCCCCATGCCGAAAGCCCGCCCCCGGGGCGTCGATTCGCGTACCACCACCGACGTGAGCCGCCCAGCATCGCAAAAGTGCAATGGGCGGGTCAACGGCGGGCCGTCGGCGGACGTGATCCGGGAGCGACATCCCAGAGCACTCCTTTGAGTGCTCGAAAGATTCCATGGCCGTTATCGGCTACACGATCTCAGCCCCGAGGAAGAGGGCGACCGCCCTGCCCCAATACCGGCCCGAAACGCCGCCCACCGGCGGCGTTTCGCTGGCCGGATGCCCGGGGCGAAAGGTCTAGTCTCGGCCTGTGGACCAGCCGGACCAGCGCGCCGAGGGAGCGGGACCTTTCACCACCCGCCTTACCTGGCGCCCGCCCGGCGGCGGCACCGCCGTATGGGAGTCACGACTGGCTCGACGGCGTGGCCTCATCGCCATCCGCCCACCCGGCGCACCCGCCAGCCGGCACGCCAGCGCCGACCAAGTCGCCCTTACCCGTCTGCGCAGACTCAACGCCACCGCCGCGACCGCCTTCATCATCGGCGGAGCCCTCTTCGCCACCGGCGCCGGCGTCGCCCAGCTCGGCTCCGGCGACGCCATCACCTGCGCCTCGATCTACTTTGCCGGCGGCCTGTTCTTCAACACCGGCGGCTACGTCTCTCTGCTCCAGGTCATCAACGCCCCCCGGCACGAACCGGGGGGTGAAGGCCGCCTGGTCACGCCGGCCTGGCGCTGGTGGAGCTACGAACCGATGCGTGTGGACTGGCTGAGCACGTTCGTGTTGTTCGCCGGCACGCTGGTGTTCGGCGTGAACCTGGTGGACTCCTTCCTCCAGGGGCTGAGCGTCCAGCAGGTCAACCGGCTGATCTGGGGCCCCGACGTGATCGGCTGTGTGCTCTTCCTGATCTCCGGCCACCTCGCCCTCGTCGAGATCTGCCACGGCCGGCCTTGCGTCCGCCGCCGCAGTCTCGGCTGGTGGATCGTCGCCGTGAACCAGCTCGGCTCCGTCCTCTTCATGATCTCGGCGCTCGCCGCCTACACCCGCCCCTCAACCGGCAGCCTCGTCAACACCGATATTGCCAACTGGGGCACCCTCACCGGCGCCGTCTGCTTCTCGCTCGGCGGCATCCTCCAGCTCGACGAACACCCCTGAACCCCGGGGTGGGGGTCGAGCCGTACCCCCCCCGAGTCCGCGCGACCTCCAAACGCGGGCCCGCTGTGAACCTGGCCTGATCACCGCTGCCTGTACCCATCTCCGCCGTGCCCAGCCTTGCAGCCGACCTGCGACGGCCAGGTGCCCGTACATGGTCGACGAACCAGGCCGAGCCGCGGAAGTGTTCCGCTGAGGGCTGGCCGGGCGGCATCCGGTGCGTGTCCGGAAGCCCAAAGCTGTACCGCTCGCGCACGCAGAGTAGTCGGACATGCCGAACCTGCTACTGGAGAAAACGCGACCTCACCAGACCATCAATACACGGCAAAACGGACAGGCGACCTCATCAACAGCGGCTCACCCACCCTCTGGGGACGAGCCTCCGCCACTGAAACCCGCCGTACCCGGCTCTGGGCGATGCCGCACTGAACGAGGCCATCACGGCCGTGAGTCCTCGCCCAGCACCCGGCGGGGCTGGTGCCGTCGTTGGGGACCCTGGGCGAGATCGGGCCGGGCTCCCCGGAGGTGATCCCTCGGTCCGCGCCTATGTCCGCCAGGAGTACGGGCTGTGGGCGCGGCTGACGGACGGCGGGCGGATCGGCTCCCGTGTGTCCGGGGCGGAGGGCGTGGTGTAGCCGGCCTCTGTCGTAACGGGGTGGTCAGCTGCCGGGGCCGAGCGGGCGCCGGGCGATGTCCGTGCCCGAGTGGTCGAGCATGTCGCTGGTGGTGCTGACAAACGCAGGAAGCGCCTGGCGGCCGCGGCTCTGGCTTCTGGTCCAGGACCGTGAGAGCCGATTCCGGGGAGAGTGCCGTGGCGTCCATCCGCAATCTCAACGCGTGCACCGAGCCGGCCGCATTCAAGACCGTGCGGCTGCGCGACGGCGGTTTCGAGGCGTTCGGCTGCCGCGCGCACCGGCGCAGGGTCGCGTACATCGCCGGCGCGGCCAGCCGCGCCGGCATGATCCGGGCCAACGGGGCACACCGGTGCGGCACTGTGATCGACCACCGGCCCTTCGAGCTGATCATGCGGGCGCATCACGGCGGCTGGCTGCCCGACCCGGAGCCGATCGACGGAGCCTGCGGGGCCGGGCCGAGGACCTGGTCCACCGGCTCCGGAGCACCCACGACGACCGCTACGACGTGCTGGCCGAGCGCTGGACCAGCTCGACCTCGCCCTGGTCCTGGCCGAGTCGCTCGTCGACCCCTACGAGGGCTACAAGCCCAGGAGGAGCCGGGCTCGTTGGGCTTGTGGGCTGTCCGGGTTGCCCGGCGGCGTGGTGCGGGAGGCGGTTCCGGGCCGGTGGTGACGATGGGTCCGGCGGGGCCGACAGGGGCTCCGCGGTCTTTTCCTGCATGGAATCGTCGAGCTGCGGCCCGGCCGGCGGTGGCGCTTCTCGAAGGCACGCCGGTGCCTGAGTGGTGCGGCAGCAGTGAGGAGAAACCGCTCGTGATCGCTCCATTCGGCTCCGTCATCAGATGTCATGCCCGGCCGCGCTTTCGTGCACTGACTGCGGGCGGCCTGGCGGCGGGGATGTCCCTGGCCCTCGTCCCGTTCCTGGCCGGCTCCGCCGCCGCCGCAGGTTCCTGTGTGCAGACCGGCAACCAGGTGGCGTGCACGTTCGCCTACACGGGGGCGGCGGACACGTTCACCGTGCCCGCCGGGGTGACGCAGGTGACCGTGGACGCCCGCGGCGCCTCCGGCGGCGCCGCGGCCGGCGACACCAACCCCGGCGGCGCTGGCGGGGCCGGGGCCGAGGTCGTCGGCACCTTGGCCGTCACCCCCGGGCAGACCCTGCAGGTCAATGTCGGCGGCGCCGGCGGCGTGGGCACGGAAGGCGCCCCCGGCGGGGGCGGCTTCAACGGCGGCGCCACCGGCGGGTCGTCGGACTTCGTCTACGGGGGCGGTGGCGGGGGCGCCTCGGACGTGCGCTCCGGCCCGTACGACCTGCTCTCCCGCGTGGTGACCGCGGCCGGCGGCGGTGGTGGCGGTGCCACCGCCGAGCTGGCCGGCGGGGCCGGGGGCGCCGGCGGCCAGTCCGGGACGAAAGGCGCCGACGGTACCGGCGGTCCCGACACCACTGGAGGCGGTGGTGGTGGCGGTGCGACCCCCGTCACCCCGGGCGCGGGCGGGCCCGCAGGGACCGGTGCCGACCGCACCGGCGGCACCGGCGGCCCGGGCGTGTTCGGTGCCGGCGGCGCCGGGGGCACCGGCGATGCCGGCACCACGGGTGGGCTGACCGCCGGTGGCGGTGGTGGTGGCGGTGTCTTCGGCGGTGGCGGTGGTGGGGGCGGCGGCGTCACCAACACCGAGTTCTCGGGCGCGGGCGGCGGTGGAGGCGGCTCCAGCGCCGGCCCGGTCGGCAGCACCTTCACCACCGGCGCCAACACCGGCAACGGCCAGGTGATCATCACCTACACCCTGCCCGCCACCCCCGGCACCGTCACCACCCACCTCACCTCGTCCCCGAACCCCTCCAAGCCGGGACAGCCTGTCTCCGTCACGGACGCCCTCTGCCCGGCCACCGGCGGCCCCGGCGCACCCCGGCCGACCGGCACCATCACCTTCGCGGTCGACGGCACTGCCGCAGGCACCGCGCCGCTGACTCCCGGCACCGGCAACTGCAGCACCGCCCACCTGACCATCCCGAATCTGACCGCCGGCACGCACGTCATCACCGCGACCTACTCCGGCGACTCCACCTACCAGTCCAACTGCGGCACCCCCGAGACCCTCATCCAGACCGTCGAGAAGTGCGAGGAAGGCCACTGGCCCCTGGAGGAGGGGGCCGGCAGAACCCGCGGCGGCTGCGACACCCACGGCTGAGCCGGCGGCACGCCGTATCAACGGCGTGCCGTTGGATGTCGGACGAGCAGGCCTTCGGCTCTGGAAGTCGATGGCCACGACCGCCGCCGGCGCCGGCCCTCGTCCGGGCAGACGGTGCCCATCCCGGGCGAGGGCCGGCTCGCGGCGTCGCCGGCGGCCGCCAGGCGGGCGACCGGTCCGGGGTCCTGGCCGTGCACGGTTCCCCATTTCCATGGTGGGGGACGGCGGTCTGCCCGCAGGGCCTGGGTGGTCGGGGCTGTGTGGCCCATGCCGCCCGGGTTCCCCTGGTGTCACGGTTGAGGTGGGCCTGGGTTGGGAGGAGGTCATGGACGAGCACGCGGACGCCCGCCGCGTCATCGACGACTTCTTCGCCGAACGCGAGGCGCTGGCGCGTTCCCGGGTGGGCTTTCCCGTCGATGCGGACGACATCCGTGCCCGGCGTGAGCGTTTCGCCCGCACGGGCCGGCTGGCCGCCGGCGAGGTCCTGCAGGTGCGGATGTGGGCGGTCAACCGGGCCCTGGCCGCGGTCAGCGGGGAGGCGCGTCCGTCCGGCGCGGTCGAGGAGGTCGTGCGCGAGTACCGGATCGTCACCCGCTGGGTCGAGGAGCAGTCCCGGAGCGAGCCGTGAGCGCGCGCCCGGCCGCGGTGACCGGGCGGCTGGAGGGCAGGCCCGCCCGGAGGCGGCCGGGCCTGCCCTCGTCCTCCCCGGCAAGGGGCAGAACGACCGGAGCACCAGATGATCTGGCGGCCGCGCAACCCCACAGGGCGGGACTGCCACCGTTCCTGGCCGTTCGCGCGCGGCGCGCCTGACTGCGAACCGGCACCAACCGCGCCCGTTCCATGCCGAAGCAGAACAAGGGAACCCAATGTCGGCGTGTCCGATGATGTGACCTGTCCGGCGCCGGGATGGGTGGGCCGGGCGAGGGGAAGAAGAGTGCGTGTGGAGATGATCAATGGCACCGGCCTGCATGGTGGGGCCTGGCCGGAGCTGCTGCACGGCCGCCGTCCGGTCCTGCTCGTGCCCGCGGATCCCGGGCGGCCGCTGCTGCCCGAAGACGGCCGGGCCGGCCGCGACACCGCTTGTCCTACCACCACCGGCCCACGGACGGGCTGGTCCGCCGTCCTGACCGGCACATGGCTGACCATCCACCGCCCGGGCGGCGCGCTCTGGTTCGACGCCGAGATCGCCGCCACCCGCGAGTGGCGCCGCCGCATCCGTGACCACCGCACGCTGCTGCTCATCACCGGCGCCTTCACCGGCATCTTCGACTTCCGGCTCGCCGCCACGGCCGGCGAGCTCCTCCTCCTTTCCACCCCGGTACGCCTCGTCGGCAGCCTCTGACACCTCGGGCTGACCTGCCGCTGTCACCCGCATCTACGCCGGCACGAACCGAGATGATGAAGGAGATCATCGGCTGCTCCCTCGACCTCGGCTGAGGCCCACCGGGTTACCCGGCTACCGGAGGAACGACGCGTAGTCGGCGTAGCGGACGCGGCCCGTGGGGCTGCTCAGGATCGCGTTCGCGACGGCGTCGGGAATCGGGGCCCAGCGGGCCGGCATGTCGGCCGCGAGCTTGGGGTTCAGCGTCCAGATGAGGGCGAAGTTGGTGGCCCACAGGGCGGGGGCCATCGACATCCCCACCTCCGAGCAGACCCCGTCCTTGGCGTTGGGCGCCAACTGCGCTTCCCCGGAGATCTGCTGGGCGAGGAAGCCGTAAGCGGCCTCGACCGGGAAAGCGGAGCGGTAGAGCATGCGCAGCGAGCGGGTGGCGCCGTTGGCGCGCATCCACGTGCCCATGTAGCCGCCGGGCGCGATGACGGTGTTCACCAGTCGGGTCGGGGCGGTCGCATAGGCCGGGCTCTCCAGCCAGCCGTCCTTGGTGACGAAGAGGCCGTAGCTGGCCAGCACCGTCGGTGTGACGACCCCGTTGACGTCCGCGAACAGCGGGCGGCCGACGGTGTTGGTGAGGATGCGCACGCTCGCATCGACCAGCGCCGCCGGCTCCTTCTGTCCGCCGACACCGCCGCCGGAGATGAACTCCAGGTACTGCTTGGGTGTGAACGCGTCCGCCTTGTTCAGGCCGAGCCGCAGTGCGATGGCGTCGGCCATCTTCTGCCCGAGCGGCCGGTGGAGCAGGCCTCCTGACGCGATCTCGGTCGGCGTCGCGGCCAGGTAACGCGGCGAGCCCGCGTACGGGAAGGAGAACCCGCTCGACGAGGGGACGGGCGCGGCCACGGCTTGTGTCCCGGCCATCGCGAGCAGGAATGCGAGCACGGTCACGACGGCGAGGCGGCACGGCTGGAGCAGGAAGCGCATGGCAGAACTGTGAACCGTGCGCTGCGTTCATGCGGCTCCGGCGGGCCGGTCCGAGTCACCCCCTCACTCCAGCGGCCGAACGCCTACCGTGCTCCGGTTCGCCCTCCCGACGACAGCGAGGTCCTCCAGATCGTCTTCAACGTCACCATCGCGCCGAAGACGGAACCCGACTGGCCCGGCCGCCACCGCTGGTGGCACACCCACACCGAGTCCCCAGCCCTCCACCACCTGTCCCGGCCCGTCCTCGAACGACTCTTCATCACCCCGCGGCCGAAGTGATGGACCCCCAGAAGTGGCTGCCCGACGGCAAGGACCACGCCGCCCGGCAGCAGATCATCAGCGACGCGAACCGCGCGGGCATCATCGAGTTCCAGGTTCTGGCCCTGGTCCACCGCCGCGGGGAACGCGCACGGATCCTGCTGCTCGACCGCCACGCCGCCGACGTCTGGGGTCTTCCGGCCGGCTGGCTCGTGCCCGGCGAGGCGCTCTCAGACAGCCTCGACCGGCTCTGCAACTCGACGCTGGGACCGCCAGGCGCCTGGGACGCGTCCTTCGCCACCACCACCGTCAGCCGGCTGCCCGAAGGCACCGAGGTCATGCAGGTCGCCTTCGACATCGCCATCACCCGCGACAGCGTGCCGCGCTGGTTTCCGCCCCGGGCGATCCGTGGTGGGAGGACCGTGTGCTCCACGCGATGGCAGTGCCGGGGCGGTGGCGAGTTCGGGGCTTACGTGTGGCTCGCGTGGGCTGCTGTGATCCAGAACAGGTCGAGGAGCAGCAGGATGTCGACTGCAACGCCTGCGATCAGCATGCGGCTGGTCGCTCGGAGCAGGGCCGTGGCGCCGAGGATGATCCCGGTGACAAGGAGGACGAGGGAGGTGGCGAGGATCAGGAAGTAGACGGCGCTTGGGGCGTCCTGGCTGGCGACCAGACTGGCGCCGATGTCGGCGACGAGGAACTGAGGCAGGCCGAGCAGCCAGACACTGGCGGTTCTGCCCCTGGCCGGGCGGGGGCGCGGTGGCGTGGCCGGGGCGTACGGCGGGGGTGGGGGCTGGGACGGCGGGCCCGCGGGCATGGTCGGCATCGCGGGCCGAGCGGTGCTCAGGGCTGCGTGGAGAAGTTGCCCGAAGACGGGGTCGTTGGAGATCTCGTCCGCCAGGATGCTGCGGACGATGTCCGCCGCTCCGCCTCCTCCTCCCTCGCTGTCGAGCCGGAAGAGCGCGGCAGCGCCGAGCTGGGTGCGGCCGAGTCGCTCGCGCAGGAGCGCGGTCAGGTCCTTGCTCGGCACCCCTGGCGTTCTGACGTAGGTGGCCGAGTTCACGAGTACGTCGACTGCGGCTGCGGCCAACTCCCTTATTTCCAAAGCGCATTCCCCTTTGTAGGTGTCCACCGTGATGGTACGGATCGAGACAAGTGGACACCAGTGGGCTCAGGGCTGGCCCGTGCACGGGTTAGGGACATCGCGGGTCCTAGCAGACGAGGATCCGTCCGACCGCACGGCGGACTGGCGGGCGCCGAGCCTGGGGGCACACGCGCGCGGTGACCCGCCGCCCGGTCCTTCGCCGACCACCTCATGGCCGAACGCGACCACGCCATCAAGCACGGCCTGCGCCCCAAGCAACTACGGACCGCCGAGGTGCGCCTCACCACCGTCCGCGACATCGCCCTGCACCTGCACGGCCAGGGCACCACCACCTGGGCGAGCGTCAGCACCCACGACGTGGAGGCGTTCCTGGCCCGCAACCCGTGCCGCCGTGCCGCGCACCTGGCCGGCCTACGCCAGTTCTTCGCCCACGCCCACCGCACCGGGACGGACCTCCACGACCCCACCGCACCGCTGGACGCGCCGCAGCACCGAGGGTTCCGCGGCCCCACCCTCACCCTCGACCACCAGCGCGCCCTCTACCGACGCTGGATCGACAACCCCGACACCCACCCCCACGAAGCCCTTCGGCCTCGCCACCCTCCTGCACGCCGCCACCACCACCGAACTGCGCCACCTGACCGACACCGCCGTGGACACCGTCCGCCGCACCCTGCACTTCCCGGCCGCCCGGCCCCCACCCCGCTCGACACCGCGACCTGGCAAGCCCTGCAGCGCTGCCTGGACCACCGCGCCCGCACCGGATCAGCCAATCCCCACATCCTCACTACCCGCCTCACCACCACAACCCGCGCCCCCGCCGGCGCCGCCCACATCCGCGACAGCCTCACCCCCGTCGGCCTGCTGCCGCGGGTCCTGCGCTCCACCCGCCTGCTGACCCTCGCCGCCCAACTCGACATCGAACTGCTGACTGCGGCGCTTGGCATGTCCTACTCCGGCGTCACTCCCTGCCTGAACCCCGTCCAGCCGCTCCACGGCCCGTGGCCGTGTGCTTCCGGGTGGCTGCTTTGACAGTGGTGGTGGTTAAGGTCCGAATGCCTGGTCCCCGCCTGAAAGAGATGCCTCGATGGTTCGTGTCACCCCGCCGCGCCGGGTGGATATCGCCGCAGTCTTCCCGGAGCTGGTGCCGTTGGCGCGGCAGACGGTGCGCCTGCACCCTCGCTTGGGCGAGCCGACCGTTGATGACAGTTCGGTCGGGGGCCCGTTGCTGTGGCCGGCCGACGAGCCGTGGCCGGCCTGCGCCGGCCCGCACCCGCAGGACCATCCGCCGGTGTCGCTGGCCGACGTCCGGGCGCGCCGTGGCATCCTCAAGCGGGGCTGGGCTGGCGGGAGCCCGACCGTGCAGGAGCGGGCGGAACTCAAGGCGACGCGGGAGGGACATCCGTGGAGTGCGAGCCCGAACGCGTTGCTTCCGGTGGCCCAGCTGTGGGCTCGGGACTTTCCCGGGCTGCCTTGTCCTGAGGGTGCGGATCTGCTGCAGGTGTTGTGGTGTCCGCTGAACCACGATCCGGCGTGGATGCCGGCCGCCACGGTGGTGTGGCGCTCGTCCGCGCGGGTCGGCGCGCTGCTGACCGATCCGCCGCTACCGGCTGACGTGTCGCACTACGGCGATTACGTGCCGGAGCCGTGCGTGCTGCACCCTGAGGTGGTGACGGAGTACCCGGCGCCGCTGGAACTGGAACCGGGCCTGGCCAACCGGATCGAGGACTGGTGCGAGCGGGAGTTCACCGGCACCGATCCGAGGTACCTGTACGCCGAGGAGTTCCGGGCCTACTACCAGTACGAGCTGTCGGTCGCCCCTGGGTGGAAGGTCGGCGGCTGGGGGCCGTGGAGCTTCCGCGATCCGTCGGTGATCCGGTGCAGCGCTTGCGAATCCGTCATGAGGCCGCTGCTGACGATCGATTCCGGTGCTCTGGATGGCAGTGGCTGGGACCCCATCGAGGACCGGCGCGACGGGGAGGACATCGGTATTCAGATCGGGCGGAGCTACAACATGCAGCTCTACTACTGCCCGCTCTCCTTCGAGCACCCACATCGGGAAGTCATGCAGTAGGCGGCCCGCTCTCTTGCCGGGGGTGCCTCGGACCGGGCCTGGCGGTGCGGATCGTGCTATTCGGTGCTGGAGCTGCGGGAGTAGGCCGTCCTGGACCGGCAGGAGTACCCGGGGTGTGGTGTGCGGAGGCCTGCGCTGCCCGGGACTTGGGCCCGTTGGTGCTGCCCGCGCCGACCGAACGGGAGTTGACGGCCGCGCTGGTCTCTACCCCGGACGACCCGTGGTGGGAGGCCCGGGTGCTGCACGCGAGGCTTTACCCGGCCAAGGGCCGCAGTGTGTGAGCGCGCGGCTGCCCCCGTACCGTCACGCGGGTGGTGGTTCCGGGCGCGGCATGCTGCCTTGCATGATCGATACTCCCGATATCGACGCCTCGGGCGGGGACATGGTCGTTCGCGACCGCGCGCGAGCCGGCCGAGTTCCCCGGGGTCGAGGTCGAGGGCGTGCCCGGCGTCGAGCATGCCGGGGGCAGGGGCCGTAGCCTGTGCGGGATCCGAAGCCGGTACCTGAAGCTCTTCCTGCGCCATTTCCAGCCCAAGGCCTGGCCTCGTGCCGGAAGTGTCGAGTGCTGGCCGAGGCGGCGCCGTCCCGGCCGTGCGGGCAGGAACGCCTGCACGACCTGCTCCTCTCGGAGGCCGACGACGGGCCGCTGCGTACGGACCTGCTCGCCGCGCTGCGCCGGGGTGCGCGGATCGCGATCTGGATCACTGGCCCGGCGAAGGACCTCACCCGCTTCCACTTGAGGGTCGACCAGATGACGGAGGAGGCCGGCCCGGCCGCCGAGGCGCTCGCGGCGGCCGGTGCCTCCATCACGCTGGCCCGCGTCGAGGACGCCGACCGGCAGTACCTCGTCGTCTTGCCGCCCGACGGCCGCGCCTGCATCGCGCGCGGGGCGAAGGATGCCCCGCCCCGGGCATAGCTCAGTCCTCCTCCGACTGCCGTCACCGGGCCGTCGCTGTCCTGCTGCTCCCGCTCGCCGGCGTGCTGACGCGGCCGGGACGAGCGGGCGGCGAGGCGTGCGGTGGCTACGCGAGTCCCAGCGTCGTGGCGCTCCATCCGAGGGCCTCGGGTGTGTGCCAGCGCGGCCGGGCGCCGCCCGACTGGGCTATGGCCTGGCCTGTGATGAAGGCTTCCTGGTGTCGTGGGTTGAGCTCGCGGACTCGCTCCCACAGGGCCCGCGCCTGGGCTTCCTGGGCGGCGCTGACCATGAACTCCATCAGATCCTGGGCGAAGTCCCACGGCCCGAGCAGCGCATCGGGGGCCGTGCTCGCGATCGACCGCGGATCGCCCGAACCCGAGAACCACGGCAGAGCCGTCCCGCGCAGGTGGTCCGCGAACCGCTCGAGGTTCGCCAAGCGCCTGACGGGGTCGGTCAGCACGGCGGAGTGTGTGCTGGACATGTCCAGGAAGCTGGACGCGCACACGATCGACTCCACCGAGGCCGGCCTGGTGACGGTCAGGTCGGGACGGGACCGGCGCCAGGCACCGAGGCCGTCGTCGAAGACGGTCAGGCTCTCGACCCTGAACTCGATCAGCTGCCCGGCACGGTTGTACTTGCTCTTCGCCAACCCGATCACCTCGCGCCGCCCTGCCGTCCGCCGTTCCAGCGCGAGCCGCGATCTGACCCAGACGAACCCGTCCAGCATCTGCGCCAGGCAGGCCGCTGCGGCGTGAACGACGTCAGCGGGCGTCTCGGACGTGATGAGGCGAGCAACGAGGTCAGGCTCCGGCGAGATCACCAGCACATGATGCTGCAGGCACAAGCGGCGGCTTCGTCCGGGGACCGCCGGAGGCCTCCAAGGCGTGGACGCGTCCGTGACGGTCGCGATCGGCGAAGGCGGCGGCGCTCTGCGGCGGAACGCCTTGGAGCGGGTCAATTCGACGGCACACCGGAAAACCGCCACCGCAAGGTGGCGGTCTCCTGTGCCTTCTCGGGGCCGCCGAAGCGTAGCGCGCCTCGGACAACCACCCCGGGCCGAACGCCTACCAGCCAACCCCGAGGGCCTCCAACTGCCCGCGCTGCTCGGTGGTGAGCTCGGTGTTCAACGCCTCGGTGGCCCAGACCACCGCGTGAAAGGCGTCCATCACCCCGCAGCGCACCCGGTGTGCTGGTCGTAGGCCAGGGTGTGCCCGGCGTCGTGCCGGGCCCAGGGGACGAAGGCAACGGTCGGGCCGTGTTCGCGGCAGGCGACCCTGGGGGCGTCGGCCTCCAGGAACACCCGCACCGTCCCGTGGTCCAGGTCACGCCACCGGCGCCGACCGCGTCCCCGGTCATACAACGGGGCCGGGCGCCGACACAGCCCGCACCGCCCACGCCGCCGCACGTCAGGCCGTACCGACACGACCACACGCTGTTCCGATTCGTCCCAGCGAGCACCCTCGACCACGGTCTTTTCGACCATCAGGGTGCGCTTCCATATGCTGAAGGCAGGCACGCCATCTCTCTGCTGACGCATCATCGCCGATCCCGCCCGCTCTTGACCAGCTCCGCCTACAGCCAGAGCCGCGGCCGGAGGAGATCCCCGGGCTGCTGGAACGGCTCGCGGAGGTGCCGGACCCGCGTGATGCGCGCGGGGTCCGCCACACTCTGGCCGTCGTGCTCGCCCTGACCGCGTGCGCAGTGCTGGCCGGGGCGACCTCGCTGCTGGCGGTCGGCGAGTGGACCGCCGACGCCCCGGCCCACGTGCCAGAACGCCTCGGCCTTCGCCCCGACCAGCTGATGCCCAACGGTTGCTGCCCGCCGAATCGACGGTTCGCCGGCTGCTGGCCCGCATCGACGCCGACGCCCTGGACGGGGCGGTCGGCCACTGGCTTGCGGACCGCCACCCGAAAGCACCAGCAACCGGCGGCCTGCGCGGGGTGTCGGTGGACGGCAAGAGCCTGCGTGGCGCCGCCAGGGCTGAAGGCCGCAAGATCCACCTGCTCGCTGCCATGGAGCACACCACCGGCCTGGTCCTGGCCCAGCTCGACGTCGGCGAGAAGACCAACGAAATCACCTGCTTCCAGCCCCTGCTGGACGCCGTTACCGACCTTGCCGGGACGGTCGTCACCAGCGACGCGATGCACACCCAGCGCGAGCACGCCGAGTACCTCCTCGCCAGGCGGGCTCACTACATCGTGATCGTCAAGGGCAACCAGAAGAGTCTCCGCCAGCAGCTCAAGTCCCTTCCCTGGAGGGACATCCCGCTCCAGGGGCGCGCCAAGGACACCGGCCATGGACGCTTGGAGATCCGCCGGATCAAGGTCGCCACCATGAACAACCTGCAGTTTCCCGGAGCCCGGCAGGCCATCCAGATCAAGCGGCGCCGCACCAACAAGAAGACCGGCAAGACCACCATCAAGACCGTCTACGCCGTCACCAGCCTCATCTCCGACCAGGCCAGCCCAGCCCGGCTCGCCCAGCTGATCCGCGACCACTGGAGCATCGAGGCCCTGCACCACATCCGGGACACCACGTTCGCCGAGGACGCCTCCCAACTGAGGACCGGCAACGCACCGTGAGCCATGGCGACCTTCCGCAACCTGGCCATCGGCGCCCTAAAACGAACCGGCGTCACCGACATCGCCGCTGCCCTCCGCCGCAACGCCCGCGACCCGCAACGCCCGCGACCCACAACGCCCGCTCGCACTTCTCGGGCTCACCTGATCACAAAACGGGCATCACGCGACTACGCCGAAGCCCTGCTCCGGTCCCAGCTACGGCGACGGCCCGCCCGCGCGGGACCAAGATCACAGGTGGGTCACGCGCTCTTCACGTGGTGGCCGGATTCCGGCATTCTTACGGTCCGTGCTCCAACGCCTTCGCGCCACTCTGACCTGGGTCTTCCACCTCGCCGGAATCGCCGCCGTCTTCACGACGCTCGACCACGGCTTTCCGGCCCGGGCCACGCTCGGCTTCGTGATCGGGGCGCTCCTCGGACAGGAACCCCTCGCCGACCTCTGGTTCCTGCTCACTCACCGGCTCAGCGGGGCACGGCTGTTGGGCGTCTCCTACGGCCGGGACCGGCTGCTGTGGAACGGCACCGTCGCCGGGGTACCGGTCGAGCTGGGCCTGCGCCCCGGGACGGGCCTTCTGCTGCGGTGGGGGCTGCTGCCCTCCCGTGCCCCGCGCCTGCGCGTCTGGCTGTCCGCGACCGCGCTGTACAGCCTTCACGCGGGGCTGGGGGTCTGGCTGGCGACGTCCTTCACCGGTGTGCTCCAGGGCGTCGGCATCGGCTTGCTGGCGAGCTTCGTCCTGCACGCGGTGTTCTGGAGGCCGTCGTCGATCTGCTCGCTGTGGGCGGTCTTCGTCCTGCCCTTCCGGCGCGACGCCCTGGCGCACGAGCTCTGGGCACCGGGCGCCCTGCGGGCCGACCGCCTGCTTACCGCGGGCCGGATCCCCGAGGCCGCCGCCCTGCTGCGGGAGGAGGCCTCGGCCGACTTCGCGACGGCCCACCTCACCCCGGCCGGCCTGGCACTGGCCGAAGGGCGCTACGAGGAGGCCGAACTGCTCGCCGCCCAGGCCATGGAGAACGACTGCCGGTCCCACGTGCCGTACCTCATTGTCGGCATGGCGTTCGTGGGCCGCGCCGACCGCGGCGAGGTCACCCGTGAGCGCGCCGGCGCCCTCCTGGACCCGTTCCTGGTCCGGCTGGGCATCAACGACCGGACGCTGTACCGCGGCTTCCTCCCAACCGCCGACACCGCCCGCTTCCAGAACGACCCCGACACCGCCGTACGCGTGGCTCGCCCCCTCTCCACCGCCGTCAGTTCCCCGTACTGGCGGGCCCAGGCCGGCTGCTCGCTCGCCGCCGCACTCATCGCGACGGGACGCCCGGACGAGGCGCGCAAGGCACTCGCCCGGGCACGGAGGGAATGCCCCGGGCTGGCCAGGGTCTCCGACCTCGAACGGATGCTGGAGAAGGCTGCACCAACAACGGTGTGACTCCCGATCAAGAGGTCGCCGGGCCGGATGGGCCGAGATGTGCTGCCGTTCAGCGCTCCCGTGCCCCTGGTGTCGGCAACGGGTGAAACGAGGTTCTGGATCACTTTCCGGATGCTGTTGGTGATCTTCACTGGTGAGGGTGAGGTTGCAGCCGATCGGCTGCTGCTAAGTACGTCTGCCTGGTGTTCTGGTCTGGAGGTTCGGACTGGTCGAAGGGGCGGGCTGTTTTCGACAGCTTGATTGGGTTCAGGCACGGACCTGCTGAAGGTCGACTCCTCCACCGGTGAGACGGCCGTTCCCGCGCCCGTGGAATCGTCGCGCGTCGAAACAGGCCCGGGTCCGGCACCCGCCGCGGCATCCCTCGAAACCTCGCGCGTCGAATCAGCGAACGCGGACCCGGCCGACACGGAACCCCGGACCAGTGCCGTCGCGGTGGAAGACCTGCGCCTGGCACTCGCCACCGAGCCGACCTCCGTCAACCCGCTGCTGCGCCGTCTGGGCGCGCCGACCGGAACGCGCACCGCCCACGGCGGCGCGGTGCTGGTCGAGAGCTGGGACGCCGAGCCGGCCGTGCTCGCGGTGCGCCGGCCGGACCGGCGTCTGGTTGGCTGGATCGAGCTGTCGGCCAACGGCACGGGATGGCTCGCGTTCATCGACGGGCGGGCCGTCGTCGACGCCGCTGACCTTGTGCCCTGGGTGGCCCAGGACGCCGACCACGCTGTCACCCCGGGGCCACCTGTGCAGACATCCCCCCTGGCCGGGCTGGCCGGGCTGTCACCAGCTGCGGTGGCGTCCGTCGGCTCGACAACCCCGAGTTGCACCAGAGGCCCTGCCCTCATGCCCGGCGGGCGGCAAGATCGCCCGACCAAGCCATTGCAATCGAACTCACGCTCACCGCGATCGGCACGACAACGCTCAGCGAGCCGGAGCCAACCGTTGACAGTGCTTGCGGGTTCACGACCGGAGCTGCTTCGACCAGTCACCCCGAGTGCGATAGGCACGGCCGTCACCGACCTGTTGCATCCCGCCGGGAACGACGTCCCCGTGGTACGGGTACTGCTCCGTCACCGCAGCCAGCAGGAACTCCAGGAAGCCGCCCTCGAACAGGTCCCATTGCAGCATTGAGTCGAACTTGGCGGCGACCGGCCACCGGTCCGGGTCCGGGCCCCGCATCAGCCAGAAGAAATGGTCGGAGTTGTAGTTGTTGGCCCACTTCAGCAATCCGCCCTCGGCCGGGAACAGCGGATACGGGCACTCGTCGTAGTCCCCGCCTTCGTAGGCCTGGGCCAGCATGCCGCAGTACCCGTAGGGGTCCGTCGTGTAGTACAGGAACCCCTCGAAACCGAGTGGCTGCCCGATCTTGGAAGTGGGAGCTGCCGATGGTGTAAAGATGTGCAGCTCGTCGCCAATACTGACTGCCCCGTACCGGTCGACGAACGCCCGGTAGTCCGCAGGCAGCCGGAAACCGAGCTCCGCGGCCCCGAGGTCCCAGGGGACCGGGACCACCCCGTCCGCGGACGGCGGCCCGATCACCGCGCCGAGCCGGTCCAGCATCTCCTCGATGTCCACGCCTACTCCCGACAGCCGTCGGTTCCCGAAGGAGGCTATCCGCCTGCAGTGACACCGGAAGCAGGTAGGGCCCAGCCCGACGGTGCCTTGGTGCCCGAGCCGTGTGGGAGGCTCCACTTCCATGCTCACCCGACCGGGACAACAGAATCGAACTCACGATCACCAGGCTCGATTGAGCCGTGTCCGGTCAGCTCGGGCGGTCGTTGCCGCGGTACAGCTGCTCGCCCGCAACGACGATCTGCCGGTCGGGGTCGGGGTGGGCATCGAGTTCATCAGCGGCCCGGTAGCCGAGGACGACGCTGGTACGGGTCGTGGTGCCGCTGTTGGGGCCGACGGTGTGGAACAGGGTCCCGTCGAACAGCAGTACCCCGCCGGCGGGGACGGGAACGGGGACGGCCTGGTCGGCGAGGTCGGCGAGTTCGGGGTGCTCGTCCAGCCAGGTGCCGCCGCCATCGGGCTGGGGAACGCTGACGTAGGGGGCGTGGTGGGAGCCGGGGATGACCCAGGTGCAGCCGGTGTCGACGGTGGCATCCTCGAGGTACACGACGGCGGTGAGCAGGCCGCGGGTGGGCTGGAGGATGTCCCGGTGCAGCCGCACCTCGTGCCCGCCGGGGCTGTTGATGGAGCCCTGGTTGTGCCGGTTGAGCACGTAGACCACGTTCGGGCCGAGTAGCGCGGTCAGCGGCCCGGTCAGGGCGGGGTGCGCGACGAGCTGGTGCATCAGGGCGCGGTTGTTCTGGTAGAGGCGGTAGGCCTTGGCCTGTCCGGCGGGCAGCCGGGCGGCACGGTCGCGGACCAGGGCGGCGACATCGTGCAGGAAGTCGCGGGACAGGCCGGGGTCGGGCAGACGCAGGTAGCCCTGGTCTCGGTAGTGGCGTGCCTGCTGTTCGGTCAGCACGGCCTGGGTGGTGGGCACGGTGCTTGTCTCCTCTCTCAGGCGGCGGTGCGGCCGTGGGCGGCGAGGCGGTCAGGGGTGCCGAGGTCGGGCGCGGGGGCTCGGAGGTCGTAGGCGCCGACGAGGTGCCCTTGGCTGATCGCCCAGGGCATGAACTGCCGGTACAGGTCCGCCTCGCCGGGGTGGGCCCGGCGCTGCGCGTACTCCTCGAACAACACCCGGAACGGGCCGGGGGTGAGGATGACGGCGCCGGTGCTAGTGGCCTGCCGCAGGCCCTGGCGGCTGTCGGCGGGCAGCGTGGCGTCGATGCCTTCCAGCGCGTGGACGACGTGCTCGCCGTCGGAGTCGAGGAAGATGCGGCCGACGTTCTGCGCGCCAGGCCCAGGGTCGGTGGTGACGGTCCAGGTGACGGCGGCCGGGCGGGCGCCGTGCGCGGCGACGGCGGCGGGCAGCAGGGTGAACGGGAAGAGGGTGTCGGCGGGCAGGACGACAGCGACCGGGGTGTCGGGCAGGTGGGCCAGGGCGGCGTAGGCCGCCCCGGCGGTGCCGAGCGGGTGGTGTTCGCGGTGGATGGTCAGCTCCACCTGCCGGGCGCAGTGGGTGAGGGCGTAGGCCTCGACGTCCTGGGCGCCGGTGGCGGGGTCGGCGGAGGTGAGCAGCGCGATACGCCGCAGACCGACAGCGGTGAGCTGGGTGAGGGCGTGGCCGAGCATGGGGGTGTGGCCGCTGATGGTGTCGATCGGCACGAGCACCTTCGGCGTGGACTGCAGCTCGGGGTCGGCGGCGGCACGCAGGCGGGTGCCCCGGCCGCCGGCCAGCACTACGGCGACGGTGCGCTCGGGCAGGGCGAGCAGGGTGCTGGTGTAGTAGTGGGCGGAGCTGGTCGTGTGGGTGGTGCTCCGTTCGGTCACGGGGTCCTCCCGAATGGCGGGTGGGCGTTGGTGTCGTTGCCCCGGCCCCGTGCCGCTTGCCTCCGGCTAGAGGAGCTGGAGGTGGTCGAGGGCGAGGTAGGCCGCGGCGGTGTCGGTCATTGCGCCCTGGCGGAGCACGCGGGTGCGGAACTCGTCCAGGGTGAGGATGACGACCTCGATGAACTCGGTGCGTTCCGGCTGGGGTTCGGCGACCAGCAGACAGTCGGTGGCGAGGAACGCGGTGCGCCGGACGTTGGAGTAGGCGTCGAGCCAGTAGGAGCCGACCTCGGTGGCGGTGCCCTGGTAGCCAGTCTCTTCGAGCAGTTCCCGGGCGATGGCGGCCGCGGCCTGTTCGCCGGGCTCGATGAAGCCGCCGGGGAGTTCGTGCAGTACGCGGTCGGGGCCGGGCCGGTACTGGCGGGCCAGGATGACGTGCTGATCGGGGGTGAGAGCGAGCACAGCGCCGGCCGGGCGCTCGCGCTTGAGGTAGAACTCCTCCTTCTGGCCGTCGGGCATCTCGAAGTGGACCTGGTCGACGGCGCGGCCGAACTTCTCGAAGGCGGTGGTGCGTTGGATCTCGCGCCACGGCGCGGTGGTGTCGGTCATGCGAGGACTGTACGGGCCCGGGTCGGTGCGAGGCCGGGCTTTCGACGAGCTCCGTCGGGCGGTGCCAGGTTGCGGGTGGGGCATCTCCAGGAGACCACCTGATCGGGTGACGGAGGGAGGGCATTTCGGTGGGCAGTCCACAGCCCGGCCGATACGCTGGATCCTCGCCCTGCAGCGGAGTTGGGGGGTGGAACACCGTGACGAACGCGCTGTTCAAGACCGCGCGGATCGCACTGCGACTGACACAGCGCCAGGTTGCCGAGCGGGTTCGGGCCCGCGTCGAAGCCGCGACCGGACGGGATTCGGCGTTTGACGCCGGCTACGTCTCGCGCCTAGAACGGGGCCGCATCACATGGCCGCACGAGCCCTACCGGACGGCCCTCTGCCAGGTCCTGGGAGTGGGCTCACCAGCCGACCTGGGCCTGGCGCCCAAGCTCCACTCCGATGAGGTGAGTGACTCGCTCCGCCGAGACGTACTGACGGCCGCCATGGCGGCCCTGCTGCCCCCCGGCCCCACGCCATCGCGCCTGCGCGCGGGCGACGTCACCAAGATCACCCAGCGAACGGCCCTGCTGGAGCGCGCGGACCGACGAGAGGGGGGACAAGCGGTCCACGACCTCGCGCTGCGCGAACTCCGCGACGCGGTCGACCTCACCGAAGCCTCGACCACCCCGGACGTACGCACCGCGCTGCTCGGCGCGATCACCCGCCTGGCCAACCTCACCGCCTGGGCCTCCTTCGACGCCGGCCGGTACAGCCAGGCCCGCCCGCTGTTCTGCCTCGGTCTGGCCACCGCCCGGGAGTTCGGCGACGCCGGACTGCTATGCCACGTGGCAACCAACGCGGCCCGACAGGAGGTTCATCTGCGTCGCTCCGCCGAGGCGTTGAAACTGACGGACCAGGTGGGCGGGCGCCTACCCGCGGCGGCGCGCGCGATGCTCGCCGCGGTCCGCGCTCAGGCCTACGCCGTGAACGGCGACGAGCGGCAGGTGGCACGGCACCTGCTGGCCGCCGAACGCACCTACGGGCGCGTCAGCGATCTGGCCTCGGGACCGGTTTGGACGAAGTCCATCACTGCGGCCAAGATCAGCAGCGATGGCGGCTTCGCACTCTACCTACTGGGCACCGCCGCCGGCCGCTACGACCCCCAGGTCGTCGCCGACCTGCGCCGCGCGGCCGAGGCCGACACAGCCCAGGTCCGGGTACGGGCGATGGCGACCACCCGGCTGGCCACCGTGCTCTACCGGCAGGGCGAATGCGCCGAAGCGGACCACCACGCGGCGCGGGCCGCCGAGCTCGCCCAAGCCGTCGGCTCCGCCCGGCTGGCTTCCGCCCTCACCGAGCTGCGCGCCGCCGCTGGAACCCCCACTGGCGGCCACGGCTGACCAGCGGGTTCGCTCATTGCGGCCGGAAGGCCCGGAGAAGCATGGGGGAGCCGGTCAGGTCGCACCGTCAGGTCCCGTTGCGTTGGCTGGCGCTTCGCCCGCCGGCGAGAGCAGGCCCTGCGCCGGCCGGCCGCAGGTCAGCTGACGACGGCACCGGACTCACGGTGGCGCCAGCCCGGACGTAGGCCGTGCCGGCGTCCGAGCCCCGACAGCCAGCCCGTCTCGAGGAGCAGCCTGACGGCCTCATGGTGCTCGGGCTCCATCCGCTCCGGGTCGCGGTGGGGAAAGTGCGCGTTGCGCAGTTCCCTCCAGGTCGGCCCGTGCCGGTGCGCGGCGCGGTACTCGGCCACCCAGTGCGCGAGTTGCGGGCCCCGGTCCTCGACCAGCGCGGCGGCCCGGACCCTCACCTGAGAAGCGGGGAACAGCGGAGTGGCCGCGGCGTGGACGGGAGGCTGAACCGGGGCGAAGGGCGCCGCGCCCGCACCGAGGACCACCCGGACACGACCGTCCGCGAACACCGGAGGACCGTTGAGCCACCACATCCGGTGCAGGCCCGCCACCGCGCTCTCCACCTCCGCGCTGTCGGCGCTGCCGAGGAGAAGGAGCAGTTCCTCGGCCGAGGCCTCGGCCCAGTGCAGCACATCGCTGTGCGCCAGGAGGTGAATGGCGACCAGCCGGGAGGACGACGTCGCACCGGCCAGCGGCGCGGAGACCAGAAGCCGGTGCAGCCACGACGCGATGTGGTCGGCCGAGGCACGCCCGATGTCCAGGGCCTCGGTTCGCACCGCCATGGACGGAACGGCCACGAACTCGGGATCCGCACCGGTGGCCGCGGCCAGGGCCTGCGGGTCCAGGCGCAGCCAGCCGGCCGCCGCCAGCTGCCGCAGGCATTCCGCGGCGCCCGGGACCGGGATGCTGCTGATCCGGCGTTGGGTCATCGCCAGCTCCCCGGCCCACAGCGCCCGGGTGGCGAACCACAGTGCCGCAAGCCGCCCGTCCGCGCCGAGATCGGGCGCGGTACGGGCGACGGTGGCCAGGACCGCCTGGAGTACGGCGGCCTGCCGGCCGGTGAGCGACGATCGGCCGGGAAAGGCGGGCTGCCGAGGGGCGGGAAGGGAAGTGCCCCGGTCGGGGTGATCGCACAGCCGGCAGTCCCGTGCGCGCTCGGCGTCCCCGTTCGGTACCGGCACCTGCGCGCGGCCCCGCCCGGTCCCCTTGCCGGGGCGGTCCTGCGCAGGCCGGGCAGGCGCCCGGCCCCGCCGGTGGGGACGAGTTCGTTCCGCAGGTGATACAGGAGCCGGCCGTCGCCGCTCTGGTGGCCGGAGACAAGCCGGGTCGCCACCAGGGCCGCCACCGCTGCGTCCGCTGCCGCACGATCCAGCAGGCAGGCGGCGGCCATGTCCCCGAGTCCGGCCTCGCCACGGTCCCCAGGCCCCGCATGAGCGGTGAGATAGGCGGCGGCCAGCCGGACCTCAGCAGGCAGGTGCCCCAGCCGCCTGCACCCGAGCACCCGCTGCGCCAGGCCGGACATGCGGGAGCGCAGCTTCTCGGGCACGCCGACGGGCCGCAGCCCGCCGTCGGCACTGGCGCGGAGGCGGAACTCCACCGCGCGGCTCGGATCGCCGTCCAGCAACTCGTCACGGGGGCCGTACATCCACCCGGCGGCCAGCAGACCGTCGAGCGCCCCGGCCGGGTCGGCCAGTGCGAGCAGACCGGTCAGGTCCCGCGAGGTCAGGTTCACCCGTCCCGCCCGATCGCCCTGCCCGGCGGCCCGGCACACACAGACCAAGGCCAGCAGCCGCTGCTCCGCCGTCGTGCCGACGCGTTGGTCGGCCAGGTAGCGCCACGCCTGCCGCAGCGCGGACACGTGCGCGGCCGGCTCCCCGGTGCCGCCAGTGCCTTCCGGTACCGCGGTGGGTCGAGCGGCCGAACCGCCAGCCGGTGGGGCCGGGTTGCCGGCCGCACGGGCGCCGGCCGACGCGCGCTCGGTGGTCCGGGGCGCGCCCGCCTGGTACACCGGGCGCAAGGGTGAACGCCGCAGCCTGTCCGAGCGCGACTACATCGGGCTGATAGACGGGGTCCATCAGCTGGTCAAGGCGCCGATCGTGCTGGTGTGGGACCGGCTGAACACCCACGTCTCCCACGCGATGCGCGACCTGATCGACGCGCGGGACTGGCTGACGGTGTTCGTGCTGCCCGCCTACGCACCCGAGCTGAACGCGGTCGAGTACCTGTGGGCCCACGTCAAACGAAGTCTCGCGAACCTCGCCAGTGTCGCCCTCGACCGGCTCGAAACCCTCGTCCGCAACCGCCTCAAGCGACTGCAGTACCGCTCCGACATCCTCGACGGCTTCCTCAGCGGGACCGGACTCTCCCTCGACCTCCCACCGCCATCACCTTGAAGCGCCGAGGTCAGTAAGGGAATTGGCACCAAGCAGGGCGTCCGCGCTAGCGTTGCGTATGCAACGTGTGATGCCCCGGCCACAGTTGGCCGTCAGGCGGCAGACGGCGAAAGGAGTGCGACGTGAGGCAGGACGCAACCGGCACTGCGGGGGCGGCGGTGTTCACGCTGGGGGAGCTCCTGGCGGACGTCTCCACGGGAGATGCGGCGCTTCCCCGAGCGTGGGAGAGCCGGTGGGGGCCGCAGGATGACTGGAACCCGCCGCCCTCTTCTGCTTCCGCGCTACTGGGTACGGCCGTCCCACACTGCGCGGTACTCGCACTGGCCGGGGCGCTGTCCGCGTCCGCCGGCGGCATGGACGCCGAACTGCGGGTCGAAGCAGTGGGTCCAACAGAGGTTCTGATGGCCTATCAGGAGCGCCGCTTCGGCCTCGGACTGGCCGACGGCGCCTGTACGGAACTGTGCCGGAACCCGGGCTGTGAAGGAGCGATCCTGGACGAAGAAATCCCCTTCTGCAAAACGCACTTGTACGCCCTGGACCTGTACTCACTGGTTAAGGTCGCAGGGTCCTGGGCCTGGACGTTCCACGCCCCGGGCGAACCCGAGCACAGCAGCGTGGGCCGGCACGCCAGCGAGTTGATGAAAGCCGCTGTCGCAGCGGCGGCAGGGGCCATGGTGGCCGAGGCGATCGTGACTGCGGCCTTCGACGACCCCGGCTCGATGGAGGAGCAGGACGTACCCGCCGCGTACGGGGACATCCTGCGCACCCGCCATGCCATGGACCGTGAGCGACTGCGGCTGTGGGAGACGGGCCGGAGGGAGGCATGGCGGCTCCGCGAAGCAGCGGACGGCTGTGCGGCATGTCACCGAGCCCTGGGATGGGTCGACGACGGCTTCGACGCTGGTGCCTACCCGGCATTCCGTCCCGGGTACTGTTCCTCGGCCTGCGATCCGCTGCCGGCGGCGCGGGAGCGCTACCGGTCAGCAGAGGCGGACCATTCGGCACGGGCGCAACTGTGCGAAGACATTCCTTTCTGAATCGGAACAGCAGTGGCTGCCGCGGGTGCCGTGACCGACGGGCTTCCCACGCACCGGCGTCGCCCGCCCCGTCGCCCGCCTTGAAGTGGCCCGGGCAGCCTGACCGGAGGTCTCCCCAAGGGGCACAGCGCCGGCCGCCCCAAGAGTGCAGGCATTCCTCCGCCACGATGGGCGGGGCCGGTTCGACAGCACCCTGCTGCGCCCCTCCCCTGGGTCTGCCGCACTCTCACCGCTGTCGTGGCGGTCTCGTTGTGCCGCCCCCTTCCGCCGCTAGGCACTGATCGCGGCCAAGCCCGACCATCCCGGGATCACCACGGCGTTCGACGTCGATGAGCGCCAGGACGGCGCGCACCGCCGCCTGTTCCTGGTCCTGGAACTGCTGCGCGGACGCGATCTGCAGCAGTTGACGGCGGACCGGCCGAACGGCCTGCCGATCCATCAGGTCATCGGCTGGACCGCCTCTCCTCCCTCGGAGCGCGCGATCACCGGTGCAATCATGGGACGGTGGAATCGAGCGGGATGTCTCAGGCGGTTTCGAGGCCGGTGTTGCCTCAGGGAGCGGTCAGTCGACGCACTCCCGGTATTCCGGGCCGCCTGCTTGCTTCTCTTCCGGTGGTGGGCCTGGAGATACGACCAGCTGGACACGACAGGGCAAGCCGAAGCCGACCGAAGAATCCGCACTGGACCGCCCGGCGCCAAACCATCTACGGCGACCGGAAGATGAAGGGCGCTCGTGACTGACCGGCTTTGTCGACGGTTGGCCGTCTCGCGGCGGCTGTAGTGCTTGGGCCTGGCGCGAGTGGGGGCCAGGATCAGGCCGGCGTCTCGGATGAACCGTCGCTTGATGGGGTGAATCCCGCTGGGCAGAACCGATTCGGTGCCTCGCCTGGCTCGTACGGTAGTCCAGGCGGGCCTCTCTCAGAGCGGCGTGAGCATTCAACTGGCTCGTCCACGCCCGCGCCAGGTGCAAGTTGCCAGTGCGGAACGATGGCACGATCGAGAGGATCGTCATGGAAGACATCGCCACCAGCTCCATCAGTGATGCACTCGACCTGGCCGACACGGTGCACTGGACCCAGCAGCCGCCGCAATCCGACTACAAACGCTTGCGCTTCCTGGCCGCGTACCACGGTGACCTGGCTGCTGCGGCAGCCCATCTGCCGTCTGCCACCGAGCCCTACCTGAAGAAGCTCATCGAACAACGACGTTCTGCTCCCAAGGACTTGAACCGCGAGATCGCCGTAGAGATCGCCCGTCGGTGGCAGCTCGACGTCCGCCGCGCGGCTCATGAGCGCATCATCGCTCAGGGGGAGAGGATCACCGTCCGCCTTCCGAGCCTGGCTCGGATACGACGCGCCAACGGTTCCGGAAGGGGACGGACGCCACCGTCTGGGCCGCCAACACCTCTTCCCGCACGACACCGCGCTGCTCCTCGAAGCGCGCGATCGCAAGGAGGACGACGCCGTCCTGCAGGACATCATCGGCGCTGGAATCGGCGAGGTCTACTTCCGAGTCTCACGGGACAGCCGCCAGAAGATCTACTTCTGCAACATCGACTTCGTCGAGTTCGCCTACGACAACGCTCCTGCCAGCGTTCCCACCTGACCCCCAGCGCCCCCGGACCGTCACGTCAAAGTCCATCATCTGCAAGGCGCTTCCACAGCAAGTCCATCACCGTGCAGGGCAAGCCAGGATTGCGGCCGCCGCCACGACAGGTCGGGCCGCGGCGCCCACCACCTGTTCGGCCCCGGCGACGTAGGCGGCGCGACCCCGCCAGGGTGCCCCGCGCTCCAACAGGCGATGCTGTCGGTAGCGGGATTTATGGTGGGCCTGGTGCAGATCCATGCGGGTGGATCAGCACTATGACACGGGAGGGACATCATGGACCGGCTGTCGATACCGTGGAAGCGCCGGGCCTACCCGCTCGGCCAGCCCCCTGAGTCGGACCGCGACGGCTGGCCGATGGTGTCCGCCTACGCCGGCTCGGCCGTCGGGAAGCCGCTGGCACAGGAACGTGCGACGCCGTTCCTGGCAATTCTCGGCGAACGCGGCGCGGGCAAGTCCTTCGCCCTGCAACAGGAACACGACGAGCTGAAGAACGCAGGCCACCCGGTGGCATGGCTCGACCTCAAGCGGTGCGGCGAAGCAGCCCTCGCCCGCGCGAACCTGAGCCGGGCGCTGCGCCCTCCCGCCGCCGGCGGCGAATGGCACGTCTTCCTCGACGGCCTGGACGAGGGCCTTGATGACCTTCCAGTCCTGGACCAGCTGATCACCGCCCACCTGGAGGACCTGGACGCGGCGCACCGCTCCGTCCTGAGACTGCGGATCAGCTGCCGCACCGCGCGCTGGCCGACACCGCTGGAGGAGGACCTGCGGCGCGTCTTCCACCAGGACCACGTGAAGATCATGGCCCTGGCCCCGCTGACCCGTGACGACGTCGCACTGGCCGCCCGGATCGTGGGCGTGCAGGACACCACCGCACTCACCGCTCTCCTCGAGCAGCGCGGACTGGTCGCCCTGGCCACACAGCCGGTGACACTGCGCCCGCTGCTGATCCGCTACGCGGAAGGCAAAAGCCTGCCGGCCACGGCCGAACAGGCCTACCTTCAGGCATGTCTGCACCTGTGCGCCGAGAACCGCCGCCCGAAGAACCCGCTCCTGCTGCAGGCCCAGGCATCCCCAGGGCACCTCCTGGCCGTGGCCGCCCGAATCGCCGCCGCCATGCAATTCGGCCGGTACAAGAGGCTGTCCGACGTCCCAGAGCGTTCCGACGATCCTACTGACCTGCACCTCTCCTACCTGGACAGCGGCGACGAACCCGGCTACCTCACCGGCAGCGTCCAATGCACCGTGCGAGAACTGCGACAGGTGTGCGAATCGAGCCTGCTGGCCCCGGTCGGCGACCTGAGGTGGGTCTTCGCCCACCACAGCTACCAGGAGTTCCTCGCCGCCCACTTCCTGCGGACCCGCGGCATGGACCCGGTGTCCCAACGCGAGCTCCTGTGGATAGGCGACGGGCAGGCCCGGCACGTCGTCACCGCCCACCAGGAGGTGGCAGCCTGGCTCAGCACCAGCGACACCACCGCGTTCGACGACCTCCTGCGGGATGACCCGCAGGTCCTCCTGCTCGCCGACCTCCCCACCCGCCCCGACCAGGACCGATCCCGCACCGTCGACGCCCTGCTCCGGCGCCTCGAGCAGGACGACACCCAGGTGCTCCAGCACACGCTGCTGTACCGCCTGGACCACCCGCAGCTGCCCGACCAACTGCGCCCCCACCTGCACCCGTCAACCGAGGTGAATCTGCTCTACGGGGCAGCCAGCATCGCCCGCGCCTGCCGCCGCCCCGAGCTCGCGACCCAACTCCTCGACCTTGCACAGGACGGCGCCGTTCACGTGGAGGTCCGGGTCGCGGCTGTGGCCGGCGTCGCCACCACGGCCACCGACGAGATCGAGCGGATCCGTGAACTCTCCAAGGACCCCTCCCCGGAAGTCGCCGCCGCGGCGCTGAGCCAGCTCTGGCCCGACCACATCACCCTGCCCGACTTCCTCGACCGGGTCCGGGACCCGAACCCCGGCTACATCGGAACGGCGTACCTGCTGCGCCGCGAGGTCCCCGAGCAGCTCGGTCCTACGGAGATCGGCGAGGCTGTCGCCTGGGCCTGCCGGACACTTGGCGATGCCCAATCACCGGGAAGCCCGGCACTGGCCACCGCCGTTCTCGCGCGCGCCGTCACACTCGCGGACCAGGCCACCGCGGCGAAAGCACTCCTGGCGGATGTCGGCGAAGCACTGGTCGCCCTCGCTGCACGGACTGACCTGCTGCACAGCTCCCAGGCCCACAGTGCCCGGCAAGATCTGGTCACAGCCCTCGAGGACGCGCCTCATGCACGTCGTTCCCTGGCCCTGCACCTGTTCAGGAACGCGACCAACAGACAGTTCTTCAACCTGCTCAGCGGCCTCCCGCACGGCTCGTTCCTGCCTTCCACCGACGCCCTGTACTGGATGACCCACTGGAACCTGCTGTCGCACGTTCCGGCAGACCTGGCCCGCAGCGCGGTGGCGTTCCCTGCACCCCAGGATGCGGGAGACCTGGCCCGGGCACAGGAGGCCCGGGCCGCCCACCCCTCGCTGCGCGAGGCCACGGCCTTCTGGGACCAGCCGACGCCCGAGCAGCCATGGGAGCGCGAGCACCGCGAACGCGAGGAACTCCAGCGCCGGCACAACACCTTCGACGAGAGCGACCTGCGCGCAGCGATCGCAGCCGTTCACACGGCCGCGCCCGACACGCTCCGCAGCGCGTGGCTGCAGGTCGTCTGGCAACTGCATCGCACCGCCGACGGATCACCCGCCCCTGGGCGGGAGTCCCTACTTCTTCTCGCGGAAAACGCCCCCTCACGTCCACCGGCCGGCTCCGACCTTGCACGTCTGCTGGAACAGGCGGCCCTGCATGTGCTGGCCACAGCGCCGGCCCTGCACGCCGACGACCTCACCCCCCACGGAGCCTTCGACGTGAACCGCGCCCCCGAGCTCACAGCGCTCGCCGTCGCCACCGACCTGACCATGCTGAACGCCGAACCCGGCCAGTGGGCCGGCTGGGCTCTCGCCCTCGCCTCCACCGAGGACACCGACACGCAAGAACTGAGACGCCGTCTCCTGCCTTTGTGCGTCCAGCGCGCCGGCAACCGGCTTCCCAACCTGCTCACCCAGGCACTCGACGGCGCCCATGACTACACGGTGCGGGTGACGGCCCGCGCGTTCGCCGCCCGGCCGGAGTGCGGCGCAGGGCCCGCACTGCGCACGTGGGCCAGCCGGCCAGGACGCGACCCTGAGCAGTGGCAGGCCGTCCTCGCAGAACTGGCCACCACCGGGGACACCGAGGCCCGCAGACAGCTGGCCGCAGCACTCGACCTCGACCCCAGCGACTACGCGCAGGACTCACCCGAGCGCCGGCGGTGGCTGCTGGCAGCCCGGACCCTCCTCCACGGCCACGACGACGATCCCACGCTATGGCCCACCATCCGCTGCCGTCTCGACGACCCGGCCATCCTCGCGGACCTCCTTCGCGCCTTCGCCGCCAGCCCCGTGCTTCCCGGGACCTGGCCCCCGGCCATCGGCCGGCTCCCAGAGAATGACCTCGCCGACCTCTACACCCTCCTGGTCGAAAAGGTGGGCGTCAGCGACCTACCACCCCCACGTACCGGAATCCTGAGCGAGCGGGACAACATCGCCGACCTGATCCGCTCACTACCCGACGTCCTCGCCTCCAGGGCCACACTGCAGGCCGCCGCCCAACTCCACGCCCTGGCACACAAACACCCCCAGATCTGGCAGCTGCGCAGACAGGCCCGCGCCACCGCCCTCGCCGCCGCAGCGGCCCAGGCCGAACCCGTCAGCGTCGAACAGCTCTTTCGGCTCGCAGACGACGCCCGGCTGCGCCGGATCGCCGATGCACGACAGCTCCTCGACGTCGTCGTCGAGTCGCTCGGCCGCTTCGAGCAGGCCCTGCACCGCCCAAACGGCCTGATCGTTTCGCTCTGGAACCGTAACCGCGCTGCGGTGAACCACAGCAACTGGTGGCCCTGCTGGGAGGAGGACTTCAGCGATGTCGTCGCTACATTCCTCCTGCACGACATCGGCGGCCACCGCGTCGTCATCAACCGGGAGGTCCAGCTCTGTCGTCCTGGCTTCCCAGGACGGCGCACCGACATTCAGATCGAGGCCCCGGCGCCAGAAGGCAGCGGGCAGGAGCCCATCAAGGTCGTCATCGAATGCAAGGGATGCTGGAACCCGTCCCTGAACACCGCGCTCGCCAGACAACTCGTCGACGGCTACCTCCAGACTCCCTCAACAGCCGGGGTGCTCCTGACGGCCTACTTCGACTGCGGCCGCTGGGGCCGTGACAAGCGCGACCAGCGTCGCTGCCCGGCCCATGGACACAGCCTCGACGAGGTCAGGGCCCACCAGGAGCAGCAGGCCCAGGAGCAGAGCCGCGTGCGGGGCCTTCCCGTCGCCGCCGTGACCCTCGACTGCCGTTTGCCCGACGCCACATGAGAAGCACGGCCCTGCGGCCATGGCACTGTGCCGTCGGGGAGCACCGTGCGCACGGTGCTCCCCGGAAGAGCAGCGCTGCTGGCCCTTGTACAGGGTGCCCCGGCACGGCGGCCGACCTGGCGGTACGACGGCGGGTCCCAGGCAGCCGGCTCTGATGCATTCTGATCGCCTGGTTGATCAGCCCGAGATTCTCTTGGCGGTCCGCTGGGTGGATCTTCAGACTGATCAGGATGTGCCGGTACCGCTTCACCTCGCTCTCCTTGCTGGCATAGGTCGCGCCAGCGCCGAAAGAGAGGATCATCAGGGAACGAGGGGATCTCCCGGCTGAGCTCGATTGCGTGCAGGCGGCCCCGGAAGCCGGCAGGGCAGGTCGTTGTCGACGATGATGACCTGCGAGGGACAGACGAGGGTGGTGCCCTGCCGCACGGCGGTGATGTGGTCGAGGAAGTGGGTGTAGAAGCGGCTTGTGAGCTGCTGGTCGTCGTCGCGGTAACTGACGTTTTTGCGTAGGGAGTCGATGACGAGCAGCGTCGGCGGGTCGGTGGCGCCGGTGACGAGCGCGTGACTGGTGAACGCCATGCGGTAGGCGACGTTCAGCACGGTCCGCACGCCGTGCCCGACGTTGGTCAAAGACCAGCGCCGCACCCCGCTGCGGTCCTGATGCAGGATCTGTAACTCCCGTGCCATGAGCTCCTTGGATTGCCTCACCCGACCATACTTCGTCCGCCCGAACGGCCTGCCCCAAGCACCCGGGCACACGGCGAAGAGCGGAACTTCGCCCGGGCCCGGCCCCCTTCAGGGGATGTACTCCTCCATGAGCTTGCCCAGGTGCAGGATCATCGGCAGCCGCGTCGCCTTGCTGGTGTGGGTGTGGAAACGGCGCAGCGTCTGGACGTACAGCGCCAGCTGGTCCGGGTCGTCGCCGTCCTGGAGGAAGGATGCGTGGATGTGCAGTGAGGTGGGGTTCTGCCCGTTCTTGTGGTCGTTGCCCGGCCCGGACAGCTTGCTCACGCCCTTGGGCAGCTGGCTGGTGTCGGGGCGGGGGTTGATGGCCAGGTACCCGCGATCGTTCCACCGCGCGACACCGGAGAACCGCCCCCATCCGTAAGGCAGTTCGGGCAGCACAGCGACCGGCTCCGCCTGCGCGGCATCACCGCCGCCGGTACCGCTTACGCCGTCGCCAGCTGCGCCTTGGCCGTGGGCAGCTGGCAGGTGGGACTCCGCCTGGTCCTGCTTGTCGCCGGCATCCTCGATGTCGGTTTCAGGCTCGGCCGCTTCCGGGGCCGGACCGATGCCGAAGCCGTGGGGCAGCTCGTCGTTGTCGTCGTTGATCCGCACAATGCGCAGGCCCGGCAGGCTTGCGGGTGTGCGGGGGACAGGCACCGTGTCGGGGTCGGTGAGCGATACCCCTGGCCACACGAGTGCGTCGGGGGTGATGTGCTGGTTGGACAGCCAGGGCCAGAAACCCTTGTTGCGCAACGTCGCGGCGCGGGCGATGAAGAGCCGGTCGTGGGTGTCGTCCTCGGCGAGTGCGCCGCGCAGGAAGCGGGCCAGTGCTTCCTGGTCGGTCCGCTTCACCTTCCCGCGGCCCTCGGCCAGCGCCGCGGGAAGCAGTTCGAGGGGGATCTCCGGTTCGACGGGGTGGTTCTGGCTGGGGATCAGCTGACCGGTCGCGGTGCCGTCGGTACGCATCCGCAGCAGCATCGGAACGAAGTGAGGACCCGCGTGGGCCAGCCACAGCGCGGACACCTCCAGCGGCGCTGCGCCGAACAGCGGCGGGAGTGCGGGGAGGCGGCCCAGCTGACGCAGCAGGTCCAGCACCGCGGCGGTGATGCGCTCGATGTCCTGCTTGCGTACCTCGGTGTCCTCGAACGGGTGCAGGCCGGTGCTCTTCGCGTCCGGGTTCGGGTCCCGGTTGACGGGCTTGATGATCTGGACCAGCCGGTTGCAGCGGGGCGGCAGGGCGTTCTTCAGCGGCTTCTTCGGGTCCTCCAGCCGGGCGGCCTTGTAGTAGCCCGGGCCCTCCAGCTCGATGAGGCAGCCGATCATGTGGTCCTCGGGGGGGAACGCGTCCTGCCACCGCCCGGTGCGGTCCTCGAGGGCGGCCTGGCGGGCCCGGCGGCGCTTGTCCGGGTCGCTGTCGGTGGCCCTGGGCCAGCCGGCCAGCAGCAGCCCGGGCTTGACTAGGCGCAGCCGGACACTGAACTCGTCACTGCGGTAGCAGCGTACGACCGCGTCGCCGTCGTGGACGGTGGTGGTGTGCTCCAGGCCCAGGATCCGGGTGAGCACGAGATGGAGGGCGTCGGCGGTGCGCGGGGTGGCGTGCAACAGTTCGATCGGGTACTCGACGCCCGCCGGTGTGTGCTTCTTCGGCAGCCGCCGCGAGCGCGGCTTCACCTCCGCCGCTGGGGGGATCGGCACGAGGTGGTGCTCTTCAAGGACCGGGGCCAGGGCTTCGAAGACGGTGAGGTGGTCGATCGGCTGGAAGCCGGTGCCGGTGGGATGCCCACCGGTCTCCCGCGCCCCGTCGTCGTTGTTGTCCTCGTCGTCGTTGAAGTAGTTGTAGCCGGTGCTGTGCTGCAGGAACGCCCGGGGCTTGGGCGTTTGGTCGCCCTCGGCCTCGCCCGGGGAGGCGTAGCGGGCCGGGTCCTTGCGGACCTGGTCGGGCAGCGGGAACAGGTCGGGGCTGGGCAGCCGGGACAGGATCTGGGGCAGGCCGGGCTTCCACGTCCACCGCATCTCGTCCTTGACGCCGGTCACGGTGACCGGGGCGCGCAGCAGCGTGTCCCGCTCGGTGCCGCGCAGCACGCCGCTCGGCGCGTACAGCAGCATGGTGGCGGTGGCGGGCTCGTACTGGCTGCGCCGCGGGATGTAGGCGGGCTGGGTGGCGGCCATACGCGCGATGTGCGGGACCACCCGCAGCAGCAGCCGCCTATCGTGGGGGAGTGTCACCACGTTGAAGCGCAGGTAGTGGGTGCTGTAACCCTGCTCGCCGCCTCGCGAGAGGCGGGTCGGCGGCCACAGGAACACCGACCGGTCACCGTCGGACGAGGCCGGGCCCATGATCCACGAGGATCCCTGGTCGGTGTCGCGGCCGCCCAGCCGGCGGCCTCGGTCGACCCAGTCGGCGGCAAGGAACGTCGCCAGCATCTTGTAGGCGGCCTCGCTGGGCTCGGCAGTGCCGTTCGGTCGCACGCCGCGCTCGAGCAGGTCGGGCCGGGCCGGCTTCCACTGCAGCTTCAACGCCTCGCCGATGACCTCGCCCCATGGGATGTCGGCCTGGTGGGGGGTGACGTGCCCGCAGACCCAGGCCTCCAGCGCGAGCGCCACCACGGTGGTGTCGGCAAGCGGGCGCACCGCGCGCAGCCAGGTGCCGGCGCGCAGGTCGGTGGAGACGGCCAGCAGCTGCGGCTCCAGCTCCAGCAGCAGTTCCGTGAGCGCCCACGTCGGCAGGCGGTCCTTGTGGCGCGCTTTCGGATTGGAGGCCCAGGCCCGCTCCAGGCGGGGGAGCAGGTCGGTGGGGAATGCCGCGCTGTGCAGCTCGCACGGCCACCACTCGTCCGGTTTCGCGGCGAACAGCGGGAACTGGATCCCGCTGAAGGAGATTCTGGGTCGCTTCGGTCGCTCGGTCATCGGCCCCAGTCCATGGTCTCGAAGAGGTTGTCCAACAGGCCCCAGGTCGCACTCGCGATCTCGTGCTCGAGCCGCCGCCCAGGCAGCGCGCCCGGCTCCGGGGGATCGAGCAGGCGGGCGACCAGCTGTCGGCCGGCGACCAGCACGCTGGTGCGGTCGGTGTCCTCGGCGCTCTCGCGCAAGTTGGCGGCCCGGGGCGCGAACGCGGCGTCGATGAGGTAGATCCTCGTTGGCACGTTGCCGCGGATCGTGCGTCCGAGCGTCTGGTACAGCTGCACCATCAGGTCGCTGACGAACGCCCGCCGAAGGTCGATGCGGGCAAGGCGGGAGAAGAACAGCGGCTGCCCCATCAAGGTCAGCCACAGGCCGCGGGCATCGGCGCGCAGCAGCCGGGCGTGCTCGCTCAGGTCCACACCCGGCACCGTGCCGTCCACCGGGTCCAGCAGCCGCTGCATCGCGTACTGGTTGAGCACGGCGAGCGGGAACGACAGGTCGTCGGCGGGCGGGTGCAGCCGCGCGAGGTAGAACAGGGCGCCGAACGCCGCCACCCCCCGCTCGTTGAGGACGTTGTGGCCGCGCTGCAGCGACCCCTCCGGGGCGAGCATGACGTCGGCACCCGTCGCGGCGAAGCGACCGATCCGCCGGTAGGCCAGCCCGTACCGGCCAGGGGCCTGGGAGTCGGGGGTCACATGGCGGGCCGTCAGACGGGTCTTGAGGTTCATGTGCAGTGCGCACGCGGCCGCGTCCTTGCCGCTGAGCGTGACGAACGCGAGCCGCTGCCGGTCGGAATCCAGCCGATCACGCACCTGGTCGACCAGGGACCTGGAGGCACCGGGCGCGGGGTTGCAGATCGCGTCCAGGACGGCGCGCAGAGCGTCCTCACGCTGTTGGCGGCCACCGGCGCCGGACACGAAGATGCCCTTGTGGTCGCCGGGCCGGTACTGCGGGCGAAACAGCATCCGGCTCTGACGCAGCGCCTGCGCGCACGGCTCGGGTTCGCGCAGGATCAGCTGCGGAGTGATGGCCACGTGGTAGCGCGCCGAGCCGGGCATCCAGCTCGTGGCGGAGGTGAGCACCACGTTGGGGCCCTCGATGCCCTCGCATGCCAGCAGGTCGTGCAGGTGGTAGAGCAGCCAGCGGCCCACCCCGCGCAGCCACAGGATCTCCAGCGAACCGCTGGTGTCGTCCCGGTTCGGTTTCCACTGCAGGGCCAGCATGTTGCCCATGGCCTGCTCGGGCACGAGCATCTGCAGGTCGGGTGGCGGTTGGTGCTTGAAGAAGCTGTCGGCCGCCTCCATCGGCATCTGCTGTTGGACCGCGGGCAGCAGCGAGTTGGCGCCGAAGAAGCTCGTGGTGATCCGCGCCGACCAGATGCCGGCCGTGAGCAGCCGTACCAGCTGCGGCAGCATCTGCTCCACCCAGCCGCTGACGTTCCCGCCCTTGTCCTTCGGCGCGTGTTCGAGCAGCCAACCCTCGGCCGCTTCCTTCTCGGACCACTCGGTGTCGTAGCCGGCCGTCATCGCGGTCAGCAGGCGGTCCAGGTGCCCAGGAGGCGCCTTGAATGGATCCCGGGCCAACGGCGCGAGGAACTCGTCGAAGAACTGATCTGCGGCCTCTTCCTCCTTTGCCTGGTCGGGGCGCTCCTGCAAGGTGGTGATCCCGTGCAAGGACCGGGCCAGCCGGTTCAGCAGCGAGAACCCGCTGAACGGGCCCTCCGCGACGATCTCCGACAGCAGGTCCTCGCCGCCCCGGCCGTTCCTGCCGCCCCCGCCCTTGTTCCGGCTCTTGTTCCTCTTGTCCGGTGGGGTTACCAGCAGCGGATAGAGGCCAGCCAGCGCCTGGTAGTGCCGCAGCATGTAGCCCTGGTAGCGGCGTACATCGGGGTGGATGAGCGGCTGGTGCCAGGCGGCGTCGAGACTGTCATGGCAGGCGATCGCCGTGCGGGCGCTCCAGCCGCCGGGAAAGGTGAGTGGCTCCTGCAGCATGAACCGCTGGTCGAAATCGCCCATCACCTTGTCGGCCTCGTCGACCAGCAGCAGGCCCAGCTCGTGCTGGATCGCCTCGATCTGCCGCGCCCGGTAGGAGGAGCCCTCCATCCGGCTGCTCACCAGACCGGAGGAGGTCATCACCCACACCTGCGCGTCCGGGACCGCGCGCGCCGCGGCCTGCTGCGGGCACACGTGCGTCAACGGGCAGTCGTGCAGCTCGCGTTTGTTCGGCAGCTTCAGCCGCCCGCGGCAGGGGAAGTCCTCCTCCCGCAACGGCGCGTCACCGCGCCCGGCACCGGTACGCAGCGGCTCGAGCAGGCACATCGACGTGGTGAACTCCGCCGCCGGATCCAGCTCCGGGCCGGGCAGCGCGTGCCCGGCGTCCACGTCGTACAGCTCGTCGCGCCAGTAGCTCTCCACGTGGCGTTCGCGGGTGGTGCGGCCGATCAGCGGGACCGCGCGGATCCCCAGCGCGCGCAGGAACCGCACCTTGGCCAGCGCGGCGCTGATCGAGGGCATCACGTAGCCCACCCGCAGTCCGCGCTGGACACCGATGAACGCCAGCCCGTCCAGCAGGGTGCTCTTGCCCGCGTTCATCAGCCCGACCGTGTGGGCGATCCCGTCGATGGTGAACACGCCCAGGCCATCGACGAGCCGCCCGGCCCCCTGGTCGACGCGCGAGAACGTCATGTTCCCAAAGCGCCGCTCGAAGTCGCGGTCACTGATCTGCGGGTGTGACTCCAGGGCCCGGTCCATCTCCTTGAAGGCCTGCGCCAGATCGTCGCGGGTGATCGGGAACGGCTCCCGGACACGGCTGGTGCGCGCAGCGAGTCGCGCGGTCGGCAGGGCGACCTGGATCCAGGACGGGATCCGCAGGCTCTCAATGGCGCCGTCGCGCCGTTTGAAGAAGCACTCGGCGCCCGGCGGCACCGGTTCGTGGGCCGGCTCGATGTCGTAGGCAACCGCGTCGGCGAGCGCAGCCCGGTAGACGCCTTCTCGCTGCGGAAGGTGCGGCGAAGGGTACCGCTCGAAGAGGGTGCCGTTGAGGACCCGATGCCCGGGCGGGCCGGCGGTGGTGAACATCCGCAGCTCGACCGGGACCTTGCGGTACTCGTTCAGCCGCTCGCGCCACTGGCCGCCGCGTGCCGCGTTGCCCATCCGAAGCCGTACCCGCCGAGCGACCTCCAAGCCCGTCGGCCCCAGGTCCGCGTAGTGGTTGAGCGCCGTCCACAGTGCGCCGACCGGCTGCCCGGGCAGGTGCTGCTCCAGGTAGAACAGACCGAGCTCGAGTTGGCAGAACTCCGCCGGCGACAGGTCACCCAGCCGCGCGTCCAGGCCGGTCTGCTGGAGGTCGGTGACCAGGTCCTCGTACCATTGCGAGCCCATCCTCACCACGGTGTGCCTCCAAGAGACCGAGCGCGGGCCTTCGCGACGAAGTCGCCCTCGGAGATGACCCGGACGCCGTCGCTGCGGCCCTGCATCTCCCGCTTGAGGTCATCGACATAGTGCTTCTGCTCGAACCGGTGCTGAGGAAGGATCAAGAACCGGTGCCGTGCCCTCATGCGCTGGTTCCATTTGAACGAGCGCCCCAGCAGCGTCGCGCTCGTGCAGTCCTTGGCGTCCCCGGCCCACCACTCCGACCGCTCCGGATCATCCGGCGCGCCCGGATCGGGGAACTCCACGGCGACGTCACAGGCGTCCATGCCCGGCCACTTGTGAAGCCGGGCCCGGCCTTCCGGCTGATGCCCGAGCGCATCGAACAGGCGCTTCTCCACCAAGCCCGGATCGTGCATACAGACCCGCACGCCGCGGTGCTGCACGTAATAGCCCTCCAGTACCTTGAGCTGCCTGATGACCGGAACCCCGGTACAGCCGGGCGTCCCGCACACCTCAACGCCCTCGTGCATGGGGTTGCCGCAGTCGCTGCAGACCCGGCAGGACGCCGGTCCGCCGGTCTTGCGGTACTGGTAGGCGGCGCCGAAGAAGTCCCGCACGTACAGGCGACCGTGACGGTCCGTCTCCTTGAACCGCCCCGTGAGTCTGTTCAGGTCGAGGTCGGACACCACCGGGTTCTCGATCAGGAACAGCCGCAGCGCCACGTAGGCCTGTTGGACCTCCTGCTCCGTGCGCCCGTGCATCTCCGCCGTGGCCAGCAGTTTGGCGAACGCCTGGTTCTCCGTGAGCTCCGCCTCGGCGTCCGACCTGGGCGCGAGCCGGGCCGCCTCATCCGCGAACGCCGACAGCTCTTCGCCGTCGATCAACAGGCTCTCTGCGTCGCTGTCGGAGACATCCAGCCGAACAGGCCAGCCCCCCAGCGGTAGCCGACACCACGCGAACACCTCCAGGTCGCTGACCGGCGGATTGCTGCCCTGCTCCAGCGCACGCCACCACAACCGGGTCACACCCGCGCGCCATGCCTGCGGGAGCAGGCCGGTCGTGGGCTCCGCCCCCTCACGGACGCGCTGGCGCTCCCACAAGATCCGCGCCAGGCCAGCTGCCAGCAGTTTCAACGTCATGTAGTCGTCGGCCATGCTGCTGCCGACCTCGGCCAGCCGCTCGTGGGCTGCCTGGTGCACCGTCACCCGCGCACCGTACACACGCACTTACGAACAGCAACGTTTCTGCTGGTCATGGTTCACGCTTTGGGGTGTCGAGACATGAAGGTGCGGCCATGAGCAAGGCGAGCGTGGTAGGGCGACGATGTCGGGGCGGCCCGCTTGGCGAGAAGGGGCGGTCGCTGTGGCGAGTCGCCGAGCAGCACCTGGCACAGGTCCTCGACTGAGAAGCGCTGTAGCTGTGACAGGAAGTCCTCGGGTGGCTGCCTGCGTGCGCCATGCGCGCATCCTGGACGCCAGTTACCAGGCCAACCTGTTCCTGAGCCCGATCTCCACCCCCGGACCGCTCGACTTTCCCGGCATCCGCCAGCCTGCCTCGATGGCGCCACCGCAGGGCAACACCGGCCGCCCACACAGCAGACCGGACAGAACCAGGGCACCCGCCCGTTACCCGGTGGTCCGAACCGGTCCGACCAGCACGGCGCGGCAGTCGTCCTGGAACGCACCGCACGAGGCGTTCCAGCTGCCAGGCATCTGGCCGGGGCCGTCTGGGCGCCGGTGCCGCGGGGTTGGTATCGTCCGCGTCCATGATCCGTGCATGGGCGCCGTCCGCGCTGATCGCGCTCACCGGCGCGATCGTCGCTGCTTGGCTGACCGCCTCGGGCCACGCCGGATTCGCCGCAGTTCTCCTAGCGGTGTACCTCGCGCTCGCCGCCGCGGTCTCGCCACTGATCTTCCCACGGTCCGTCAACAACGCGGAGGCCCGACGCCGGGCCGAGGCAGACGGACGCCCCGTCATCTTCTGGCGGCCCGGCTGCGCCTACTGCATGCGACTGCGCATGCGCCTGGGCCGCGACGCCCGCCGCGCCCACTGGGTGAACATCTGGCGCGATGCAGACGCGACAGCGACGGTGCGGGAGGCGAACGACGGCAACGAGACGGTGCCGACGGTTGTCCTGGCGGGCCGCTCGTACACCAATCCCGACCCTGCGTGGCTGCGCGAACAGCTCCGCTTCCTTCCCTGACCTCCATCGTCAGCCCGGCACTCCCGGGCAACGCGTGCGGGTACCGCGAGCGCCGGGGAACGGACTCGGCGATGATGACGCTCGCGCCCCGGCGGACAGTACTTTCGGCTCCACCGCGGTGGGGAACCTGCATCACGGTCTCCCCACACCGCCCAGGACGAGCTTCCGCGACCCACGACTTCGAGGAGACGGCCGCGAGGGCACGACCGAGGTGGAACACTGCGGGTGGTGACCTCTGAAGACTTGGGTGACGTCCCGAAGCCCCGCGTTCGGCGCCGCCAGACGCGCGAAGACCAGGGCTACGCCTGGAACATCGACGAGCCGCGGAGCTACTCCCATCCCAGCCGCGCAGTCGAGCAGCCGGGCGGCGACGTGCGGTTCCCGCCCGTCGAGAACGGGATCGACTACCTCCTCAGCGTGATGGAATCCCTGGCGAAGGACGACGGGTCGGAGGCGACTGCCCGGGAGCTCAAGTACGGTGTCCTTCATCTCCAGGCAGCCGCGGAAGTCCTGCTCAAGGCGAGGCTGCAGCGCGAGCACTGGACTCTCGTGCTCCAGAAGCTCGACCAGAGGGCGACCCGCGCCAGGTTCGTGGCGGGAGACTTCGTCAGCTGCGGTTCCGATGAAGCCGTGGTCCGCTTGCGCGACATTGTCGGCCTGGATATCAGCAAGGACGACCAGGACGCGCTCAAGGCCTTGGCAACCGCTCGCAACGCGCTCCAGCACTACGGCCTGGCCTCCACCGCGGCTGACGTCGAGCTCACGGCCATGAACGCGCTGGACTTCCTGATTCGCTTCCTCGACCAACACCTCCTTCCTGCACTGCCCGAGACGGAGCAGCAGGCCGTGCGGAACGACGTGGAGACCATCCGGATGGGACTCGCCAAGATCAAGGCGTTCGTCACTCGCCGGATGGACCGGGTGCGCCAAGAGCTCTCAGACTTCCGCGACCGCACCCTCGAATGCCTGCGCTGCCGTCAGATGGCACTCCTGGTCGACGGTGGGTCAGCCACCTGCTACTTCTGCTCGCGTACCGGTGGGAGCGGGAACGCCACCCTCGACTACGTGTTCCACGTGCAGGGTCTGTGGTGGGGGATGGACGAACACGACCCCGTGGGGCCCTGCCCGCACTGCGGACACGATGCGCTCGTCTTCGGGGCCAAGACCGTGGCCACGGGAGAGGAGTCAGTCGACTTCTGCTTCGACTGCTCAACCACAACAACTCGGCGCGCGGCCGCGGCCGACGCGCCCACGTCCGAGAACGCTGCCAGCAACGGGGCTCCCGGGCCGACAACGGGACGATAGACGGCGACGGAGTCGCCGTCTGACAGCCGCACCGATCAGGTCCTGCGGCTGATCACCGTCGCCTGACAGCTCATCACGCGAGCTGTGTCCCGGCTCGTGTATCCGGGTGTCCGGAAGCCCGCGTCAGGGACCTTGGACCAGACGCCCGATCAGGTCCGCGACAAATTCCGCGGGGAGGCCTGGCAGGTGTCCTGCCGCGGTCGCGGCTTCCAGTTCACGGGTGACGGCCTCCCGCCACAGGTAGGCCGGCAGGTTCCGCGCCTGGGCGGCTCCCGCGCTCGCCTCGGCAAGCGATGGTGCACTGCCGGGGCCCGCCTCGATGACGGCGATGGCCAGGAGCTGCGCGACGAGCGTCGCCGGGTCGGACGCGACCGCTGCGCCGAGGGAGGCGAGGTACAGCCAGGACGCGAGTTGCTGCGGCGCGTGGGTGACCACTTGGTTCGCGATCGTCGCCCAGGTCTCGACGGCGGCCGGGGGGTGCCAGGCCGCGGGGCGGGTCAGTGCGGTGGCGACCGCCGCCGGGAGCCATTTGTCGGCCTCGGCCTGGGCGAGGAGCGGTGCCTGGTCGTGGGGCAGGTCGACGACGTACCCGGCGAGCCACAGGGCGTCGTCCGCGTTCCTGGTGTCCGGGGTGCGTTGCTCGGCGGTCAGGACGTGGGTGAGCGCGCGGGTGCCGAAGGCGGGGACGCCTACGGAGCGGGCGGCCTCCCGGAGGTACAGGTCGTCGCTCCACAGCGGCAGTGAGGTGGTGATGGCGAGCTCGAGCGGCGCGGCCCATGCGCCGTCGAGGTCCGAGTCCAGACCGTCGACGGTGCCGGCCGCGGGTGGGGCGCCCGCGAGCGCGCCCTGCGCCGCCGAGAGCGTGGTCACCGTCTTGAGCGTGGTCGTGCGTGCGGCTTTGAGCAGCGCGGACATCAGGGCGGACAGGTGGTTGCGGGCGTCATCGGTCAGGACGGTGACCTGGACCGCGGTGCCGTCCGAGGACAGGCCGGCGGTGAAGGAGGAAGCCTGGAGCCGCTGGACCGCGTGCTGCGTCAAGAGGAGGTCGTCCATACACACCTGAGGCATGGCGACGGCGGAGAACTGGGCGAACAACGAGTCCCAGCGGCCCGGTAGGAGGCTGGCGACGTACAACGCGCTGGGGTCGACGACGACCGGGCCGTCCAAGGCCGCGGCCGCGGCGTCCCGCTCCGACGCGGTGACCGTCGGGTCGGTGCTGCAGGCGGGAATGAGGCCGGCGCCGCGCTGCACCAAGGAGAGCATGTAGGGGCGCTGGATGGTGCTCGCGATCAGCCCGAGCGCCGCGTCGCCGTCGCGGACGGCCTGGCAGATCTCCTCGTGGGTCTCATTCAGGTCGGCCTGGCCGGACAGGATCGCCCGCAAGGCGGCCGGGCCGGGGTTCCCGGTCACGGTCCTCGGGCTGTCCTCGGGATGGCGCTCCTGGAAGTCGGCGGTCGCCCCGGCGGCGCGGGAACGCAGCTCGTTGAGCTCGTCCGGCGAGGGATGGGGCGCCCACGGGGAGCCGAAGCGTGCGCTGTCGGGATCGTGCGCAACGGCCAGGGCCAGGTCGACGGCGTTCAGCGCGCGGGCGACGACCAGGCCGTCGTCGGCGAACCGGTCGCACAGGTCAAGCATCGCGTTAGCGCCGCGCGGCGTCCACGGTTGCCGGGCCGTCAGCGGGATCCAGATCAGGGCCTCCATCCGCTGCGCGGGCGCGACCTGGTACCGCTCGCACACCTTCCACGCCTCGTCCCACAGGCGCAGGTTGTACAGCGCGCCGATCCGGCACCACACGAAGTCGTCGGTCAGCGGCTCGACGCCGGCCAGAGCCGCAGGCCCGGCGTCGGGGTGGGCGCGGGCGATCTCGTCCAGGCCGCTCAGCGCGTGCTCGGCGGCACCACTCCAGTCGGCCTCCGTGTTGGCCTGGCGGATCAGGTCGCGCAGAAGCCGCAGCCGGATCTGGTGGGGTGTGCTGGGCCGGGTGAGCAGCCGCAATGCCTGGGCGCGGGCGGCCTGGTGGTCGTTCGCGCGGCGCAGCACGTCGAGCGCGGCCAGTTCCAGGTGCGGGTCGGAAAGGCGAGCGGCGCCCTCCTGCAGGATGGCCGCGGCCTGCTCCGGGTTGCCGTCGGCTTCCGTGATGTCGGCCAGGCACAGCACCGCGTGCACGCTGGAACGCAGGTACGGGCGCAGGAACCGCGCCGCGCCGGCCGAGTCGCCGCGGCGGTGGGCCTTGGCTGCCATCACCGCGTAGACGTCCTCGCGCACCGTGCCGGCGGCCCGCAACTCCTCCAGCTCCGCCACCGGCCACTGGCCCAGGTCGGTCAACTGCTGCACGGCCACGAATCGCAGCTCGTCCGTGGTCGCCGCCCGCAGCGCCTCCTGCCACACCGGGACCTGTTCCTCGACCGGTGCGCCGGTGGCCGTGACCCGCAGGGCGGCCAGCTCCGGCCCGTGCACCGGGGAGGTCGTGGTCGAGCGCTCCGTGAGCGTGTCGCCGAGTTCGATCCGGCCGTCGCGGTAGGCGATGCGGGCGGCGAGCGCGGCCAGGTGCGGCGCCACCGCCTCCCGCTCGGTGGCCTCCCCGTCGGGCTCGGGCAGGGCAACAGCCAGGGCTGCGTCGACGTCCGGGAGCAGGATCCGCGCGCGCAGCAGCACCTCGGCGGCCACCTCGCTGGGACCGGCCCAGCGACGGCGGTCCGCCCGCGCTTCCTCCGCCAGCCGCACCGCGCGCCGCACATCGGCGTCGCGACTGGCCGAGGCATGGGTGTTGAGCCGCTCCAGCAGGACCTGGGCCACGTGGACCTGAGCCGTCGCGCTGCCCGGACACAGATCCAGCGCGGCCTGGTAGTGCTCCAGCGCCTCGTCCAGGTCCTGGCGGCGGCGGGCCTGCTCGCCCAGGAACAGCCGCGCGGTCGCGTTCCCCTCCCAGCCCGCTGCGGTCTGCGGGGAGAGCTCCGCAGGGACGGGAACCGGCCCCGGCCTGCCGGCGTGGTCCAGCACGGCCAGCCCGACGGCGGCCAGCACCCGCCCCTCGTCCGACTCGCGCACCGCCTCCAGCGACGTCCGCGCCCGCTGGGGATCACTCACCATCTCGAACAACCCGGCGATCGCCCGCCAGCGGTCCCCCGGGGCCGCCCCGGCATCGACTGCGCGCCGGCACGCCTCCGCGGCCCGGTCCGGCAGCGTGTGCTCGTTGGCGTAGCCGCCGACCGCGAGCCACACCTCGCCCTGGTCCGGACCCTTCCACACCGTCGACTTGTTCGTGTGGCCGGACAACCACCGGGGAGTCCGATCGAGCAGCAGCTCACACGCGGCGTCCGGGGTGTCGCGCATCTGAGCCAGCGTCGCGGCCAGCCGCTCGACGGGGCGGCGCGCCTTGAGGTCGGGGCCGGGGACGCCGGCGTGCAGGCGGGCGAGCGGTCCGACTGCCTCCCGCGGCAGCATGCCCAGGTCGTCGTAGAAGCTGGTGAGGGCACGGTCCCCACGCGGGCGCGGCTCGTCGACCAGCGCGGAGAGCGCAGCCAGGGACCCGTCGCCGAGCACCTGCTCGCGGGGCACCTCGATCTTCCAACCCTCGCCGGTCGAGCGGACCGTGTCGGCGGTGACGGCCTGCCAATACGCAGTCCGGCTCTCCAGATCGACCAGGACGATGATCACGGGGAGGTCATGGTTGAGCCAGTACTGCCGGTACTTGTCCCCGAAAGGAAACCACCAGCCGTTCCCGGACGGGCTTCCGAAGAACGAGGGGCCGGTCTTGACCTGCGCGGCGATGTGCCGCCCGGTTCCCTGACCGTGAGTGGCCACCTCGACGTAGAAGTCGACGCCGACGTCGGTGTCCTTGATCTCCCTCGGGACCCAGTAGGCCTCAAGGAACAGCTCCTCGACGAGGGTAGCCCCCCGGCGGCCGGTGATCTCTGTGGTGGCGACGTCCATCCCGCCAGTCTTCCATCCAGGAACGACAGTTCACAGGTCGGAGAGTGTCGTCGGCGATCAGCCACGGTTGACGCTCGGCGTTTCCCTGGTTCAGGCGTCGCGAGATCGGCGTGCGCCCGACAGCGCTGAAGGCGGGCCCAGGGCCGGTGGGGGAAATGTTCAGCACCGTGGCCGGCACCGGTCGAAGGGGGCTGCTCAACCGGATCGAGCAGCCCCTTCCGTTTCGGTACCGGCGTCCGGATCAGCGGGTGTGCTTGCGCCGCAGCAGGAGCGCGAGGACCTGGCGAGCGTCCCGACGCCGTTGCGGGCTGCGGGCGAGGACCGACACGGCCGCGAGCGACAGTACCGCGACGGCCTGGACGGTGCGGGTGATGCTGACGAGCGCGGCACCGGAGGTGAGCAGAGTGGGCAGCGCGTTCATGGCTGCGTCCTCCTTCGTTTCTGGCCCGGCTCCTGTTTGCCGGGCATGGCTTGAACCTCCGGTGTCCGGTGGGTTTCCGGCGATCTCCCGCCCCCGGCGGATGCGATGACTACGCTGGCCAACGCGATGTGGACGGCCTTCCGGAGGGTTCTGGCCGCCACTCGACCCACTCAGGAGGTGGCAGTGGCGGAGCCCGGTCCGGCCATGAAGAAGTTCAGCGGGGCCTTGAAGGCTCTGTGGGACGCGGCCGGTGTCTCCCACCGCATGTTCACCGCGGAGTCGAGCAAGGTGAAGATCCCTTTCGCTCCAGCGTCGGGGCCAGGGCCCTTCCCGAACTGTTCGACGCGGCCGCTCAGGCCTGCGGTCAGCGGGGGCAGCGCCTTCTTCTGGTAGTCGACGGCCTGGACGAGGACGGCCTGGACAAGGACCGCAGCATCGCGGCGCTGCTGCCGAAGAGCCCGCCGGCCGGGATGCTCGTCGTGGTCGCCGGTCGCCCAAATCCGCCGCTGCCGAGTGATGTCCCCGCCGACCATCCCCTACACATGCCCGGTGTCGTCCGGGCACTCAAGCCGTCCCCCGATGCGAAGGTCATGAGCGTCATGGCCGAACGGGACCTGCACGAGCCGTTGCAGGACCAGGTCGGCAGCGGCCTCCTGGCCGTGGTCACCGTGGCCCGGGGCGGGCTGACCGGCCGCGACCTGGCCGAGCTGACCGGCGTCCGGCCGCATGACATCGACATGAGGTTGCACCGGATCACCGGCCGCGGCCTGTTGCCCGAGAAGAGCGGATACACGGCCGCGCCGGACGCGGACATCCGCCGGTACATCCTCGGACACGACGAGCTCTACCGGACCGCGCGCGCCAAGCTGGGCAAGACCGCGACGGACGAGGCCGAACAGCGACTCCACCACTGGGCCGGGACATACCAAGAGGCAGGCTGGCCTGCGGACACCCCGGACTACCTGCTGTACACCTACCCAGTGCTGCTCACCCGCACGGGCGAGCAGCACCGGCTGTCCGACCTCGTGCTGGACCCCCGCCGACAGGCCGCACTCGTGCACCGATCGTCCGCGGATGCCGCGCTGAGCCAACTGGAACCGGCCCGCCGAGAGATCGTGCACAGCGGCGCTCCCGACCTCGGCACCCTGGCTGCGCTCGCGGCCTCCCGGGAGATGCTCACCGAAGGCGCCCGTGCTCTGCCCCCGAGCCTGGCCGAGGCCCTCGCCCGGCTCGGCCACGCGGATCGAGCGATCGAGGTCGCTCGCGCGACTGCCTTCCCGGCCGAAAAGGCCCGTCGACTCGCCACGCTCGCCGGCGTCCTGGCAGAGACCGGACACCCGTACGCCCTGCGGGTCGCCCAGGAGGCCGCGGCGTGGGCCGCCCAGGCCCGCACCGAAGCAGAGAGCGGAGACGAGTACGACGCCGAGGTCGCCACGGGCGAGGCCGCGGTCGCCCTGGTCCAGGCCGGCCAGGATGAGGGCCTCGACCTCCTGGCAACGCTGCGCCCGCCCTCGTGGTCCGGGGACGAGACCCTGCCATGCGTGATGCTTGCCCGGGCAGCGCTCGCCATCCGGCCGCGTTCAGCCGATCGAGCTGAGGCACTGCTCGACCAGGCGGAAAACAGCGTCGACCGGATCGAGGCGCCCGCAGATCCCGCCTCGTTGGTCACGGCGTGGGCGGCGATCGCCGACGCGGCGAGCCCAGCGCGAGCGGCCCGGGCGTACGCCCGGATCCTAGAACATGTCGATACGTTCCCGCCGGGGCTCACCGGCGCCTACGTGCGCGCCTCGGCCGCCTCCGCACTTGCCGATGGCCGCCCCGAGGCGGCCGCCGAACTCGCCGGCCAAGCGGCACAGCAGGTCACGGAGGCGATGGCGGCTCCAGAACCACCCACAGGCAAGCGGCCTGATCAGTGGGACCTGGAGAACGCGCTGCTCGCCTCGGTCCGGGCGCTGGTCAACCTCGGCGCGGTCGAACAGGCCACCTCCCTCATCGAATCCATTCCGGAGGCGCTGCGCCGCAGTGTCCGAGGCGAGGACATCCGCGTAGCAGCTCTCACGCTCCTCGAGGCTCCGCGGACTGCCGAGGAAGCAGCCCAGCAGGCCGCCACTCTGGCCCTCCAGGGCCAGGGTGAGGAGGCGGAGCGTCAACTCGCCGAGGCCATCGACACGGCCCCGCTGTATGTTGCCAGTCCGCGAGAGGCCCACGTGGAGTTCCTCGCCAGGGCCCTTGCCCTCACCGGGCAGTTCGCCGACGCCGAAGCGCTGGCCGCGGGCATGGCCGATGGACCGCGACAGGTCCGAGCTTGGGCGGCCCTCGCGCTGCAGGCGGCAGCCGCAGGCTGCCTCCCCGAGGCGAACAGGCTGGCACACCAGGCGGCCGACCGCTCGCGGGACCTGCCGGGCGCCGGGAACTTCTCACTCCTCGCCGGTGCCCCGGGCAGCCGGGTGGCCGCCGCGCAGGCATCGGCAGCCCAGGCACTCGCCCGCGCCGGCGACCGGGACGCCGCCCTCGCGCTCGCCGAAGAGATCGCCCAGGTGAACGCCTCCGCCGGCTCTCAAGCGTTCATTGCCGTAGCAGCAGGCCTGCGCTTCCACGACGCAGCCACGGCCGTGCGACTCGTGGACCGTGAGCGGGAGCGGCTGACGTCCAACCCGAAGCAGTCCAACGCCCACGTCTACGAGTTGGTGGAACTCCTGACAGCGATTGCCGGTGCCGACGAGCCGTGCACCGCCCGGATCGAACAGGCCATCGACGATGCTTGCGCGGCGTCGGGCATCGCCGCGCTGGAACCCGAGGACAAACTGGTGATCTCCGTCTTGGAGGCCCGCAACCAACGGGAAAACGCCCTGGCACTGCTCGCACGGGCGGAGCGATCGTTGACGGCCGCTCCGCCGGGGTACATGGAGCCGGGAGCCTTCGCCGTCGGCTACGCCGTCTTCGGCGACTACGACGCAGCCCGGCGCGCCGCGCTCGACAACCCCGCTCCGCTCGGCAAGGCCATCGCGCTCGCTGCCGTGGCGGACTACCTGACTGGGAACGAGCCCGGCCACCGCTCAACGTCACAGTCGGCCAATGACGCCCTCGGGCAGACCCTCCGCTCCCTGGCACTGCTGGTCGCTCCACCCGACGCCGACGGGATGCCCGAGACAGCCGCGGACCTCGTCCGCGAAGCCCTGGCGGACGACGGCTGGTACCACGCACTGCCGGCGCTGGCCCGCATCGCTCCCGAAGCGGTCGAGCGCGTGCGCGACGTCGTATTCGCCCACCGCCAACTACCCAGCACGCTCCGTACTGCTGATGTCCCGTCAACGTGACTCCCGGGCCGCACAGCCAGTGCAGGGCGGTCCGGGGCGACCACGGCAAGCCAGGCGGTGCAGGCAGTAGGGTGCCCAAATGCGCTACACGGTCTGGGATACCGAGACGATCCAGGTGTTCGGCAGCGCCGGCCTGACACGGCAACAGCGAACCCTCGTGGAGGAACTGCTGCGAGCCCTGGAAGCGGGCAGCCCGCTCACCCACCATGCCGCCGGACTGGGAAGCGCGGTCCTCGCCCTCGCTCGCGCACACCAGGCCGTGCTCAGCCATGCCGACACCGGACAGCCGAACTACAAGCTCGCGAAACTCCTCGTGGACAGTTCCATCCTCGACGTCCGGGCTGCCGTGGACGCCTACCGGATGACACCGGCGGGGACGGTCGCCATCGCCGATGCGGAAGTGGCGCTTGTAGCCGCGCAGAACATCCTGGGACCGAACACGGATGCTGGTGCTGTACGCGCCGCCGCCATCGACATCGAGGGGCAGATCGCTCCGGCGACGGCAGCCGTGGGCGAGCTGGTGGATCTGCTCTGGGCGGGGACCCCCGTACCGGAGGCGGTGGCAGCGCAGGCCTCGGCGGAGATCGCTGTCCTGACGGCGCTGCACGACCGCGACGGCTTCGCCCTGCACACCGACCTCCTTCGCGCGCTGCGTGGCGGCGGTCTGACCGCAGCAACGCTCAAGGACCTGCTCTGGCCTGCCAGCAGTGCCTTCCGGATCGTGTTCTCCGTCCATGGCGCACGAACCCTCGGGCATCTCGACCAGCTCCTTCCCGGTGCCGAGCAGTGGCCGATCTCCAAGGGCCTGCTCACCGGGCTCCCCGCCAGTCCCGGCATGCGAACCATGGTCAAGACCGCTCAAAGCGTCGAGGGGCCGGGAGTGCTCGTGCTGGTGCCTGTCGGCGCCTGCGACAGCGAGAGCGCCACCCGGACGGCACGCAGGCGCCTGAGTGAGAGCCTGGATCAGTACGTCGCCGGCCAGAGGCTGCTGCGACTGACGATCGGCGACCTGTCCGTCGCGTTCACCCCCACCGCAGTGGTCGGATCCGATGTCCGCGCCGGAGGAGCCAAGCAGGCCCGCCCGCTGACCATGAACTGGTCAGCCTCCCTGCGTCCGGCGCTGCGGATGGCGAACCTCGCAACCCGCCTGGACGCCCCGCTGGCGAGCACGGCCCTGTGCTGGAGCGCTCTCAACTCCATCGGAGTCGAGACCGTGGACCACCGCCGGCAGGTGGCCCGAGCGGCGGCCCTTCACAGTGTGCGCCAACAGGTTGTCTTCCTGTTCAAGACCATCGCCAATGAGGCCACTGCGCTTCTCGAGCACGCCGACTGGCTTGTGGACCGAAGGACCGCGAAGCTGAAGGTGACGGAGCGGGCTCTGGACCGGACAGGGCAGAGCACGGCCCCGCGGGCTCAGGAGGCCGCCACCCACCTCGCCGCCAAAGCCGTACAGCAGCGCGGCGACGTGGAAGCGGCATACGTGCTGCGCGATGACCTGTGCCGACGACTTGAACCAGCGGTCCAGACCGTTCAGAAGACCCTCCTGGGCGGCGGAGCCCCGGGCCATCCACGGCACCTCTCCAGCTGGCAACTGGACGTGAACGGCTTCCTCGACGCGCTGCTTCCGTTGACCGGATCCGAATCGGACCCGGTCCGGCGCGGCCATGACGCGATCCGCGTCCTGGCACAGCATGACGACGGCCTCGCTCGCACACACCTGAAGACGTGGTCCACCCGGCTTGGCAGTCCCAAAGCCCTCAAGGAGTGGATGGAGCGGCAGGAGCAGGTCTACTTCGCCCTGCTCACCTGGATGTACGCGATGCGCAACATGGCCATCCACAGTGGCACGTTCACTGCCACCGCGGACGAGCTGACCGCGCACGCCGCCCGCACCGTGGTCGACATGGTGCTGGAGATCATCGGCAACTGGCACGCAGGCGAGCATGCCTCGGGCAGCCCTGAGAGCGAAGCGCTCGCGGTCATTCGGGAACTCGCGGCTCGCCAACAAGGCCTGGTCCAGTCGCTGCACCTGGCTGCGTCGTGCCGCCCGTTGAACGTCGCCACGATCACTGGTCCCGCCAGTGACGCCTGGAACCGGCCCTAACCCTCCAGGGCCCGTGGCGCGGAGGACAGCAGGTGACCGCTGCCACGGTACGCACTCGACGAGTCCCAGCCGGCTCCGCTCTCCACGGGACCGTGTCCAGACGGCACCCGCCGCCGGGCGGGAGGCCACGAGGCCCACGCTTCCGTCGACGTGCGCGACGACGTCCAACTGACGTAACGTCATACCCTCGTTCTCACCGATGGGAACTACCTCTCCAGGGGAGGTGGAAATCCACCGCATCGGAGGACCGTCGCAGTGCCTCCTCTGCGACTCTCCTGGTCTCGGAGAGTATGTCGCCGCGCTCGCGCACCAACTGGGCGTAGATCGGCGCATCGGTCTGCTCGGATGCGTTCAACGTGGGCAGGGCTCTCTCGTGAGGTCGGCTCCGGCTCGCACGCAGGTTGCCGGAGGGGGTCGCGAGTCTACGGCTCCGTCAGCCAGCCCGACTGCCACGCATTGGAGGTCGAACCGTCGCCCTGTGCGTCATCCGGCAAGGGGGCGCTGCCGTGCAGCAGTGCATCAGGGCGGAGCGGGAACTGCAGACAGGCAGGCTGCAGAACTACTCGTCTTCGTCGTCGGTCGTCTCGGTGATCCACTCCGGTGGGACGAGGGCCCGGTTGTTGCTGTAGCGCCGGCGTTCGACGACGTGGTCATGGAAGAGCGGGCCGGCCAGGTCGGCGTGCTCGACGACGATGACCTGGAGCGCGCCGCCGAGTGCCTGGACGGTGTCGTTGATGGTCCGGTAGACGTTCAGCAGGTGGCTGAGGTCGGTGCCTTGAGGGGTGGCCTCGCCGGTGTAGTCGGGCGGGAAGTACACCTGGGACGGCTGGTCGAGGATCAGCGTCCGCGGGACGGGTCCGCGGTGCTCGCTGAACCATTCGTGCAGGCTCAGCAGTGTGGCGACGTGGTAGCCGAGGTGGTTCTCGGCGCTGCCCATGTCGGCGAGCCGGACGGGGCCGTCGGCCGTGTCGGCGACGACGGGCAGCCGGTTGACGTCGAGGCGGATGGGCGAGTCCGAGTGGTCGAGCTCGAGTGCGGTGGCCTTGGTGCGGATGTTCTGGCTGATCAGGGACAGGTAGCTGGTGAGCCGGTCGTCCTGGGTGTCGTCGCTCAGGAGCTCCTCCAGGTCGGCGATCTGCCGCTGGAGGTCGTCGCGGCGGTCTTCGACCTGCGGGGCACTCACATGCTGGGCGGTGGTGTCGAGGTAGAGGCTGATGCGGCCGCGCACATGGGCGGCGCGCTGCGCCTGGTCCGGCTCCTGCTGCAGCGCGCGCAGCCCGGCGCTGATCTCGTCCTGGCTGCGGGAGAGCGCGGCACGCAGCTGCTGCAGCTGCTCCTCCTCCTGGGCCATCTGGCGCTGCAGGGCGGGTGTGTCGCTGCCGATGACCTGCAGATCGCCGTCGAGGCGTTCGAGGTCGCGCATGATCGTCGCCACCGTGGTGTTGGCCGAGGCGATCGGGCTGTCACACACCGGGCGCTGCGCCACCTGGGAGGTGTCCGGGGACAACCGCATCAACCCGAGGGACGCGAGACGCCGGCGCTGCTCTCTTGCCTTCCCTGCGAAGTCGTCGTTCTCCTCGACCGCGCGCTTGAGGTCGGCGATGCGGGCTCGGGACTGCCCGACGGCGCGGCGCAGTTGAGCACGCCGGCCGATCGCGGCGGCCAGCGGGTAGCTGTCGTTCTCCGATCGGGGTTCCGGCTCCAGCCGGATGCTGCCCTCCAGGGCGAACCGCAGAAGGCCAAGGACCTCTTCCGCCGTCGGCTCGCTGTCGCGGTGCAGCAGAAGCCCTGCCTCGACCGCCTCGGTGAGCAGCGCTCGGGCCTGGCCGGAAGCCGGGCCGAGGTCGCGGGCCTGGGCGAGCTTGGACTCGAGGTCGGAAAGGTCCCGGCGCAGGAGTCGCAGCCGGTTGCGTAGCGCCGCCTGTTCGGGGTCGACGGCGCCGAGGAAGTACGGGATCACACCGCGGATGGTGTTCGGGCGCCACTCCTCGCCTTGGGAGTGGAACAGCAGGTCGGGCTTGGCGACTTCGTTCTGCGCCTGGAAGCAGAAGTACAGTGCGTGGCGGATCGACGGAGCGATGGTCTGGGCGCGTGCGACTGCGGACACCTTGACGGTGCGGTCGATGCCGCAGAAGTCGCTGAGGATGTCCTTGGCGACGTCCAGGGGCGTCGCGAAGTTCAGCCCGGATGGACGGCTGGAGGGCCATGACCGCGGCGGTCACCGCGACCGGAAGCGGGCAGGCGGACAGGTACCGCTTCTCGTGGCCCGGCACGACCCGGACGCACACGAGCGCGGTGAAGGCCGGATTGAACAGGCCGCGCTCCTCGCGGCTGAGATCACGCTCGGCCATCAGCGGCTCCCGCCGGCTCCAGCAGAGCCGCCAGCCGGGCGGAGAAGTCCGGATGCCAGCCGACCCGCAGCTTATCCGCGAGCATCTGGTACGACCCCTTGACGACGAACACCTCTTCGCAGCCGGTGCGGATCCGGATCCGGGCCTCGCGGTCGACCCACCGGTAGATCAGCTTGGCCTCACGCTTCATCTCTTCCTCGGTGGCCTCGTCGCCGAGGTCTTCGCGCATCTCGGCGAAGCGCAACTGCCACTCCTCCACGAGCCTGCGCTCGTACGCGCCGATCTCCCCGGCGCGCAGCAGGTTCTCGTTCGCCCAGCGGGAGCGCTGGGCGAAGGCCTTCACCCAGTCCCGAACCGCGTAGCCGATCCGCTCCGCACCCACGTCGATCAGCCGGAGCTGATGGACGAACACCTTCTCGGCGGCATCGGCAGCGGCCGGGGCCGCAGCCGTGAGCGCGGCGATATCGGGGTCGATCGGCAGATTGTGTTCACCGCCCTCCAGTACGCCCTCTCCCTCCTGCCCGCAGGACCCGCCGTACGCCGGATTCCGGTACCCGTGGGAGCGACAGTTGCCCACCTGCGCCACGCCATCGCCGAGGCGCTCGCCCTCACCGTGCGCTACGCCAATCGGCGAAGCGACACCGACCACAAGATCGCGGCGGCCCTGCAGACACCGCACCTGCTGGTCCTCGACGACGCGCAGCGCCTGCCGGCACCATGCCTGGAGTACCTGTGCCGCCTGGTCCAGGACCCCGATACCCCAACCACCCTGGTCCTGGTCGGAACAGCTGGCACCGAGGCCGTACGACGCGTCCCGGAACTGGCCTCCCGCGTCCTGGCCCGCTGCCGCATCCCTCCACTGACGCCGGCCCAGGCCCTGACCGTACTCCCGGCGTTCCACCCCCTATGGGCACGGATACCGCCACGCGAACTCGCGCGAACCGACGACCAGGGAGCCCAAGGGAACTTCCGCACCTACGCCCAGCTCACCGCGCACATCATCGACACCGTACTGACCGACGCACTCGCCTGCTCCGGCAGCGCCCTGCTCCACAGGGCATGGCACCGCCTCAAGGGCGCATGAGCGGAGCGCCGAAACCCGGGGCACCCGCCCCCCGAGGGCACCGACCATCAGGGCAGCCCCCGCTGACATCTCCTGCGGAAACCGTCACCCGCAGGCACTGGTGCGGCCCGCCGTATCGCCAGGCGTCAATGAGCCGGTCACTCAACCACCCAGTCCGGCGACCCTATCCATGCTTAATGGAAAAATCCCATCTGGGATTGATAGAGTGCTTGCATGACGCTCAGTACGTTGGAGACACTGCGGCTCACCGTCGCCGCGCTGCGACAGCGCACGGGGGAGAACCAGCGCGAGCTGGCCGCCGCACTCGGGCTGACCCAGGACAAGGTCAGCCGCCGTCAGTCCGGCGCCCAGCCCTGGTCCCTGGATGAAGTCGACGCCCTTGCCCGCCACTGGGGCATGGGACCACTCGACCTGCTCGCCGGGCCCACCCACGCCGCGCAGTCGATGACCTGGCCCCCCGGCACCGCCGCCCCGCCACCGGCCGTCGAGACGATGCCAGCCACCTTCGCGGCCGCCGCCCCCGAGACCATGCCTTCTGCGCCCGCGGAGGCAGCGCAGCAGCACTCGCCTCGGCGGCCGGCACCCCGCCGCCGTACCGGCTTCTACACGCCCATGACCCCCCTGCCAGACGGCTGGACTCGTCCCGGCGAGCGCGACACCCAGATCGACGCCGCGCCGACCGGCGAGGCCGAGCAGCCCCCGCTCGCCCCCGCCGAGGCTGCGGCGGCCGAGCAACAGCCACTGCCCACCGACGCCCTCCCCACCGACATGCCCAGCCGGGACTACGACCGGGGCCCGGACGGCCAGCCCGTCGCGCACCCACCGGTGCCATGCGAGCAGTGCGGGCGCCCGGTGTCCCACCGGATCGGCGGGCGCGCGCTCCACCTCGGCGGCTGGTGCGCCCCCGCGGCTGCAGACACCTCGGCCGCCGGCCTCCTCCAGACAGGCCCGGCCGAGGCGGTCGCTTCAACCGTCCAGGCCGCCACCATCGACCAAGACCAGGGCGCCGTGGCTGAGCAGCAACTGCCCGCCGCCCCATCGCAGACGGCCGCAGCCTCGGCAGTCGAGGACGCTCCGGCGCCACCCACCGCCAACTCCCCGGCTGCTGCGCCCGATTCGGCCGCCGACCGCGCCACCAGGCACGGTTCGGGGCCGTCCGCCCGGGCGAGGGAGTACGCCGGTACGGGCAGGGAGCTGGGCTTCTACCTCGACATGATCGCCTCGGCGGTGGAAGAGGCCCTCGACAAGCACAAAGGCGACGTCGACGCCGCTTCCGCAGCTCTGGAAAAGCAGGCGATTCCGAACGCCATGGAATTGTTCGACAAGACACGCGCCAACGCCGTTTATGAGCACACAGCCTACCCGGAGAGGCTCGAATTCCTTTCCAAGAAATCACGGAACAGCGTCGACGAGATCTGGGAGGGCCGCCACAAATGGGAGAACAGTGAGCTGATGAAGCAGCTCAAGGCCGGCACCCTCGCCGAGATCGCGGTGGACGTCCTGGACACCAACGCCGCGTACTGCAGCGCACTCAAGACCCACCTGCCGATCGGCGCGCTCCAGCACCGCCCCGAAGGCGGCTGGGACCCCAAGCGCTCCGGCATTTACCTGCTCCCCGCCCGCCCGACCTGGGAGCACCCCCACCTGCCGGACCCGATCGGCAACCGCCGAGAAGCCGGGCCGGTCCTCCTCGATGAGGCCACCGTGCGCCTGCTCATCCGCGCCCACAAGCTCGGCCTGGCCGAGGCCCCGCACATCACCGAAGCCTGGACGAGCGGCTCCAGCGAGAGCCTGCTGGAGAAATTCCGACGCGTCCTCACCACCGCCCGCGAAAACGCCATCCACGACGGCGACACCGTCACCGAGAAGTACGTCAAGGCGATGTACGCGAAATTCGCCTCCACCATCGGAGAATCCTCGTTCAACCGGGACATCCGCCGACCGGACTGGATGCACATCATCCGCTCGCAGGCATTCGCGAACCTCTGGTACAAATCCCACCGCGCCCACAAGGCCGGACTGACGATCGTCAGCCTCCAGGGAACCGACGAGCTGCACGTCACCGGGGGAGAATGGCGGAAGTCCAAGGGCGGTGTTTTCGAAGAGGGCCGTCTGACGACGCATCTGAAACTCAAGGACCACTACACCCTGCCCCGCACCCGGAATCGGAGCGCCTAATAGTGTCGACGGACGGATGGAAGAACTTCGGCCGCTACGGCGCCGACCTCGACCCCGGAAACGTCCACGGGAAGATCGCCCTCGGCCGCGCCCTGGAAGACGTCATCGAACGGATGATCCTGGAAGGCGGCATCAAGTCGCCGCCGTCGACCCGCCGAGGCCTGATGGCCCGCATGCGCTACCTGATGGACCACAGGGGCGGCCGTGAAGCCCTCACCGAGGCCCTCGCCGACGCTGGCAGCACCGCGAACGCCGCCACCATCCGCGCCTGGGCTAAAGGCGTCCGCCGCCCCCGTCCCGTCAACCTGGAGGCCATCGACACTGCCTACTGGACGCTGCGCGCCCGCAACATCCTCGCCAACCCGTCCATCCTCAAGGACCACCTGAACCGCGGCGGGCGCGGCACCCGCATCGAGATCCACCCCATCAACCAGGACGTCGTCGAGGAACCCCGCCGCCGCGACAACCTGCACGTGCGCAGCTTCCAGGTCCGCTACGTCTGGGACGAGGCCGTCGACGCCCTGAACACCGGCGACGCCAACGCCCTGGAGGACATCTGGGACGACATCATCAGCGAACTCGACTCCGACTGGGGCGCCTACACCTACGTCTCCCACATCGGCCTCGGCGCCTGACACAAGGCGGCCAAGGACCCCAGGCCGTCGCCACCGCGGTGGAAGACGCGGTGCGCAAGACCAGGATGAAGTACGACGGCCGCCTCTATGGCGGCACCGGCCTGTACCGGATCGTGCGCGCAGACGAGGATCCCCTGGCGCTGGATGAGCAGGTCGGCACGCAGCAGGCCCCCGCGCCCGAGAAGGCGGCGCGAGGGCCTGCTGCACATCACCGCGAGGACGGTGTCCTGGCCGTCGTCCCGGCCGCAGGCCTCCGGCGGCGCCTCGGCCTGCTCGTCGCCGGGGCCGTGCCCACCACCGGCTGGCGGTGGGGGACGTCCGCGCCCCCCCGGGTCTCGCTACGCCACCACTTGGTGAAGGCCGAGCGCAGTGAGCCCCGCCGCGCTGAGCGCGGCCAGCGGTCCTGCGAGGGCGAAGACGACCGTCCCAGCCACAAATGCCCCGAGGAGTATGAGCGCCCACCGGTGGGACAGTCGCTCGGGCTGCTCGGCTGGGGTTGTACGGTTGGCCATGTAAGACTCCTAGTTGAGATGAGCTCTTCGAGTTGGAGCGGCCCCGGCTGGACCCCGGGGCCGTTCGCGTGTCCGCGAACGGCGATGCCGCCGAACCCCCGGCGGGGGCCCACAACGGTCATACCTAGGCACTCCTGTACCTCCGATCCCCAGCCAGGGACCGGCCACCGATAGCCGGAACCCGCCCGACAGGAAGTCAATCCAGTGGCTACGAAGGCCAGCTGAATGCCTGAGGCCGACCATAGGGGTTGCGCTCCCGGGAGCGGTAGCTGAGCCAGGCCCGACAGGCCTCTGACCAGCGCTTTAGCGTGCAACGGCCGTTGTACAACACCGGCCGGAGGCCACCGCTTTGACCAGCAGCAACAGCCGTCGCTCCGCGCCCGCCGAGGCAACGTTTGTGATCTCTGCCACACGGTGTTGTTTCGGGTGGTCGGCGCGGGTGAGGTGGACTGGGGCGACCGGCAGACCCTGCGCTTCAACTCGACGGACCGCGCCTTGGTGCCAGGCGTGGGTGACGTCACGGCCTCTCGCCGCCGCCATCTCCGGGCCGCCCGAACACCGTCTTAGGCCGCGCCAGAGCCCCCGCTGCCCCTCGGTCCTGTTGGTCCCTCAGGGGCGCTCCTGGTGCTGCCCGTCGCCGGCCTGGTCGTGCTGGCTGTGCCGGGTCTGCTCGCTTGATGGGCGGCGTGTGGGTTGCGGTGGTGGTGCGCCGCCGGTTTTCAGTGGCCGGGTGGTGGTTGTTGCTGGTCAGTGCTTTGTGTCGCTGAACGGTGGTGTCGTAAGCCGGTGAAGTTCTGACGTCGCTCGTGACGGCGGCGGTGCGGCACGGACGCCGACGTGGCTGTTCGGTGTTTATGGGGGTTTTCTATGGCGGGTTTTATGGGGTATTTCCATGGCCCCGAGGGATGGTGGTTGTAGTGGAATTTCACGTCACATCGTCAACGATGCTGCGGGGCCTGCTTGGTCGGAACTCGCCGGGAGCATGGTGGTTGTGGCAGGATTCGCTGACGGTGGCACTCTGATACAGCGTCGGGTGCATTGTTCAGGCATTTCCCCGGCCGGTGACTGGCGGCATGGGTCCAGACCACTGCGAGAGGTCTGGACCACTCACTGATTGTGAGGGTCGGGGCGGGGGAAGGTTGCGCCGCCAGCCGTGGTGGTGACAGAATGCGATGGCGGATGGGGAGGCCGGCGAGCCGTCAGCCGGTCGACCGGGGGAAGCCGAGGCAGGACCCCACCCCCTCCCTCCAGTCAGCCCGGCGCACGGAGTGCGCCAAAACCCCTACTGACCAGCAGAAATACCCACGAAGGCCAGCCAGAAACCGGCCCGGGAGAGCCCGGGGTGGAGCCCCGACCATCCCCCGGGGCCACCTCGACGGCAGACCCGAGGCCCCGCCGGCCAGCGGCACGGACGCGCCGCCGCTACTCTCCGCTACTGCGCCCCGGAGGGGCGCCGCAACGCTCCGTCACGTTAGTGACGGCGCGCCGTCTGCTCCGCAGACATGACGCGCCGCACGAAGGTGTGCATCAGGATCCGGTCGA
>NZ_JBEZGX010000018.1:0-145541 GCF_040650235.1 Kitasatospora sp. NPDC048722
CTTCGAGCCGCCTTCCAGCGGGCCCTCCGGGCGCTTCGTTCTTTCGTGTTTCCAGCTTATCAGACGTTTTCCGCTCCGTTTTCCGGAGTTTCATTCATCAGATTTGCTTTCCGCTTTCGTTGCCCCGGTCTCCCGCGGCGACTCCGGAACTGTACGGGGCCGGGGGCGCCACATGCAAATCGCCCCCGCCCGGGGTCCGGGAGGGGGCGATCGGCGAACGGCCGGTGAACGGCCGGCGAGGCGTCGAGCCGGGGTCAGCGGACCTCGGTGATCTCCGGACCGCGCGAGAACGGGTCGATGGAGGCGCCGCCGAAGCGGCTCTCGCCCTCGGCGGCGGCAGCGGCTGCCCCGCCGCCGTCGGCCACCATCTGCGCGTCCTCGGGGAGCTTCAGGACGATCGGGTCGCGGGGCGCCATCGGGCTCTCGCCGCGCACGACGACCGTCTGCCGGAAGACCTGCTCCAGGATCCCGGCCATCTCCGGCTGCACCGCCGCCTGGCCGGAGATCACTCCGCGCAGGAACCAGCGCGGCCCGTCGCAGCCGACGAAGCGCACCAGCTGAACGCCCTGGGTGCCGTCCGGCAGCTGCACGGGGACCTGGGCACGGAGGTGCCAGCCCAGCGGGCCCTCCTCCTCCTCGATGAGGCCGCCCTGCGAGGTGATGCCGTTGGCGATCTCCTCCCGGACCTCTCCCCAGATGCCCTCCGACTTCGGGGCCGCGAAGGCCTGGAGCTGGATGGCGCTGTTGCCGAGGACGAGGGTCGCGGCGACGATCGCGTCACCGGCTACCTCGACGCGGAGCTCCATGCCCTCGACACCCGGGACCAACAGGCCCCCGAGGTCGACGCGGCCCTCCTCCGGGTTCTCCAGCTCGGAGTGGTCCCACGGACCGTCCGGCCGCGGGGCCGGCGGCAGGCCGACCCGGTCGGCCGGGTCCAGCTCGGTCACGTTCTCGCTCTCGGCGGAACCTTCGACGTCATCGGCCGTCTCGTCGGCGCTGATGGCGTCGTCGGCGAGCTGCTCGACAGCGTCCTCGCTCTTCTGGCGACGACGGAACACGGTCACTGTCCTTCCCGGTCCAAGACCGATGCGAATACCTGCTCGGCTTCCTGCGAGGCCGCGGGCATGCTAGACCGCGGCGTGGCCACCGGTCGACCCGAACCCGCCCTCGGCGCGTGCCGACCCAGGCAGCTCGGCCACCTCGTGGAAGCGGGCCTTCTCGACCTGCTGGATGACCAGCTGGGCGATCCGGTCCCCTCGGCGGAAGCTGACCCCCTCGCGCGGGTCCAGATTGACGACGATCACCTTGATCTCTCCACGGTACCCGGCATCGACCGTCCCCGGGGCGTTCACGAGCGCAACTCCGCATCGAGCTGCCAGGCCGGAACGGGGGTGGACGAAGGCCGCGTAGCCGTCCGGGAGGGCGATGGCGACACCGGTCGGCAGGACCGCCCGCTCACCGGGCGCCAGCTCGGCGTCGACGGTGGTGCGCAGGTCGGCGCCCGCGTCGCCGGGCTGCGCGTACGCGGGCAGCGGCAGCTCGGGGTCGATGCGCCGGATCAGGACGTCCAGCGGCTGGTTGGTGGTGCTCAAGGGTTCACCTCAAAGGCTCGTGCGCGCTTCATCAGGTCGGGGTCGTCGAGGACCTTCCCGATGTCCTCGGGACGACCGTGCGTGGTGAAGTGTTCCAGCTTCACCTGGATGAAGAGCGCCTGCGCCCGCACCGCGACCGGCCCGTCCGGGCCGCCGATCCGCGCCTCGGCCGCGCCGTAGATCTTGCGGCCGTGCACGCCGGTGACCCACGCGCGCAGGTGCAGCACCGAGTCGACCGGGACGGGGCGCAGGAAGTCGGTCTCCAGCCGGCCCGTGACGGCGGGGACGTGCAGCAGCCAGTTGAGCGTGCCGAGGGTCTCGTCCATGGCCGTGGTGAGCACGCCGCCGTGGGCGAGGCCGGGGCCGCCCTGGTGGACGTCCCGGACGGTGAACTCGGCGGTGACGTCGAGCCCGACGCCTGCGACGGCGTCGATCCGCAGCCCGCCGGGGTGTTGCGGGCCGCAGCCGAAGCAGTGCTCGTAGTGCGAGCCGAGCCGGGTGCCGGGAGCGGGCGCCTCGGGAGCCCGCGGGGGCAGGACGGCGTCCGGCGGCGGGGTGGTCGGGGTCGGCGGCGTCGCGGGCGCCGGCCGGTCGGCGGGGGGCGTGGGGGCAGTCGTACCGGTCACGCTGCCCCACCCTACCGACGCCCTACCGGGCGGTAACGGGGGCGGCGGACGACCGCCGGGCGGCGCGACGGACGCGACGACGGACGGGGGTGCCGTCCGAACCAGGCTGTGAGGGCGCCCACAATGGGGGCATGTACGACGAACGCCTCACCGTGCCCCGCTCCTGGTGGCTGCTCCCGGTCGCGACCGGGCTCGCGCTCGCGTTGATCCTGCTGCGGGTCAGCGGGCTGGGCGCACTGATCGGGCTGGTCGTAGGGATCGCCGTCGGCGCGGTCGCGATCAGCAGTTACGGCTCGGCCCGGATCCGCGTGGTGCAGGGGTCCCTGGTGGCCGGGCCGGCCCGGATCCCGGTGGACGCCCTGGGAGCCGCGCACGCGCTGAGCCCGGCCGAGGCGGTCGCCTGGCGCGGGCCGAAGGCCGACCCGCGGGCCTTCATGCTGCTGCGCAGCTACGTCCCGACGGCGCTGCGGGTCGAGGTGACGGACCCGACCGACCCGACGCCGTACCTCTATCTGTCCACGCGCTCGCCGATGAAGCTGGCGGAGGCGCTGGAGGAGGCCCGCCGGAGCGCACGGGCATAGCGCAGGGCGCGCGCCGGCGGCGCACGCCGGAAGACGAAGAGGGACGGTTCCGCGACTGCGGGACCGTCCCTACGACTTTTTTTGTCCTGCCCGGACCTGCCGTCCGGCTCCGCTGCCCGGAGCCGGAAGGGGCTTCGTGCCGGCCCCGCGCGGACCGCGGGTGCCGGGCCGTGTCCGCCGCGGTGCTCAGGCGCCGCAGTCCCGGCAGATCGGGTTGCCGTTCTTCTCGCTGTAGAGCTGGCTGCGGTGGTGCACGAGGAAGCAGCTCATGCAGGTGAACTCGTCGGCCTGCTTCGGCAGGACGCGAACGGCGAGTTCCTCGTTGGAGAGGTCGGCGCCGGGGAGCTCCATGCCCTCGGCCGCATCGAACTCGTCGACGTCGACAGAGCTTCCGCCCTTGTCGTTCCGCCGAGCCTTGAGCTCCTCGATGCTGTCCTCGTTGACGTCGTCGTCGGTCTTGCGTGGGGTGTCGTAGTCCGTTGCCATTTTTTCGCTCTCCCCCTCCGGGTTGTGCGGTGTGTGCGGTATCTCCAGCGCACGTAACGCATGGGGGGTCGGTCTTGTGCCCGACCCGAGGCGGAGATTTTGCCTTACTTCAAGCCCTGTTACTCAATCGACACTCAGCCCGGGGTCCGTTGGGGTGATCCACCGGGGCGCGGGAGGCCTCACGCTCGGCCATCTCCGGCCCCCTCCGGAGCCCGCCGGACGGCGACTCAGAGTGAGCGCGGACTGTCCGGGCACCCGCAGAATCCCTTGCCCAGCAGGGGCGTCCGTCAACCCACTGCACGCGCATGGGCCGGAAATCCGGTCACGTACGGCGATCGGGGCCCGAATCGTCATGATCACTCTCCGAGTTCGGTCGGCGTCGCGGAGCGACACGGTGTGAGCTTGGTCACGTTCAGAATCTTCCGGGGCAAATCACGGAAAATCCACCCACTCCGAACCCCTGACGGCCCCCGGGAGCACCCGCGCGAGCGTGCGCCGCCCCGGAGGGCGGCGCACCGGCGGACGTCGGCCCCGCAGGGCGTGCTAGGAGGCGCGGCGCGCGGCCCGGCGGGCGAGCAGCGCGGCCTGCCGCTCCTCGAACTTGCGGGCCTGCTCGTCCAGCCCGTCGAGGAAGACGCCGAGCTCGTCCTGGGCCATCAGGCCTTCCGCGCCGAGGCCGTCGATCTCCATCACCCGCAGGTGGCGGAGCACCGGCTGCAGCACGTCGTCGTGGTGGATGCGCAGGTTGTAGACCCCGCCGATGGCGATCTGCGCGGCAGCGCGCTCGAAGCCCGGGATGCCGTGGCCGGGCATCCGGAAGTCCGTCACGACGTCGGCGATGGCCCGCATGGCCTGGTCCGGGGCGATCTCCAGGGCGGCCTTGAGGAGGTTCCGGTAGAAGACCATGTGCAGGTTCTCGTCGTTGGCGATCTTCGCCAGCAGCTGGTCGCACAGCGGGTCGCCGGCGTACTTGCCGGTGTTGCGGTGCGAGATGCGGGTCGCGAGCTCCTGGAAGGCCACGTAGGCCACCGAGTGGAGCATGCTGTGCGCGTTGTCGGACTCGAAGCCCTCGGACATGTGGGACATCCGGGCCCGCTCCAGCTCCACCGGGTCGACGGCCCGGGTGGCGAGCAGGAAGTCGCGGATGGCTATCCCGTGCCGGCCCTCCTCCGCGGTCCAGCGGTGCACCCAGGTGCCCCAGGCGCCCTCGCGGCCGAACATCGTCGCGATCTCGTGGTGGTAGCTCGGGAGGTTGTCCTCGGTGAGCAGGTTGACCACGAGGGAGACCCGGCCGAGCGCCGTCACCTGGGACTGCTCCAGCGACCAGGCCTCGCCGCCGAGCACGCCGTCGAAGTCCCGGCCCTGGCTCCACGGCACGAACTCGTGCGGCATCCACTCCTTGGCCACCGCGAGGTGGCGGTTGAGCTCCTTCTCGACGACCTCTTCGAGGGCCAGGATCAGTCGCGCGTCGGTCCAGGTGCTCGATCCGAGCGAGGTGCTGCGCTGCGCAGGGGCGGTGGTCACGGGGCTTGCTCCTGGGGGACGGCACGCGCGGACGGGCGCGTTGGGCGGGCACGTCGGGGGACGCGCGGAGGGACGCACTTACGGTTCCGTAGGTTACGACACCGTAAGTTGCCCGGGCCGGAAAAGACAAGCCGCCCCCGCCTGGCCTTATGTCGTCTTGACGGGCCTGGCGGGGGCGGCCTGGAACGGTCGCTTGCGGAGGGGCGGGTGGGTGCGGGCGGCGCGACGGGCCCCGCAGCGGCCCGCGGCCGGGGTCAGGGGCCGGGGATGCGCACCCGCATCGTGAGGCCGCCACCGGGGCGCGGAGTGGCCTCGATGGCGCCGCCGTGGGCGCGGACCACCGAGCGCACGATGGACAGGCCGAGCCCGACCCCCTTGTCGCTGCGGGTGCGGTCGGCGCCCTTGATCCGGCGGAACGGTTCGAAGATGTGCTCCAGCTCGTACTGCGGCACCACCGGGCCGGTGTTCGAGACGACCAGCTCGCCGCCGCCCGGCACCTCGGCCGTGGTCAGCTCGACCCAGCCGCCGGCGGTGTTGTAGCGCACCGCGTTCTGCAGCAGGTTCAGCGCGATCCGCTCCAGCAGGACGCCGTTGCCCGAGGCCACGGCCGGAGCGAGCGTCGAGCGCAGCTCGACCTCGCGCTTGTCGGCCTCCGCGCGGGTCTGCTCCAGCGCCCGGGTGGCCACCTCGGACAGGTCGACCGGGCGGCGCTCGGTGAGCTCGTTGTCGCTGCGGGCGAGCAGCAGCAGGCCCTCGACGAGTTGCTCGCTCCGCTCGTTGGTGGCCAGCAGGGTCTTGCCGAGCTGCTGGAGGTCGGGCGAGGCGGCCGGGTCGGAGAGCTGGACCTCCAGCAGGGTCCGGTTGATCGCCAGCGGCGTGCGCAGTTCGTGCGAGGCGTTGGCGACGAAGCGGCGCTGGGAGTCGAACGAGCGGTCCAGCCGGTCGAGCATGCCGTCGAAGGTGTCGGCGAGCTCCTTGAGCTCGTCGTCCGGCCCGTCCAGCTCGATCCGCCGGTGCAGGTCGGAGGAGGCCACGTCACGGGCGGTGCGGGTGATCCGGCCGAGCGGGCGCAGCACCCGGCCGGCCATCGCGTAACCGGCCGCGAAGGCGATCACGGCGAGGCAGACGAGGACGGTGAGGGACTTGCGCAGCAGCGTGTTGAGCGCCTGGTTGGACTGGACGGTCTGGTAGTTGGCCAGCCACCGGTCCAGCGTCGCCTGGTTGGTGATGGTGATGCCGTCCGGCGTGGTGACGTTGATGTTGCCGGTCTGGCTGCTGAGCACGAGGTGCGGCAGCGAGGCGTCCTGGAGGGCCTGGCGGACGAAGTAGTACATCACCAGCAACAGGACGATGCCCGCCATCAGGAACATCCCGCCGTAGAGCAGGGTGAGCCGAATCCGGATGGTGGGGCGGAACGGCAGCCAGGCGAGCATGCCGTCGCCGGGGACGTAGTTCTCGTGCGTCGACTGGTGCAGCCGGGGCGCGCGCGGGGGGTGTGCGGGCTTGGGCGGTACGACGCGCGGGCCGCCGGCGGGCGCGCCGGAGGGCCCGCCGGCCGGGGGCGGGGTGGTCATGATGATCCTCTCGGGGCGTCCGCCGGGGCGGGCGCTGTTCGGTGGGGGGATCCGCCGGGGATCCGGGGCGGACTCCGGTCAGATGCGGTAGCCGGAGCCGGGCACGGTGACGATGACCGGCGGGTCGCCGAGCTTGCGGCGCAGCGTCATGACGGTGACGCGCACGACGTTGGTGAACGGGTCGGTGTGCTCGTCCCAGGCCTTCTCCAGGAGCTGTTCGGCGGAGACGACGGCGCCGCCGGCGCGCATCAGGACCTCCAGGACGGCGAACTCCTTGGGGGCGAGCTGGACGGTGCGTCCGTCGCGGATGACCTCGCGGCGCCCGGGGTCGAGCGAGATGCCGGCGCGCTCCAGGACGGGCGGCAGCGGGACGGTCGCGCGGCGGCCCAGCGCCCTCACCCGGGCCACGAGTTCGCTGAAGGCGAACGGCTTCGGAAGGTAGTCGTCGGCGCCGATCTCCAGGCCCTCGACCCGGTCGCTGATGTCGCCGGAGGCGGTGAGCATGATGACCCTGGTGGCCAGGCCCTGTTCGACCACCTTGCGGCAGACGTCGTCGCCGTGGACGAGCGGCAGGTCCCGGTCGAGCACCACGACGTCGTAGTCGTTGACCGCGATGCGCTGGAGCGCGGCCTCCCCGTCGTACACCACGTCGACGGCCATCGCCTCGCGGCGCAGGCCGGTTGCGACGGCCTCGGCGAGCAGCTGCTCGTCCTCGACGACGAGAACCCGCACGGTCGTTGTCCCTTCTCCAGGCCGGCCCCGGAAGCGGACGCGCGGCTCCGAACGTGCCTCCATCCTGCCTGGTCCTTCGGTAAAGCAGCGATAAGCTGCCTCCCGGGCAGGTTCGCCCGGTTCCCCGCGGGTCACGGTTCGTATCCGGAGCAGTCCGATTGGACTGTGACACGGGCAACTTTCTCGGCCGGGCAGGTTTCCCGGCCGCCGGGGCGGGGAGGACAGCTGCACACCCGCGATCTGGCCCTTGGCCGGTCGCACCCACCCGCCGTGCGTTCATCCGCGCCGGCCCTGGGGCATGGGACGTCACCGGGAGCGGCCGAGGGGCCGTCTCCGCGCCCGACCGGAGCACCAGACCCGTCGGCCCGGGCGCTTCCGTCGACCGGACCACCTCAGGGCGGAGAGCGCACGACCGTGCACGTCCGACACAGTAAGGGGGCCCGTATGGACGCCTTCAAGGCCGGAATCCTGCAGCGCATAGCCAACGCCGAGCAGGACCTGCACCGCGCGATCGAGGCCGGGGACGAGTTCCTCGCCGAGGTGGAGCAGTCCGAGCTGGACGACCTCCGCCGACTCGCCGCCGAGCACGGCGTGGACACCGTGCTCGAGCGCCACCGCACCGCCGCGTGACGCTTCGCAGCACCTGACCCGACGCCGGTCCTCCGGCACCAGCGGCCCTGCGGGGGCCGTGCGAAACTCCAGGCCCTGGCATCCCCCGTATGCCAGGGCTCTTCGTTTGCCCGGCCCGGGAGGGACCCGCGTCCCTGTGGGGCAAAGATTTGCCCCTGGGACACCTCGTGTCCCAGGGGCGAAATCCCGACGACGTACTCAGTCCGCCCAGGCGCGCAGCGCGGCCAGGCGCTCCTGGAGCGGCTCGTACACGCCGGGCGCGGCCGCGACGGTGAGGTCGCCGTCCGGGCCGTGCCCGGGCCGACCGCCGGTCAGGGCACCGGCCTCGGTGGCGATCAGGCAGCCCGCCGCGCGGTCCCACGGGGCCAGGCCGCGCTCGTAGTAGCCGTCCAGGCGCCCGGCGGCGACGTCGCACAGGTCCACCGCGGCGGCGCCGCCCCGGCGGATGTCCCGCACCTCGGGCATCAGGGCCAGCAGTACCTCGGCCTGCCGGACCCGCACCGCCCCGACGTAGTTGAAGCCGGTGCCGATCAGCGCCTGACCCCACGGCGGGGCCGGGCGGGCGGAGATCGGCGCACCGTCGAGGCGGGCGCCGCGGCCGACGACGGCGTGGAACAGCTCACCGCGGGCCGGCGCGTAGACGACGCCGACGACCGCCCGGCCGTCCACCTCCGCGGCCACGCTCACCGCCCACGAGGGCAGTCCGTACAGGTAGTTGACCGTGCCGTCGAGCGGGTCGACGACCCAGCGCACCCCGCTGGTGCCGGGCCGGTCGGCGCCCTCCTCACCGAGGTAGCCGTCCTGCGGGCGGCGCTCGGCGATCAGCTCCACGACGAGCTTCTCGGAGGCGAGGTCCATCTCGGTGACCACGTCGACCGGGCTGCTCTTGGTGCCGGCCACGCCCAGGTCGGCGGGCCGGCCGTCGCGCAGCAGGGCGCCGGCCCGGCGGGCGGCGTCCAGGGCCACGTCGAGCAGGTCGTCGAGCAGCCGGGCGTCGGGCAGGGCGGGGCTGGACACGGGATCTCCTCCGGTACGGGTCAGCGCTCGGCGGCGGCCGGGCGGGGGGCACGCGGGTTGGGGCAGCAGGCCACCGGGCACACGTCGTGGCTGGGCCCGAGCGCCCCGAGGGCACAGCGGGTGACGTCCTCGCCGCGCTCGGTCGCGGCCCGCTCCAGGACCAGCTCGCGCACGGCGGCGGTGAACCGGGGGTCGGCACCGACGGTGGCCGCCCGGGCCACCGGCAGGCCGAGCTCGGCGGCCTTGGCGACGGCCTCGGTGTCGAGGTCGTACTTGACCTCCATGTGGTCGGAGACGAAGCCGATCGGAACCATCACGACGGCCGGCGCGCCGTCGGCGTGCTGGGCCTCCAGGTGGTCGCAGATGTCCGGCTCCAGCCACGGGACGTGCGGAGCGCCGCTGCGGCTCTGGTAGACGAGCTCCCACGGCCGGCCGGCGACGCCGGTGCGCTCGGCGACGGCCTCGACGATCAGCCGCGCGACGTCCAGGTGCTGGGCGACGTACGCGCCGCCCGGCTCGCCGCGGGCCGGGTCGTCCGGGGCGCCGGAGGTCTCGGCCATCGCGTCGGGGATGGAGTGGGTGGTGAACGCCAGCCGGGCGCCGTCCCGCACGTCGGCGGGCAGGTGCTCCAGGGCGGCGACGGCGGCCTCGGCCATCGGGCCGACGAAGCCCGGGTGGTTGTAGAAGTGCCGGAGCTTGTCGACGCGCAGCTCGGGGCCGCCCTCCTCGGCGAGGACGGCGAGCGCGTCGGCGAGGTTCTCGCGGTACTGGCGGCAGCCGGAGTAGCCGGCGTAGGCGCTGGTGGCGAGGACGGCGATCCGGCGGTGACCGTCGGCGGCCATCTCGCGCAGGGTGTCGGTCAGGTAGGGCGCCCAGTTCCGGTTGCCCCAGTAGACCGGCAGGTCCAGGCCGTGGTCGGCGAAGTCCTTGCGCAGCGCGGCCAGCAGCTCGCGGTTCTGTCCGTTGATCGGACTGACCCCGCCGAACATGAAGTAGTGCTTGCCCACCTCCTTCAGCCGTTCCTTCGGGATTCCCCTGCCGCGGGTGACGTTCTCCAGGAACGGCACGACGTCCTCGGGGGCCTCGGGGCCGCCGAAGGAGAGCAGCAGGAGGGCGTCGTAGGGAGCGGCGCCGGAGGGGGAGGGTTTGCGCGCGTCGGACATGGCACCGATCCTGCCATTGAGGGGCCGGGGCCCGTCGGCGGGGCGGCGCGGAGAGCCCGGAAAATACCGTTTGCCAACATACGTAAGCTGTGTTCAACCGCCTTGTTCCTTACCTCCCCGGAGCTTCCGCGTGCTGTCCAGCTACCGCCAGATATTCGCCGCCCCCGGCACGCTGGCCTTCTCCTCCGCCGGGTTCATCGCCCGCCTGCCGATCTCGATGACTGGCATCGGCATCGTGACCATGCTGTCCCAGCAGCGCGGCTCCTTCGGGGTGGCGGGCCTCGTCTCGGCGACCCTGGCGATCGCCGCCGCGGTGCTCGGGCCGGCCGTCTCCTGGCTCGTCGACCGGCACGGCCAGCGCCGCGTCGCGCTGCCCGCCGCCGCGTTCACCATCGCCGCGGCGACCGGACTGCTGCTCTGCGCCCACTTCGACGCCCCGGACTGGACGCTCTTCGTCTTCGCCGTCGGCATGGGCGTCATGCCCAGCGCCGGCGCCATGGTCCGCGCCCGCTGGGCCCACCTCTACCGGGACAAGCCCGCCCGGCTGCACACCGCGTACTCCTTCGAGGCGGTGGTCGACGAGTTCTGCTTCATGGTGGGTCCGATCCTCGCCGTCAGCCTGGCCACCAACGTCTTCCCCGAGTCCGGCGTGCTCGCGGCCGCCCTCGCGCTCACCGTCGGGATCGTCCTGTTCACCGCCCAGCGCCGCACCGAGCCGCCGGTCCACCCCGCCGCCGCCCGCAGCGGCCGCAGCGCGATCCTCAACCCCGGCCTGGTCGTCCTGGTGCTCACCTTCATCGCCACCGGGGCGATCTTCGGCTCGGTCGAGATCGTCACCGTCGCCTTCGCCCGGGCCCAGGACCACGAGGGCCTCGCCGGCACCGTCCTCGCCGTGTGGGCGCTCGGCTCCGGCCTGGCCGGCATGGTCTACGGCGCGCTCAAGCCCACCAGCCCCCTGGCGAATCGTTTCGTCGTCGGCGTCGTGATGATGGCGCTCACCATGATCCCGGTGCTGCTCGTCGCCGAGGCGGTGCAGGGCCTCGGTGGGCTGCTCGCCACCGGTGCCGTCCTGCTGCTCGCCGGCGTCGCCATCTCCCCCACCCTGATCTCCGCGATGGCCCTGGTCGAACGGCTCGTCCCGGCCGCCCAGCTCACCGAGGGCATGGCCTGGACCACCACCGGGCTCGCGCTCGGCGTCGCGCTCGGCTCCTCGGCCGGCGGCTGGGTGGTGGACGCCTCCGGCGCCGCCGCCGGCTACTGGGTGCCGCTGGTCGCCGGCGTGTTCGGCGTCCTGGTCGCCCTCGTCGGCCTGCGCACCCTGCGGGCCGGCCTGCCCGCGGCCGAGCCCGGGGCACCCGCCGTCGAACCCGTAGACCTCGGACGGTGAACTGACTAATCTCCTCCCTACTCGCGGGCCTACCCGCGGGTAGGGGTCCGCGCGGCCCCGTGCACAGGCCCCACCGGCGGCCCCCACCGCCCGGACCCCCGCCGACCCCGTCGGCCACGGAGCAGGAGTCAGCACATGCCCCAGGCCAGTACCGCGACCGCCGTCCGCTGGACCAACTGGGCCGGCAACCAGAGCGCCCGGCCCTCCCGGGCCGCCGCGCCCGGCACCGCGGAGGAACTGGCCAGGGAGATCCGGCGCGCCGCCGAGCAGGGCCGCACCGTCAAGGCCGTCGGCTCCGGGCACTCCTTCACCGCGATCGCCTCCGCCGGCGACGGCGTCCAGATCCGCCCGCACGCGCTCACCGCCGTCCGCGGGATCGACCGCGAGGCCGGCACCGTCACCGTCGAGTCCGGCCTCCCGCTGCACCGGCTCAACCGGCTCCTCGCCGCCGAGGGCCTCTCGCTCACCAACATGGGCGACATCGAGGTCCAGACCGTCGCCGGGGCCACCAGCACCGGCACCCACGGCACCGGTCGCGACTCCGGCTCGCTCGCCGCGCAGATCCGCGCCCTGGAGATCGTCCTCGCCGACGGCACGATCCGCCGCTGCTCCCCCACCGAGAACCCGCGGCTCTTCCAGGGCGCCCGGCTCGGCCTCGGCGCGCTCGGTGTGATCACCGCACTCACCTTCGGCGTCGAGCCGTCCTTCCTGCTCACCGCCCACGAGCAGCCGATGCGCTTCGACGAGGTCCTCGACCGCCTCGACGACCTCACCGCCGTCAACGAGCACTTCGAGTTCTACTGGTTCCCGCACACCGACCGCTGCAGCACCAAGCGCAACAACCGCAGCCAGGGCCCGGCCGCCCCGCTGCCCCGGTTCAAGGGCTGGCTGGAGGACGACTTCCTCTCCAACACCGTGTGGGAGGGCGCCTGCCGGGTCGGCCGCCGCTTCCCCGGCAGCATCCCCGCCATCGCCTCGCTGGCCAGCCGCGCGTGGTCCGACCGCAGCTACACCGACACCTCGCACAAGGTCTTCACCAGCCCGCGCAAGGTCCGCTTCGTCGAGATGGAGTACGCCGTGCCGCGCGCCGCCGTCGCCGACGTGCTGCGCGAGCTGAAGGCGCTCGTCGAACGGTCCGACTGGCGGATCAGCTTCCCGGTGGAGGTCCGCTTCGCCCCCGCCGACGACCTCTGGCTCTCCACCGCGTCCGGCCGCGACAGCGCCTACATCGCCGTCCACCTCTACCGGGGCACCCGCGACCAGGGCTACTTCACCGGCGTCGAACAGCTGATGGCCGCCCACGAGGGCCGCCCCCACTGGGGCAAGCTGCACACCCGCGACGCCGAGTACCTCGCCGGGGTCTACCCGCACTTCGGCGACTTCACCGCCCTGCGCGACGAGGTGGACCCCGGGCGCCTGTTCGCCAACCCGTACCTGCGCCGGGTCCTCGGCGACTAACCCGCCGGGGTCTCCGCGGCGGGCGCCGGGGCAACCGACGCCGGGGCCCGGCTCGGCGCGGGCGGCTGCGGAGTCGACCCACCGGTCGGCTTCCCGCCACCACCCGCCGACGGGGACGCGCCGGAGGTGGGCGTCCCGCTCGGGCTCGGGTCCGGGGTCGTCGTCGGCGTCGGCGTCGGCGTCGGGGAGGGCGACCCGCCCGAGGCCGGCGACCCGCTCGGACTGCCGCTCGGCTCCGGCCGCGGCTTCGACGTCGCCGGGTCCGACGCACCGCCCGACGGCGTCCCGCCCGGCCCGTGCCCGCCACCGAACGGACGGCCCGTCGGATCGCCGACCGGCGGCTTCGGATCCGTGCCCACGCTGCCGCCGAACGACGTGCCGTTGCCCGTCTGCCCGGTCACCGTCGCCGACACCGGCTGCCCGGTGACCATCTCGAACGCCACGATCGGCGTCATCGCCAGCACGAACACCAGCCCGGAAACCGCCGCGTACGTCCGCCACGTCCACCGCCGGCGCGCCCGGACCACCTGCGGCTCGTTCCACTCCGACGAGATCACCGGGGACGCCTCCGGGACACGCTCGTCCACCGGCACCTGGCGCAGCCCGTTCACCGTCTGGTTCGGCCCGCGGTCCACCGCTTCGCGCAACTGCTCGCCGGTGCGCTTGAAGAGGTGCTGGAACACCGCACCGCCCGTGGTGGCCCCGACGCTCACCACCGCCGCGCCCATGATCGTGCCGTAGACCCCGAGTTCGGACGCCAACAAGGCCCCCACCACCGCGGCCAGCGCGCTCGCCACGACCTGAGCGACACTCAGATCGATCCGCCTGCGCTCGTCCTTCCCGCCCTCCTCGACGGGCTCCCGCTCCGGCATCGACATCCCTCGGTCCGTACGACTGTTCCTCGAACAAGTCACTCCATCTTGCCCAAAGAAGGACACAAGGGACGAAAATCCGGTTCTTTCCTCCGTGATTGTGTGAAGATGATCACCGTTCATCCGGCGGCGGCCCGCCGCCCGGGGCGCGCGCTCTTGAGATTCCCGTGAATCGCGGGAGACTTGAGCGGCGAGCCGCCCCTCCGGATGCCACGAATGGAGTACTGTTCGTAAAGCCTGAGCCTTGGGTCGACTTGTCGACTGCCAGTACCACGGCAACTTGACGAAGAGCCACGACACAGGCACGCACGGCGACGCCGGTCCCGGATCGTCGCGAACACTCCGCGTGCGAGGACGGCCGGGACACCCAGGCGCGACGTCGACGGATGACGTGGCAAAAAGGCAACCGTGCCACAGCGGTGTGGACGGGCGTGAGCCCGACACGCCGGGGAACTCAGCAAGGTTGTGGCCAGTCGCGAGTGGGCAGGCCACACTCAGTACGGGAGCAGCGACGCAGGTGACGTCGGCAGGCACCACCCGGGAGGTAACCGTGCCCGAACTGCGGGTTGTGGCCGTCAGCAACGACGGCACACGGCTGGTGCTCAAGGCTGCCGACAGCACGGAGTACACCCTCCCCATCGACGAGCGGCTTCGCGCCGCCATCCGCGGCGACCGCCCGCGCCTCGGCCAGATCGAGATCGAGGTCGAGAGCCACCTCCGCCCCCGGGACATCCAGGCGCGGATACGAGCCGGTGCCTCCGCCGAGGAGGTCGCCCAGGCCGCCGGCATCTCCGTCGACCGGGTCCGCCGCTTCGAGGGCCCCGTCCTCGCCGAACGCGCCTTCATGGCCGAACGCGCCCGCAAGACCGCCATCCGCCGCAACGGCGAGTCCCCCGGCCCGCAGCTCGGCGAGGCCGTCGCCGAACGGCTCGCGCTGCGCGGCGCCGAGAAGGACACCGAGCGCTGGGACTCCTGGCGGCGCGACGACGGCACGTGGGAGGTCATCCTCTCCTACCGCGCCGACGGCGAGGGCCGCAGCGCCTCCTGGACCTACGACCCGCCCCGGCGCCTCGTCACGCCCAACGACGACGAGGCCCGCGCGCTGATCGGCGAGACCGTCGAGCGCGAGGAGGACTCGGTCTTCCCGTTCATCCCGCGGATCGCCCGGCTCCCCCAGGACCGGCCGCCCCGCCCGATGATCGACCGGCCCTCCGCCGACCGCATCATGTCCGCCCGCGAGGCGCGCGAGGCCGCGGCCGAGGGCCGGGACTCGCTCACCAGCCTGCTCGACGTCGTCCCCGCCTTCCGCGGCGACCTCGCCGTCGGGCCCGCCCCGGTCGAACCGGTGCCCGCCGAGGTCGCCGAGGAGACCGAGGAACCGGCCGCCGCCGCGGCACCCGCCGTCGGCGCCGGATCCGCGTACGCCGACATCCTGATGCCGCGCGCCGTCGCCCCGCACCGCGAACGCCTGGTCGGCACCACCGACCGGCAGGCCGAGGCGGACGGCGTCCGGCCCGGCCGCCGGGCCACCGTGCCCAGCTGGGACGAGATCGTCTTCGGCAGCCGGCGCAAGAAGCAGGAATAACCGTCCGAGCGTGAAGGGGCGGGCGGCTTCGGCCGACCGCCCCTTCCGTGCGCCCCGCGGGTGCGGGAGTGCTCAGCCCGGCTGCTCCGTGACCGCCACCGGACGGCTCGCGTCACTCGACCACTCGCTCCACGACCCCGGGTACAGCGTCGCCGGCACGCCCGCCACCTCCAGCGCCAGGATCTGGTGCGCCGCCGTCACCCCCGACCCGCAGTACACGGCCGTCTCCCGTTCGCCCGCGCCCAGCGCCCGGAACCGCTCGGCCAGCTCCGCGGCCGGCCGGAACCGCCCGTCCGCGCCGACGTTCTCGGTGGTCGGCGCCGACACGGCGCCGGGGACGTGCCCCGCTCGCGGGTCGACCGGCTCCGTCTCGCCCCGGTAGCGCTCTCCCGACCGGGCGTCCAGCAGCAGGCCGCTGCGCGCCCACTCCGCCGCGCCGTCCCCGTCGATCGTCGGCAAGTTGCCCGGGACGGGCTTGAAGTCGCCCTCCTCCTCCGCCGGCACCTCGGCCGTCACCGGAAGCCCGGACGCCGACCACGCCGCGTAACCGCCGTCCAGCACCCGCACGTCACGGTGCCCTGCCCAGCGCAGCAGCCACCAGGCGCGGGCCGCCGACAGCGAGGGCCCGCCGTCGTACACCACGACCGGGCGGTCGGCGCAGACACCGAAGCGGCGCATCGCGGCGCCGAACTCCTCCAGGTCCGGCAGGGGGTGGCGGCCCCCCTGGCCGGGAGCACCGGGCGGGGCCGCGAGGTCCCGGTCCAGGTCGACGAAGTGCGCGCCCGGCAGGTGCCCGGTCCGGTACTCCTCCGCGGCCGTCGGGCCGCCCGCGGCCGCACCGACCAGCTGGTAGCGCACGTCCAGCAGCACCGGCGGACGCGACGAGGCGAGCGCCTCCCGCAGCCCGGCCGCGGAGATCAGCGGGGAACCGTCGTTGTAGGTGGTCATGCCGGTCATTGTCGCGCAGCGCGGCCGAACCGCCGCTCTTTGTGGGGTCTTTGCCGGAATTTCCGCGCGGCCGAAGGGTTGGTCGCGCGCCGGAGTGGAAGCATCACCCTCGCGTGCGCGAATTCCGTGCGCCAACCGCCCGTGAGGAGGCCCGCATTGCCCGCGGTGAAACTCCGGCTCGCCCAGGGCACGCCCTGCTGGGTCAGCCTGCTGACCGACGACCTGGCCGGCGCCCGCGCGTTCTACGGCGACCTGCTCGGCTGGAGCTACTCGCCGGGACCGGCCCAACTCGGCGACTACGTCCGGGCCGAGCTCGACGGGGAGCCGGTCGCCGGCCTCGGTGTCTCCAGCGCCACCGGCTTCCCGGTGCAGTGGACCACCTACTTCGCCGTGGACAGCGCCGACTCCGCCGCCCAGCTCGTGCGCGAGTGCGGCGGCACCGTCGCCGTCGGGCCCCTCCAGGCCGAGCGCGCCGGACGGATGGCCATCGCCGCCGACGTCTCCGGCGCCGTCTTCGGCCTGTGGCAGGGCGAGGAGCACGTCGGCCGCGAGGCCGGACCCGAACCCGGCGGCCCCGCGTGGACCGAACTGCTCACCTCCGACGCCGAGGGCTCCGCCGCGTTCTACGCCACCGTCCTCGGCCGGACCCTGCGGCCCGGCGCCGACGAATCCGCGCTGCTCGTGCAGGGCCGGCCGGTCGCCGGCATCCGGCACGGCGCCGAACTGCGCGGCCACCCACCCCGCTGGCGGATCCACTTCGCCGTCCGCGACGCCGCGCTCACCGCCCGGCGCGCCACCGAACTGGGCGGCCGGGTCCTGGTCGAGCCGCACGAGACCGCACGCGGCCGGGCCGCCCGGCTGGCCGACCCGCAGGGCGGCCACTTCTCCGTCCTGGAAGCCCGCTAGGGGCCGACGGTCCGCGACCCCGCCAGGGCCGACGGTCCGGGACCGGCTTCACGACTGGGACTGCTCGAAGGGGAGCACGTCCGGGGAGAGCACCGAGGCACGGGCGGTCGCCGCCGTCAGGCGGCGGCGGTGGTGCCGACGGCACAGCACCTCGTAGCCGACCTCGTCCTCCTTCACCGAGATGTCGCCGATCACGACCTGCGCGCCCTCGACGACCATCACGCCGCCGACCGTCCGCGCGTTGTGGGTGGCCCGCGCGCCGCACCAGCACAGCGCCTCCACCTGCAGCACCTCGACCCGGTCGGCCAGCTCGATCAGCCGCTGCGAGCCCGGGAAGAGCCGGGTGCGGAAGTCCGTCGTGATCCCGAACGTGTAGACGTCGATGTCGAGTTCGTCCACCACCCGGGCCAGCTGGTCGACCTGCCCGGCCGCGAAGAACTGGGCCTCGTCGCAGATCAGGTAGTCCACCCGGCCGCCGGCCGACAGCCGCTGCACCACGTGCGCGTGGAAGTCGAAGTCGTCGGTCACCTCGACCGCCTCGGCGCGCAGGCCGAGCCGGCTGGAGATGGTCGCCGCGCCGGCCCGGTCGTGGCGGGTCAGGATGATCCCCTGCCGGCCGCGGGCGGTGTGGTTGTGGTCCATCTGCAGCGCCAGCGTCGACTTGCCGCAGTCCATCGTGCCCGAGAAGAACACCAGTTCAGCCATGGGTGGAGCAAAGGCCTTTCACATCAGGGGAGTTCGGGCACCGGGGAAGCGGTGGCAGCGGTGGTGCGGACGACATCGGCGGCACGGTTCAGGCGCGCACTTCGAGCAGCGGCACGAACTGCTCGACCGGGGTCATCGAGCCGTGCAGTCCGATCATCGCCGACTCGCCGGGCTCGTTGCGGGAGGCGGTGATCGCGACGTCGTCCCGGGCCGCGGCGACCACGTCGCCGATCCGCGCGTAGACGCGCTCGTCCACGACCGGGCCGAACCAGCCCGCCGCGATCGCCTCGTCCCTGGTCGCCACCCACATCCGGTCGCCGAGCACCTCGCTCCAGACCGCGTACACGTCCGCCGCGGCTCCCGGCACCGCGTACACGTGCCGGGCCCGGCCCTCGCCTCCCAGCAGGGCCACGCCCGCGCCGAGCTCCCAGTCCTCGTCGAAGTCGATCCGGTCCTCCGGCGCGATGTCGATCATGCCGTGGTCGGCCGTCACGTACATCGCCGAGCGCGGCGGCAGCCGCTCGGCCAGCCGCCGGGCCAGCCGGTCCACCGCGTCCAGGGTCATCCGCCACTCGTCCGAGTCCACGCCGAAGCGGTGGCCCGCGCCGTCCAGCTCGCTGACGTACGTGTACACCAGCGCCCGGTCGTGCTCGGCCAGCCAGGCCGCGGCCTGGTCCATCCGCTCCTCGCCGGTGGTCCGGCCCATGAAGGTTCCGCCGGACAGCGCCACCCTGGTCAGCGGGGTCTGGGCGAACAGCGGGGACGACACCTGCGCCGTCGCCACCCCGGCCGCGTGCGTCCGCTCGAAGACCGTCGGGTACGGCTGCCAGGCCGCCGGGTCCGTCGGCGGCTGCCAGCGCAGCTGGTTCATCAGGTACCCGGCACCGGGGACCGCCACCGTGTAGCCGGCCAGGCCGTGCAGCCCCGGCGGGGTGCCGGTGCCGACCGAGGCCAGCGAGGTCGCCGTCGTCGACGGGAACCCGGCCGTCAGCGGACGGCCCGAGCCGCCCATCGAACTGCCCGCGAGCGACGACAGGAACGGCGCGTACTCGGGGTGGCGCAGCAGCAGCTCCCAGCCGAGGCCGTCGACCAGGAACACCACCACGCGGTCGGCCGGGGCGATCGGCAGCGTCGCCGAGAAGCCCTCGACGCCCAGCCCCGCCGCGACCGAGGGCAGCAGGTCGCAGAGCGAACCGCTGCCGTAGGCGGGAGCGGGGGCGGAGGCGGGATCGAGGATCTCGAAGGCGTCGTAGCCGTCGGAGGGTGCGTAAGACATGGATCCGGTTTCGTGGCGGTCGGCGGCGCGGTCGGCGGCAGTCGTTCTGAGCAGGCAGTCGTTCCGCGTGGGCGGGCGTTGTGAGCGGTCGGGCGGGCCGGGGCGGGGCTCAGGCCCGCGGGCCGTTGCTGACCGTCGCGTCCGACAGCGCCCGGGCGAACACCAGCGCCTGCGCGACCGTCTCCGGGCCGTCGCCGGCCTCGCTCACCCGCAGTGACAGGTCGTCAGCCGTCGCCGAACCCGTGTAGCCGTGGTCCGCCTCGCAGTTCGGGTCCGAGCAGCCCGCCGGCTCCAGGTCCAGCCGCTGCACCGCACCCCAGCCGATCGTCAGCACGACCTCGCGCGGCAGCGTGCCCGGCGTGTACGTCTCCGGGTTCGCCACCATCCGGCTCACCACGACCGAACCGATCCGGTCCAGCCGGACGCTCTCCGTCGACGTCGTCGCGAGCGGCACCGACGGGCTGGCGGCGTCCCCGGTCTGCTCGTCGGTGTGGCTCACCACGAACCGGGTCGGGGTCAGCACCAGCACGGTGACGTGGCGGCGTACCTCGTTGGCGTCGAACGTCGTCTCCTGGTGCACCAGGTACGAGCTGATCGGCTCCGGGCCAACCGCGGACTCCACCGCCTCGGACACCAGGGCCGGGTAGTAGCCACTGCGCTCGATCGCCGAGCGCAGGTCCTGAGTGGTGGTGGTACCGGTCTTCGCCATAACTCCATCCTGGCATGGTCCGCCGACGAAGCGGGCGGCGCGGCGCCGAGCTTCGGACAACAGCGCCCACGGGCAGGCGCAACCAAGGAAGGTTACAGGCTGCTCATGGCGCGCGGACCCAGATCACTGCGGACGGGCAGGGGCGCGATGCGCACCCGCGCCCCCAGGATCGCCAGCCCGTGCGGGGCCACGACCACCGGTTCGAGGTCCACCGACGCGACCTCCGGCAGGTCGTCCACCAGCCGCGACACCCGCAGCAGCAGTTCCTCCAGCGCGCCCGTGTCCACCGCCTCCGCGCCCCGCCAGCCGAACAGCAGCGGAGCCGCCCGGACCTCGCGGATCAGCCCGGCGACGTCCTGGTCGGTGGCCGGAACCAGCCGGTGCGCGACATCGCCCAGGAGTTCGGCCGGCGCCCCCGCCAGCCCGAAGGACAGGATCGCGCCCACCGCCGGGTCGACCGTGGCGCCGATCACGGTGTCCACCCCGCGCGGAGCCAGCCGCTGCACCACGAGCTCGGCCTGCGCGGCCCCGCCGAGCAGGGCGTCCAGCTCCCGGTGGGCCCGGCGCAGGCCCGGCTCGCCGGTCAGGTCCAGGCGGACGCTGCCCAGGTCGGGGCGGTGGCGCAGGTGCGGGGCGGTCGCCTTGAGCGCCACCGGGTAACCCAGCGCCGACGCCGCCCGCACCGCCGTCTCCTCGTCCGGGGCGGGCAGGGTCGGCGACACGTCGATGCCGTAGTGGGCCAGCAGCGCGCGGGCCTCCGCGTCGGGCAGCGTGATCCGGGCACCACCCGGCTGGGTGCGGGCCGCGATCGCGGCCCGGGTGCTCAGCGCCGCGTCCACCAGCACGCGGGCCCCCGGCTCGTCGATCCGGTCCAGCTCCGGCACCCGGGCCGTCTCCTCCGCCTCCGCCGTCCGGCGACGCCACTGCGCGTAGTGCACGGCGTGGGCGAGGGCCCGCACCGCGCGCTCCGGCGCCGCGAACGCCGGGATGCCGCGCGGACGCAGCCGCAGCGGCAGATCGGTCAGCGCCAAGTGCGCCAGCACCAGCGGCTTGCCCAACTCCCTTGCCCGCTCACCGGCTTCGAGCAGAGCAGTGGCGATCTCCGGATCGTCCGAACCCATCTCCGGATCCTCCGGGCCGGCCAGGCGACCCCCCATGAACGCGTGCGCGGACGTGCCGATCGGCGGGATCGCGACGGCGATCACGGCGTCCACGGCGGGATCGGACAGGGCGACGTCCAGCGCGATCCGGAAGTTCTCGCCGGTCGCGCCGGTGGTCAGGTCGACGGGCGTGCGGGGGCGCAGGCCCGCACTCAGGCAGGCGTCGTACGTCAGCAGGCCCAGCGAGTCCGAATTGCCGACCACGGCGACCCGGTCCCCCGGCGGCAGCGGCTGCTGGACCAGCACCTCGCCGGTGTCGTACAGCTCGGTGATCGTCTCCACCCGGGTGACCCCGGCCTGCTCGAACAGCGCGTCCACCGTCGCGTCGCGCAGCCCCGTCGCCGTGGCCGGGACGGCGTGGCCCGGCGGCAGGCTCCCGGTGTGACGCGCACCCTTCACGACGACCACCGGCTTCGCCGCGGCCAGACGGCGGGCGATCCGGGTGAACTTGCGCGGGTTGCCGAACGACTCCAGGTAGAGCAGCACCACCTCGGTCGCGTCGTCCTCCGCCCAGTACTGCAGGAAGTCGTTGCCGGAGACGTCGGACCGGTTGCCGACCGACGCGAACGACGAGACGCCGAGCCCCCGGCGGTGCGCGGCCTCCAGGAGCGCGACCCCGATCGCACCGGACTGGCAGAAGATCCCGAAACCGCCGCGCCGCGGCAGATGCGGCGCCAACGAGGCGTTCAACGGCTGCTCGGGATCGGTGTTGATCAGACCGAAGGCGTTCGGGCCGACCACCCGCATCCCCGCCGCACGGGCCTGCCGCACCAGCGCCCGCTGGCGGTCACGGCCCTCCGGGCCGGTCTCCGCGTACCCGGCCGTCACCACGACCAGGCCCTGCACCCCGTGGGCGCCGCACTCGGCGACCGCCGCCGGCACCGCACTCTCGGGGACGGCGATCACGGCCAGGTCCACCGGGCCCGGGACGTCCAGGATCGAGCGGTACACCGGGACGCCGTCCAGCTCCGTCCCGGCCGGAGCCTTGCGGTTCACCGCGTACACGGGACGCAGGGCCTCCCCGTCTCCGCGCCTGCTCCCGAACTCGGCGTCGAAACTGCCCAGCAGGTCCCGCAGCAGCGCCCGCCCCACCGTCTGCGGATTGCGCGAAACCCCGATCACCGCCACCGAACGCGGCGTGAGCAGCCGCTGCACCGAACGCGCCTCCGCACGGTGCTCCCGCGCCCGCATCACCGCCAGCGAGCGGTCCGTCTGCTCCAGGTCGAACTCCAGGTGCACCACACCGTCGGCGAAACTCCGGTGCTGCGTGTAACCGGCGTCCGTGAAGACCTTCACCATCTTCCGGTTCTCCGGCAGCACCTCCGCCTGGAAACGACGGATCCCCCGCTCCTGCGCCACCGCCGCGATGTGCTCCAGCAGCGCCGACGCCACGCCGCGGCCCTGATGCGCGTCCTGCACCAGGAACGCCACCTCGGCATCGGTCCCGGTGTCCGACGGACGGCCCTCGGCATCGATCCGGTCGTACCGGACGGTCGCGATGAAACGGTCCCGGACGACCACGGCCAGCGCCACCCGGTTCACGAAGTCGTGGTGCGTGAACCGGCGGACGTCCTTCTCCGAGAGCTTCGGATAAGGGGCGAAGAAACGGAAGTACTTCGACTGGTCCGAGACCTGCTCGTAGAACTCCACCAGCCGCCCGGCATCGGCGGGAGTGATCGGCCGGATCCGGGCCGTGCCACCGTCGCGCAGCAGGATGTCGGCCTCCCAGTGCTGCGGATAGTCCGGATGCCCTGGGTGCTGCGCCGCCGCGGAGTCGTCCACGATCGTCAGGTTATCCGGCGGCGGGCCGAACGGCGCCCGGCGTGCACGCGCGGCAGGGTGGGCACGGCCACCGGCCGGGCATTATGCCCCGAAAAGAAACAATCACAACTCCCGAACGCGGCGGCTCGCAGAGGTCGACCGCGTGCAACACTGGTCTAGACAACATGGCCGCTTCCCCGAGCACGGCCGTGACCAGCTTCACCGGAAAGGCACGTCTCATGGCCGAGCGCCGCGTCACCATCGGTTGGGCCGAGGGCCTGCACGCCCGTCCCGCCTCCATCTTCGTCCGGGCCGTCACGGCCACCGGCGTGCCGATCACCATCGCCAAGCCCGGCGGCAACCCCGTCAACGCCGCCTCCATGCTCGGCCTGCTCGCCCTCGGCGCCCAGGGCGGCGAAGAGGTCATCCTCGCCACCGACGCCGAGAACGCCGACGAGGCCCTCGACCGCCTCGCCAAGCTCGTCGCCGAAGGCCTCGAAGAGCTCCCCGCCGCCGCCTGAGCGGGCTGAGTCGCCGCAGCGCCCGGCAGTGCATTTAGCACTGCCGGGCGCTTTGCGTTCACGGATTCGATCGCATTCACACCTCTTGGCGAACTGGTGAGCGATCACCCCTTGTGGCCACCCACTCGCACACATGCTCGGCGCATGACGTTCTTCGACCTCGAACGACCCGATCACGCCTACATGTACGCCTTCCTCCAGGCGGACGGCCACCTCACCCAGGAAGTCGGCAACAAGGGCCGGCTCGCGGTGGAACTCTCCGCGCGGGACGCACCGATCCTGGAGGAGTTCCAGCGCCTCTGCCCGTTCAACAGCAGCATCCGCCACCGGACGCGCACCACGAACTTCAAGGCGGACCACACGTCGGTGGTGTGGACCGTCTGCGCCCGTGAGTTCCGGGAGGAACTGCGGGCGCTGGGCCTGCCGGTTGGGTGCAAGTCCGAAATAGTGGCCCCACCGGGCGTGCCATTCTCCGAGCGCGACTACGTCCGCGGCCTCATCGATGCCGACGGGTCACTCGGCATCACCGCCACGGGATTGCCGTTCCTCAGCTTCACCACCCAGAGCGACGCGATGGCCGCCTTCTTCGCTGGCTATGCCGAGCAGCTCTGCGGTGTGAAGCGCAAGCTCACCCGCAACAAGCGCGACGGCATCTACAACATCCTCTTCACGAGGGAAGCCGCCGTGGCCATCACTGCCGAGCTGTACTACCCCGGCTGCCTCGCACTGCCTCGCAAGCAAGTGGGTGCCACGCACGTCGAAGCGTGGGTCCGCCCGCCGACGATGGGGATAGCCGCCCCTCGGCGCGGCTGGACCGCCGAGGAGGATGTGGTGCTCCTGAGCGCGGCCAGCATGGAACTGGCGGCCGAACAACTGGACCGGACCGTCAAGAGCTGCACCATTCGCAAATGGCGACTCGTCGGCCCGAGACGCCCGAGAGTGTTCCCGAAGCGGTAGAGATGGCCCCCGACATCGTCGGGGGCCATCTCTTTTCGGCTGCTCAGCCCTTGATGCAGATGACCTGCTTGATCTGGGCGACGACCTCGACAAGGTCGCGCTGCTGATCCATGACCTTCTCGATCGACTTGTAGGCGCCCGGGATCTCGTCGACGACGCCGCTGTCCTTGCGGCACTCCACGCCCCGCGTCTGCTCCTCCAAGTCCCTTACGGTGAAGCGCTTCTTGGCCGCCGTACGGCTCATCTTCCGGCCAGCGCCGTGCGAGGCCGAGTTGAACGCCGCCTTGTTGCCGAGGCCGCGGACGATGAACGAACTGGTGCCCATCGAGCCCGGGATGATCCCGAACTCGCCCGTTCCCGCCCGGATCGCGCCCTTTCGCGTCACGAGGAGGTCGACACCGTCGTACGTCTCCTCGGCCACGTAGTTGTGGTGGCAGCTGATGACCTCGCCGAAGCTGACCTTCGCCTTGGGGAATTCGCGGCGGACAACGTCCTGGAACAACGTCATCATGACGGCACGGTTGTGCTTGGCGTACTCCTGCGCCCAGTACAGGTCCGCCCGGTAGGCCTCCATCTGCGGAGTTTCCGAGATGAACACCGCGAGGTCACGGTCGACCAGGCCCTGGTTGTGCGGCAGCGACCGGGCGACGGTCATGTGGTGCTCCGCCAGTTCCTTGCCGATGTTGCGCGAGCCGGAGTGCAGCATCAGCCACACCACCCCGACCGTGTCGATGCACAATTCGATCATATGGTTGCCGGCGCCGAGCGTTCCCATCTGTTGCATGGCACGTTCGCGACGCCATTTGACCGAATCCGCGACACCGTCGAACCGCTGCCAGAAGTCGTCCCACCCCGCCGTCGCGAAGCCGTGGAGCTTGCGCGGGTCGACCGGGTCGGTGTGGAGGCCGCGGCCCACCGGGATGGCCTGCTCGATCTTGGAGCGGAGGCGGGACAGGTCGTCCGGGAGGTCCTTGGCGGTGAGGGAGGTCTTCACCGCGCTCATTCCGCAGCCGATGTCCACGCCGACCGCCGCCGGGCAGACGGCGCCCTTCATGGCGATGACGGAACCGACGGTCGCGCCCTTGCCCAGGTGGACGTCGGGCATGACGGCGAGGCCGTGGAGCCAGGGCAGGGAGCTGATGTTGCGCAGCTGCTGCATGGCCTCGCCCTCGACGGTGGCCGGGTCGGTCCACATCCGGATGGGGACCCGGATTCCGGGCACTTCGGTGTACGACATGGCTGTTCGACCTCCAAGGTCGCTTGGTTCAAGGGAAGTTGCCGCACGCGAACAGATCCCGGCGCGGCTCGGGGAAGACCAGGAGAAGAGGGGCTCAGGCGCCCAGGGCACGGCGGGAGAACGGCCTTGGGGAGCGTCGTCGTATGGTTCGCTCGACCCGCATGGTGACCGCCTCCCTTCGTTCGTCGCAGTCGGACTTCGTACGTCTGTGCCGGGGAACATCTATCCACGGAACGGCCGGGGCCCGCAACGAATTTAAAAACGCGGCAGGCCCGCCGGAGCCGCGATCGCTCCAACGGGCCTGCCGTGCACCGGAGGGGGTCAGCTGACGACCGTGACCTCGCCGATGCCGAGCTTCCGCACGTCGTCCGCGATCACGGCGGCGTCGCCGACCAGCACGGTGACCAGCCGGTCCGGCGGGAAGGCGGCGACGACGGCCTCGGTGGCCTCGGCGGTGGGCAGTTCGGCGAGCCGGCGGTAGACGTCTGCCTGGTAGTCGTCGGGCAGGTGCTGCTCGACCTGGTCGGCGAGGGTGCCGGCGACCGAGCCCGCGGTCTCGTACTTGAGCGGGGCGACGCCGACCAGGAACTGCACGGCCTCGTCGCGCTCGGCGTCGGTGAGGCCCTCGGCGGCGAGGGTGCGCAGGATCGTCCAGGCGTCCTTGAGGGCCGGGGCGGTGGAGGCGGTGTCCACCGAGCCGCTGATGGCGAGCAGCGCGCGCCCGCTGCCGTCGGCGGCCGAGCGCAGCGGCTGGGCGAAGGAGCGGACGCCGTAGGTGTAGCCCTTCTCCTCGCGCAGGACGCGGTCGAGGCGGGAGGTGAGGGTGCCGCCGAGGCAGTAGGTGCCGAGGGTCTGGGCGGGCCAGTCGGGGTGGTGGCGGTCGGGGCCGATGCGGCCGATGAGGAGCTGGGTCTGGACGGAGTCCGGCCGGTCGACGATGACGACGCGGCCGTGGTCGTCGGCGGTGACGGGGGCGTGGACGGAGGCCGTGGCGGCGGTGCCGGTCCAGGTGCCGAGGGTGCTCTCCAGGAGGGCGGGCAGGTCGACGCCGGTGAGGTCGCCGACCACGACGACGGTGCTGGTGGCAGGCCGGACGTGGGCGTCGTAGAAGGCCTTGACGGCGGCGCGGTCGATGGACTTGACCGTGTCGGCGGTGCCGCTGCGGGGGCGGGAGAGGCGGTCGGCGGCGTCGAAGAGCTCGGCGTAGAGGGCCTTGGCCGCGCGCCGGGCGGGGTTGGCCTGCTCGTGGACGATCTCGTCGAGGCGGTTGGCGACGAGCCGCTCGATCTCGTCCTCGGGGAGGGCGGGGGCGCGCAGGGCGTCGGCGAGGAGGGCGAGGCCGCGCTGGAGGCGGGAGGCGGGGACTTCCAGGGAGACGCGGATGCAGGGGTGGTCGGCGTGGGCGTCGAGGGTCGCGCCGGCACGTTCGAGCTCGCCGGCGAACTCCTCGGCGGTGAGGGTGTCGGTGCCTTCGCTGAGGGCGCGGGCGAGGATGGCGGCGACGCCGTCGAGGCCGGCCGGTTCGGCGGCGAGCGGGGCGTCGACGAGGACCTCGACGGCGACGAGCTGCTGGCCGGGGCGGTGGCAGTGCAGGACGGTGATGCCGTTGGCGAGGGCGGTGCGCTCGGGGGCGGGGAAGGCCCAGGGGCTCGGGGTGCCGGGACGGGGCTGGGGGTGGAAGGTCATGGCGGGGACGTAGTCGGTGCTCATGCGGCGGCACCCTCCTCTTCGGAAGCGGCGTCGGTGTCGGCCGTGGTCGGCTCGTAGGCGAGGACGGCCCGGTTGTCGGGGTGGAGTCGGGCCTTCGCGACGGCCCTGACCTCTTCGGCGGTGACGTCGAGGACCTTGGGGAGGGCGTCGTTGAGCAGCTTGGGGTCGCCGAACAGGACGGCGTAGCGGCAGAGTTCGTCGGCGCGGCCGGCGACGGTGGTGAGCCGGTCGAGCCATTCGCGCTCGATCTGGGCCTGGGCGCGTTCGAGTTCCTCGGGGGTGGGGCCTTCGGCGGCGAAGCGGGCGAGTTCCTCGTCGACGGCGGTGTCGATCTGCTGGAGGGTGGCGTCGCCGGAGGTCTTGACGTCGAGCCAGCCGAGGCTGGGGGCGCCGGCGAGGCGGAGCAGGCCGAAGCCGGCGGCGACGGCGGTGCGGTCGCGGCGCACGAGGCGGTTGTAGAGGCGGCTGGATTCGCCGCTGCCGAGGATGGTGAGGGCGAGGTCGGCGGCGTCGGCCTCGCGGGTGCCGTCGTGCGGGAGGCGGTAGGCGGCCATGAGGGCGCGGGAGGGGACGTCCTCGTGGATCTCCTCGCGCAGTTCGCGCCCGATGGTGTCGGGGAGTTCGCCGGAGCGCGGGGGCTGCTTGCCGTCGTGGGCGGGGATGCTGCCGAAGTACTTCTCGACCCAGGCGACGGTCTGTTCGGGGTCGATGTCGCCGACGATGGAGAGGACGGCGTTGTTGGGCGCGTAGTAGGTGCGGAAGAACGCCCGGGCGTCCTCCAGCGTGGCGGCGTCGAGGTCGGCCATGGAGCCGATGGGGGTGTGGTGGTACGGGTGGCCGTCGGGGAAGGAGAGCGCGGTGAGCTTCTCGAAGGCGGTGCCGTAGGGGACGTTGTCGTAGCGCTGGCGGCGCTCGTTCTTGACGACGTCCCGCTGGTTCTCCATGGAGGTCTCGTCGAGTGCGGCGAGGAGGGAGCCCATGCGGTCGGCCTCCAGCCAGAGGGCGAGCTCCAGCTGGTGGGCCGGCATGGTCTCGAAGTAGTTGGTGCGCTCGAAGCTGGTGGTGCCGTTGAGCGAGCCGCCGGCGCCCTGGACGAGCTCGAAGTGGCCGTTGTTGGAGACGTTGGCCGAGCCCTGGAACATGAGGTGTTCGAAGAGGTGGGCGAGGCCGGTGCGGCCCTTGACCTCGTGGCGCGAGCCGACGTCGTACCAGAGGCAGACCGCGGCGACCGGGGTGAGGTGGTCCTCGGAGAGGACGACGCGCAGGCCGTTCTCCAGGCGGTGCTCGGTGATGGCGATGCCTCGGCTGGAGGCGGGGGCCGGGTTGGCCATGCGCTCGGGTCCTTCCCGTCGTCGATGTCGGGGTTCGTGTGGCGTCCCCCATTGTGGTGCAACGCGCGAGGGGCGCGGATGTGTCCGCGCGGAGGGGGCGTTCGCCAGGGGCGGAAGAGGGGCGCTGACCGGGAGTGTCGGTGTGAGGGTCCACAATGGGGGCGCCGCGCCCTGTTGACGGGGGCAGCCGGCATGGCGACAGAGACTGACCGAGACACAGAGCAAGCGAGACGTAAGGGAGCCCCGCCGCGATGGCCCGCCGCAGTTCGCAGACCCCGCCGCCCGGAGACTTCGAGGAGCGGATCCTCGATGTCGACGTCGTGGACGAGATGCAGGGTTCCTTCCTGGAGTACGCCTACTCGGTGATCTACTCGCGCGCGCTGCCCGACGCGCGGGACGGTCTGAAGCCGGTGCACCGGCGGATCCTGTACCAGGCCAACGAGATGGGCCTGCGTCCGGAGCGCGCGCACGTGAAGTGCGCCCGTGTGGTGGGCGAGGTGATGGGTCGCCTGCACCCGCACGGCGACCAGTCGATCTACGACGCGGTCGTCCGCATGGCGCAGCCGTTCTCGATGCGGCTGCCGCTGATCGACGGGCACGGGAACTTCGGTTCGCTGGGCAACGACGACCCGCCGGCGGCGATGCGGTACACCGAGTCGCGGCTGACGCCGGCGTCGATGGCGCTGGTGGAGTCGATCCACGAGGACACGGTCGACTTCGGGCCGAACTACGACGGCAGTGAGCAGGAGCCGCTGGCGCTGCCGGCGGCGTTCCCGAACCTGCTGGTGAACGGCGCGACGGGCATCGCGGTGGGCATGGCGACGAACATGCCGCCGCACAACCTGTCCGAGGTGGTGGCGGCGGCCCGGCACCTGATCAAGCACCCGAACGCGGACCTGGACACGCTGATGCGGTTCGTGCCGGGTCCGGACCTGCCGACGGGCGGGCGGATCGTGGGCCTGGCGGGGATCCGGGACGCGTACGAGTCGGGCCGCGGGACGTTCAAGATCCGGGCGACGGCGACGGTGGAGGCGGTGACGGCGCGCCGCAAGGGCATCGTCGTGACGGAGCTGCCGTACAACGTCGGCCCGGAGAAGGTCATCTCGAAGATCAAGGACCTGGTCAACGCGAAGAAGCTGCAGGGTGTCGCGGACGTCAAGGACCTGACCGACCGCGAGCACGGGCTGCGGCTGGTGATCGAGGTGAAGAACGGCTTCGTGCCGGAGGCGCTCCTGGAGCAGCTGTACAAGCTGACGCCGATGGAGGAGACGTTCGGCATCAACAACGTGGCGCTGGTGGACGGCCAGCCGCTGACGCTGGGGCTGAAGGAGCTGTTGGAGGTGTACGTCGACCACCGGTTCACGGTGGTGCGGCGGCGCAGCGACTTCCGCCGGCGCAAGCGCGAGGAGCGGCTGCACCTGGTCGAGGGCCTGCTGGTGGCGCTGGTCGACATCGACGAGGTGATCGCGATCATCCGGTCGAGCGACAACGCGGGGCAGGCGAAGGAGCGTCTGATGGAGCGCTTCTCGCTGTCGGAGACGCAGACGGCGTACATCCTGGACACGCCGCTGCGCCGGCTGACCCGTTTCGACCGGGTGGAGCTGGAGCAGGAGCAGGCGAAGCTGTTGTCGGAGATCGCGGACCTGCGGGAGATCCTGGAGTCGGACGCGAAGCTGCGCAGCGTGGTTTCGTCCGAACTGGGCGCGGTGGGGAAGCAGTTCGGGACGGAGCGGCGCACGGTGCTGCTGGAGGCGGGCGCGGTGCCGTCGGCGGCGCTGGCGGTGCCGTTGGAGGTGGCGGACGATCCGTGCCGGGTGTTGCTGTCGTCGACGGGTCTGCTGGCGCGGACGGCGGACGGGGAGCCGTTCGAGCTGTCGGAGGCGCGGGCGAAGCACGACGTGATCGTGTCTGCGGTGCCGGCGACGGCGCGGGCGGACGTGGGTGTGGTGACGTCGACGGGCCGGGTGCTGCGGCTGCCGGTGATCGATCTGCCGGCGCTGCCGCCGACGCCGTCGCCGACGCTGGCGGGCGGGGCGGCGGTCGGGGAGTTCCTGCGGCTGGACGCGGGTGAGCGGGTGCTGGCGCTGACGACGTTGGACGAGTCGTCGCCGGGGCTGGCGCTGGGCACGGTGCAGGGCGTGGTGAAGCGGGTGGTGCCGGAGTGGCCCGCGAACAAGGACGAGTTCGAGGTGATCGCCCTCAAGGAGGGTGACGAGCTGGTGGGTGCGGTGGAGTTGCGCACCGGCGAGGAGGACCTGGTCTTCATCACGTCGGACGCGCAGTTGCTGCGGTACCCGGCGGGTCAGGTGCGTCCGCAGGGGCGTCCGGCGGGTGGCATGGCGGGGATCAAGCTGGCGGACGGGGCGCGGGTGCTGTCGTTCACGGCGGTGGATCCGGCGGCGGACGCGGTGGTGGTCTCCGTGGCGGGTGCGTCGGGCACGTTGACGGGCGAGGAGCAGTCGACGTGGAAGGTGACGCCGTTCGAGCAGTACCCGCGCAAGGGCCGGGCGACGGGCGGTGTCCGCTGCCAGCGGTTCCTGCGCGGTGAGGACCTGCTGACGTTCGCGTGGGCGGGTGCGGTGCCGGCCCGGGCGGCGACGGCGAAGGGCGCGCCGGTGGAGCTGCCGGAGCGGGATCCGCGCCGGGACGGTTCGGGTACGCCGGTGACGACGCCGATCGCGGTGGTCGCGGGTCCGGCGTGACCGGGGGGATCAGCGTGACCGGTACGACCGGGTGAGCGGAGGAGGGGTGCCCGTCGGGTGCCCCTCCTCTGCCGTTCGGGGGCCGGTCGGCCGTCCCCGACGTGAGGGGGCGGCCGGAGGGCTGAGGGTAGCCTTGCCCGCGTGAGCACCTGTGCGACGCGGTCGCGTGAACTTTCGGAGCCCCTGGCCGCCACGGCGGCGGTGGCGACCACCTGGCTGCTGGTGGAGCAGAACGGGCCGTGGGGCGCGAAGGCGCTGGGCGAGAGCCACCTGGACGCGGAGACCGGGCGCGCGCTGGAGGCCGCCGCGGCTGGGACGGGCGTGCGGGTGGCGCTGATCCGCCGGCCCGGCCGGCACGCGGACTGCCTGCCGACGGCGCGGCACGAGGTGATCGTGGCGCACACGGTTCCGGGCCGCGGCTGGGTGCGCCGGGCCGCGGTGGCCGATCCGGCGGAGCTGCTGGGGCTGGACTTCGCGGCGCTGGGCGTGGGCGACCACGCGGGTTTCGGCGCGGAGCACGTGGGCGGCCCGGTGGCGCTGGTGTGCACGAACGGGCGGCGGGACCGCTGCTGCGCGCTGCTGGGCCGGCCGTTGGCGGCGGACCTGGCGGCGGCGGGGCACAGCGAGGTGTGGGAGGTGACGCACCTGGGCGGGCACCGCTTCTCCCCCACGATGCTGGTGCTGCCGTCCGGTTACGCGTACGGACGGCTGACGGCGGAGACGGCCAAGGAGGTGCTGGCGGCGACGGCGGCCGGGCACATGGTGCCGGAGTGGTCGCGGGGCTGCTCGGGCTGGGACCGTCCGGGCCAGGCGGCGGACCACGCGGTGCGGCTGGCGATCGGCGAGACCCGGGCGGACGCGCTGACCGTGGTGCAGCGGCCGGACGGCGAGGGCCGCTGGCTGGTCACGGTGCTGCACGCGGACGGCCGGGCGTGGGAGGTGGACGTGCTGGAGGGCCGGAGCGAGCCGCCGCGTCCGGAGAGCTGCGGGAAGGCGGAGGGCACGCCGTCGCGGATGGACGTGCTGAGCGTCCGGGGAGTCTGAGACCGGGGCGCCCCGAGGCGACGACCCGGGCGGCCGGAAGCGGCGGCCCCGCGCCCGTGGGGGTGAGCGCGGGACCGCCGGACCTGTCCCGGGGTCAGCCGGTGGCCTTGCCGACGAACTCCGTGGTGTAGGTGCGGGAGAGGTCGATCGAGCCCTCCTTGCCCTTCACGTCCGGGTGGAACGCGGCGAGCACGGCGAGGACGGTCTTCGGCCCGTCGGCCGGCATCACCCCGTCGGTGGTGAACATCGGCAGCGTCGACTTGATCGCGGCCGCGTACTGCTCGGCGCCGCCCTGCGCGTAGTCGGCGGGCATCTTCGCGGCGATCTCCTCGGGGGTGTTCGTGGACATCCACTTGAGGGTCTTCACGAAGGCGTTGGTGAGCTTCTGGGTGGTGTCCTTGTTCTTCTCCACCCAGTCGGTGGCCATGTAGAGCGAGGACGACGGGTAGAGGCCGCCGAGCGCCTGGCGCGAGCCCTCGGGGGTGCGCATGTCGTAGAGGATCTTGCCGAGGCCCTTGTCGAGGACGTTGGCGACGGTCGGGTCGGTGGTCATCCCGGCGTCGATGCTGCCCTGTTGGAGGGCGGCGACGAAGGTCTGTCCGGCGCCGACGGCGATCGGGCTGAACTCGCTGACGGAGGCGCCGTTCTTGACCGCGAGGTACTTGGTGAGGAAGTCGGTCGAGGAGCCGATGCTGGTGACGCCGAGCTTCTTGCCCTTGAAGTCGGCACCGGACCTGATGGCGTCGGTCTGCTTGGCGGAGACGAGCTCGACCTCGCCGGGGGCCTGGGCGAACTGGACGACGGACTCGACGTTCTTGCCCTTGGCCTGGAGGTCGATGGTGTGGTCGTAGAAGCCGACGGCGCCCTGGACGTCGCCGGCGAGCAGGGCGGTGGTGGCGTTGACGCCGGCGGGCTCGGTCAGCAGTTCGACGTTGACGCCGGCGTCGGCGAAGTAGCCGAGCCGCTGGGTGAGCATCGCGGGGAGGTAGATGACCTTGTCCAGGCCGCCGACCATGATCTTGACCTTGGGCCCGTCGACCTGCCGGCCGGCCGGTGCGGCGGCGCCGTGGGCGGACGTGGCGGCGTCGTTGGCGCAGGCGGAGAGCGGGAGGAGGAGGGCGGCGGCGAGGGCGGCGGCAGCGGCTCTGCCGGTCGGGTTCGGGCGCATGGGTGGGGGTGCCTCTCTACGGCGGACGAGGGGGGTTCAGCGGCCGTCGCCCGCGTCGGCGGGCTTCCAGCGGAAGAGCTTCTTCTCGGCGAAGGTCAGCAGGCCTTCGGTCAGCAGCGCGACGACGGCGAGGATCGTCATCGCGGCGTACACGCCGGCCGAGTTGAAGGTGCCCTGGGCGGCGGCGACGAGCAGGCCGAGGCCCTTGGTGGCGCCGATGTACTCGCCGACGATGGCGCCGATCAGCGCGAAGCCGAAGCTGACGTGGAGGCTGGTGAAGATCCACGTGGTGGCGGCCGGGATGACGACCTGGAGGGTGACCTTGCGGTTGTCCGCGCCGAGGATCCGGGCGTTGTCGACGAGGTTGCGGTCCACCTCGCGGGCACCCTGGAAGGCGTTGAAGAACACCGGGAAGAACACCAGCACCACGGCGGAGGCGACCTTGGAGGCCGGGCCGAGGCCGAACCAGATCAGGAAGATCGGCGCGAGGACGATGCGCGGGATCGCGTTGAGCACCTTGACGTAGGGCCCGAACACGTCGGCCAGGAAGCGGATGCGGCCGAGCGCGATGCCCAGCAGCACGCCGGCGACGACGCCGATCACCCAGCCGGAGAGGGCCTCGTAGAGGGTGTAGCCGATCTGCTCGCCGAGCGAGCCCTGGGCGGTGCCGTGGGTGATCCACTGCCAGATCTGGTCCCAGATCCGCGACGGCTGGGAGAAGTTGAACGGGTCGATGACCTCCGTCCGGGCGCACACCTCCCACAGGCCCAGGAAGGCGACGAGCACCGCGAACCGGGCGCCGTACACGCCCAGTTTCCGGTTGCGCGCGGCCCGTTCGCGGGCCTCGGTTCTCGTGGTGGGGGCGGCCGGTGCTCCGGGCACGGCCGACGCGGTCTCAAGCGGCACGACCCGCTCCTCTCTCCCGGGTGATGCGCACCTCTTCGCCGAGCGAGGCCCAGATCTCGCGGTACAGCTCGACGAACCTCGGTTCCAGGCGGACGGCTTCCACGGTGCGCGGTCGCGGCAGGTCGACGGTGAAGATCTCCTTGACGGTCGCCGGGCCGGCGGTCATGACGACCACGCGGTCGGCGAGCGCGATGGCCTCGTCGAGGTCGTGGGTCACGAAGACGACGGACGAGCCCGTACCGGCCCACAGGTCCAGCAGCTGGTCGGACATGAGCGCGCGGGTCTGCACGTCCAGCGCCGAGAACGGCTCGTCCATCAGCAGGATGTCCGGATCGTTGACGAAGGTCTGGGCGAGCGCGACGCGCTTGCGCATGCCACCGGACAGCTGGTGCGGGTAGCGGTCCTCGAAGGCACCGAGCCCGACCCGGCCGAGCCAGTCCCGGGCCCGTTCCCTGGCCTCGGCGGCGGGTGCGCCGCGGAAGCGGGGGCCGGCCATGACGTTCGACAGGACGGTGCGCCAGGGGAAGACGGCGTCCTGCTGGAAGACGAACCCGACCCGGGGGTGGATCCCGCGGACCGGCTCCCCGTACACCCGGGCCTCGCCCTCGGTGGGCTCCTCCAGGCCGCTGACCAGTGTCAGCGTGGTGGACTTGCCGCAGCCGGTCGGGCCGACGACGGCCACGAACTCGCCCTGGGCGACGGTCAGATCGAGATCGCGGACGGCGGTGTGCAGGGCCCCCGAGGGGGTGCGGAAGCGTTTGGTCGCGCCGGTCAGCTCGATCGCCGGGGTGCTCATGCCCCACCTCGCTTCGCTCGGCGGGCGCTTCGCACCGGTCGCGCCTCTTGGTTGTTCACTCGCTGCGCTCGCTCACGCATGATGGCCTCCGGGTCAGTGCTTGCCCCGAGAAGGTAGGAGCGGGCCCGGCCCCGGCGGGAGCCTTCTCCGCGTAGTGCGGCTTCTCCGCGTTGAGGGGTGTTCTGCTCGTTTTGCTTCCGCTACAACTGCGGGGACGCGGCTGACAGAAACACGCCGGAAACGTAGGGTGTCCCGACCCCCGTCCGCCCCCGGTACGGATCCCCGTGCCGTCCCCACGCCCCCACGGCCGCCGAGAGGAGGCCCGGATGAAGCTCCCCCGCTGGCCCCGCCGGGTCTTCGCTCAGCTGCTGCTCAGCCAGACCGTCGTCACCGTCGGTGTCACCGCCGTGACCGCCGGGCTGTTCCTCGCCCCGGTCAGCAGCGAGCTCGACCACGACGCGATGCAGCGCGCCCTGTCCATCGCCCAGGCCACCGCCACCGACGAGGTGATCGCCCGGGCCGCCGCCGCCCGGGACTCCACGACGGCCCAGCGCAACGCCGAGCAGATCCGCCTGGCCACCGGCGCGAGCTTCGTCGTGGTCACCGACCTGGACGGGATCCGGCTCTCCCACACCGACCCGGACCGGATCGGCCACCGGGTCAGCACCGACCCGGAGCCCGCGCTCAGCGGGCTCAGCGTCACCGCGATCCAGCAGGGCACCCTGGGCCGCACCGCGCGCGGCAAGGTGCCGCTGCGGCTCGCGGACGGGCGGATCGTCGGCGAGGTGTCGGTCGGCATCAGCGACGACTCGATCCGCCGCCGGCTGTTGAAGATGCTGACCGGGATCCTGCTGTGCGCGGGCGCCGGCCTGGCCGCGGGCACGGTCGCGACGCTGGTCCTGGCCCGGCGGCTCAAGCGCCGGACGCACAACATCGCGCTGGCCGACATCTCGGCGCTGCTGGTGGAACGGGAGGCGATGCTGCACGGCATCCGCGAGGGCATGGTGGCGCTCGACGAGCGCGGCCGGATCCGGCTGGCGAACGACGAGGCGGTGCGGCTGCTGGGCCTGCCGCCGGACTGCACCGGCCGCCGGACCGACGAGGTGCTGCCGCCCGGGCGGTTGGCGGACGTGCTGGCCGGGCGGATCACCGGCCCGGACCTGCCCGCCGTCCGGGACGAGCGGGTCCTCGTGGTGAACCGGACGGCGACCGCCGAGGGAGCGGTGGTGACGCTGCGCGACCGCACCGAGCTGGAGTCGCTGGTCCGGGAGCTGGACACGACGCGCAGCCTGACCGAGGCGCTGCGGGCGCAGGACCACGAGCACGCCAACCGGATGCACACGCTGCTGGGTCTGCTGGAGCTGGGCCGGCACGAGCAGGCGGTGGCGTTCATCTCGGAGCAGTCCGGTTCGCACGCGGCGGTCGCGGCGCGGATCGCCGAGCAGGTTCAGGACCCGCACGTGGCGGCGCTGCTGGCGGGCAAGTCCGCGGTGGCGGGCGAGCGCGGGGTGCGGCTGGTGCTGGCCCCGGCGGCCCACCTGCCGGACGCGGTCGTGGACGCGCGGGCGCTGGTGACGGTGCTCGGCAACCTGGTCGACAACGCGGTGGACGCGCTGGCGCCGGGCGGGGGCGGCCGGGTGGAGGTGACCCTGGCCGCGGCGGGCTCCACGCTGCTGCTCCAGGTCGCGGACAGCGGCCCGGGCGTGCCGGAGGAGCTGCGCGAGCAGGTCTTCGAGGAGGGGTGGAGCAGCAAGGACGCGCCCGCGCACCGTCCGCGCGGGCTGGGGCTGGCGATGGTGCGGCGGCTGGTGGAGCGCACCGGCGGCCGGATCGTGCTCGACGCGGGGCCGCTGGGCGGCGCCCGGTTCACCGTCGAGCTGCCGGAGGCCCTGCTCACCGCTCGGCTCGTGGAGGCGTGATGATCGACGTACTCGTGGTGGACGACGACTTCCGGGTGGCGGACGTGCACGCCGCCTACGTGGCGAAGGTGCCGGGCTTCCGGGTGACGGGCACGGCGCACTCGGCCGGGGAGGCGCTGGCGGCGCTGGAGCGCCGTCCGGTGGACCTGCTGCTGCTCGACCACCACCTGCCGGACGAGACGGGCCTGGCCCTGGTGCGCCGGCTGCGGGAGCGGCAGGTGGCGTGCGACGTGATGATGGTGACGGCCGCCCGGGACGTGTCGACGGTGCACGCGGCGATGCAGCACGGCGCGCTGCAGTACCTGGTCAAGCCGTTCACGTTCGCCGGGCTGCGCGAGAAGCTCACGGCGTACGCGCAGCTGCGGCACGCGCTGGCCGGTCCGGCGGCTCGGGAGGCGGGCCAGGACGAGGTGGACCGGCTGTTCGCGACCCTGCGCAGCGCCACGGCCCCGGCCGGGGCACTGCCGAAGGGTCACTCGGCGCCGACGACGGACCTGGTGCTCGGGGTGCTGCGCCGGGCGGGCCGGCCGCTGTCCGCGCAGGAGGTCGCCGACGGGACGGGGCTGAGCCGGTCGACGGCGCAGCGCTACCTCAAGCAGTTGGAGCGGGACAGCCGGCTGCGGCTGACGCTGCGCTACGGCGACACCGGGCGGCCGGAGCACCGGTACGGGCTGGCGGCCCGCCCCTGAGCACGGGGGAACCCCGGCGGCCCCAGGCCCGCCGGGGTTCCCCGGGGTGCGGTTCAGGCCGCGCCCGCACCGGTGAGGGCGCGCACCTCCAGCTCGGCGAAGCGGTCGGAGTCGGCCGGTTCGGGCGAGGTGAGCGTCCCGATCCAGCCGGCCAGGAAGCCGAGCGGGATGGAGACGATGCCGGGGTTCTCCAGCGGGAACCAGTGGAAGTCGACGCCGGGGAAGAGCGCGACCTTGGTGCCGGAGACGACCGGTGAGAAGGTGACGAGGACGATGGCCGGGACGAGGCCGCCGTACACCGACCAGACGGCGCCGCGGGCGGTGAAGCGCCGCCAGAACAGCGTGTAGAGCAGGACCGGCAGGTTGGCGGAGGCGGCGACGGCGAAGGCCAGGCCGACCAGGAAGGCGACGTTGAGCTGCTGGGCGAAGAGGCTGATCACGATGGCCGCCGCGCCGATCCCGACGGCGGCGATCCGGGCGACGACGATCTCCTGGCGGTCACTGTCGGGCTCCTCCGCCCGCGGCGCCCCGTCGCCCGTCCGCCGGCGCAGCGACCAGCCGCGGAAGGCGCCGGCCCAGATGTCGTGGGCGAAGGCGGCGGAGGAGGCCAGGGTGAGTCCGGCGACGACGGCGAGGATGGTGGCGAAGGCGATCGCGGAGATCAGCGCGAACAGGACGACCCCGCCGGTGCTGCCGTTGCCGCCGCCGAGCACCAGGGCGAGCAGCGGAACGGCCGTGTTCCCGGCCGAGTTGGCGTGCCGCACCTCGGCCGAGCCGACCAGGGCGGTGGCGCCGAGGCCGAGCGCGATGGCCATCAGGTAGAAGCCGCCGACCAGGCCGATCGCCCACATCGTGGAGCGGCGGGCGGCCCGGGCGGTGGGCACGGTGTAGAAGCGGGACAGGATGTGCGGCAGGCCGGCGGTGCCGAGCACGAGGGCGAGGCCGAGGCTGAAGAAGTCGAGTCGGCTGGTGGAGGTCGCGCCGTACTTGAGCCCCGGTTCGAGGTAGCGCCGGCCGGCGCCGCTGTGCCGGGCGGCCTGGCGCATCAGCTCGAAGAGGTCGCCGTGGTAGTGGATCATCAGCAGCACGGTGAGCAGCACCGATCCGGCGATCAGCAGGAACGCCTTGACGATCTGGATCCAGGTGGTGGCCCGCATGCCGCCGACCGTCACGTAGACGATCATCAGGCCGCCGACCGCGACGATGGTCCAGGTCCGGGCGGACGCGCTGTTCGTGCCGAGCAGCAGGGCGACGAGCGAGCCCGCGCCGACCATCTGCGCGACGAGGTACAGCAGGGTGACGACGACGCTGGCGCCGCCGGCCGCGGCCCGCACCTTGCGCCGGCGCAGCCGCAGTGCGAGCACGTCGGCGAGGGTGTACCGGCCGGCGTTGCGCACGAGTTCGGCGACCAGCATCAGGACGACGAGCCAGGCGACCAGGAAGCCGATGCTGTAGAGCACGCCGTCGTAGCCGTAGAGGGCGATCAGCCCGGCGACGCCGAGGAAGGAGGCGGCGGAGAGGTAGTCGCCGGAGAGCGCGAAGCCGTTCTGCAGCGGGGTGAAGTCCCGTCCGCCGGCGTAGAAGTCCTCGGCCGCGCTGCCGCGGCGCCCGACCCAGAGGGTGATGCCGAGGGTGACCAGGACGATCACGGCGAAGAGCGCGATCGCGAGGTCGTGGTGGTCGCCGGTGGGGGCGACGGGGGGCGGGGTGGCGATCGACGCCGCGGTGGTCATCGGAGCTGGTCCTGGGTGTCCCAGCGCAGGCCCAGGGCGGCACGGTCGCGCTTGGTGCGGGCGTTGCGGGCGTAGAGCCAGGTGAGGACGAAGGTGCTGGCGAACTGCAGCAGGCCGAGGAGCCAGGCGACGTTGAGCGGCCCGGCCACCGGGGTGCGCATCAGCTCGGGCGCGGCGGCCTGGGCGGCGACGTAGGCCAGGTACCAGGCGAGGAAGGCGCTGCTGACCGGGAAGACGAACGACCGGTGGCTGCGCCGGATGTCCTGGAAGGCCTCGCTGGCCTGGACCGTCCGGTACACCTCGGTGCTGTCCGCGGTGCCGGCCGGTGCGGCGGCGGGCACGGGCACCGCCGCGGGCACGGTCGGTGCGGTGGCCGGGACGGGCGGCACCGGCTGCGCCGGCACCGTGCGGTCCGTCCGGGGGGCGGCCGACCGGGTGCCCGGGTTGGGCCGACCGGCGGCGGGCGCGCTCGTGGCGGCCGGAGCGGCCCACCAGTCGAATCGCTGCCCCTGCCCGGGACTGCTCGTCTGCTGCTGTGGCACTGCTGCTCCTGAACCGGCGGGCACTCTGACCCGAACCATCATGAGGGGCTCTGAGCAGCGGATTTGACCATTGCAGATACGTTCACTCGATGAGGTGATCGATGATCCGACAGACACTCATCCGACTACTGATGCGTACCGGTGATTCCGTGCCGAAAGGCGTACGCGACGGCCTGCGCCCGGTCCCGCACGGCGGTCTTCGCGAAGAGGTTGTTGATGTGCGTCTTCACGGTGGCCGGGCTGACGAAGAGCCGCTGGGCGATCTCGCCGTTGGAGAGGCCCTCGGCGATCAGCGCCAGCACCTCGGCCTCCCGGGCGGTCAGCCCGTCGGGCAGTTCCGCCACCCGGGCGGCGGGCTGCGCGGGAGCCGGTTCGGGGGGCGCCGGGAAGGCCTTCCGGCCCTCCGAAAGCCTTTCCAGCAGCCGGAGTTGGACCTGCGGCGAGAGCCCGGCCGCGCCCGAGCGCACGTCCGCGATGGCCCGGGCGATCTCCTCGCCGCCGGCGTCCTTGGTGAGGTAGCCGCGCGCGCCGGCCTGGAGTGCGGGGAACAGCGAGTCGTCGTCGGCGTAGGTCGTGAGGACCACGACCTCGGTCTCCGGGTGAGCCGCCCGGATCCGCCGGGTCGCCTCGACGCCGTCGACGCGCGGCATCCGCAGGTCCATCAGCACCACGTCCGGGTGATGCCGCTCCACCAGGGCGACGGCTTCCTCCCCGTCCGCCGCCGCGCCGACCACCTCGATCCCGGGCAGGAGGCCGAGCAGCATCACGATGCCCTCGCGCACCACCGTCTGGTCGTCCGCGACCAGGACCCTGGTCGTCCCCGCGCTCACGCCGGCACCCGCAGCAGCACGCGCCACCCTCCGTCCTCCGGGCCCGTCAGCAGGGTGCCGCCGAGCAGTTCCGCGCGTTCGCGCATCCCCAGCAGACCGTACCCGCTACCGCTGGCGGCCAGTTCCCCTGGTGCTGCGCCGCGCGAGGACGCGGAGTTGCGCACCTCCAGCTCCACCGCGTCCGGCAGGTAACGCAGTTCGACCTCGCACCGGGCCCCGGGCGCGTGCTTGCGCACGTTGGTCACCGCCTCCTGCGCGGTGCGCCGCACGGCGAGCGCGGCCTCGGCGGCCAGCGGCCGGGGCGTGCCGGCGACGGCGAACAGCGCCCTTTCGCGGCCGGTCAGTTCGACCAGGAAGTCCCCCACCGGGGTGAGTTCGCCGCGCAGCGCGGAGAGCGCCTGCCGGGTCTCGGCCAGCCCGTCCTGCGCCATCCGCCGGGCGGCGACGACGCGTTCGCGGACCTGCTCGCGGTCGGTCCCGGCGTCCAGCATCAGCCGGGCCGCCTCCAGGTGGACGAGTTGGGCGGAGAGGCTGTGGGCGAGCACGTCGTGGATCTCCCGGGCGATCCTGGCCCGTTCGGCGAGCGCCGCGCTCTCCGCCTCGGCGGCCCGGGCGGCCCGCTCCTGCGCCAGCAGGCGGCGGGCGGTGCCGCGCGCCTCGATGTCCAGCCGCAGCAGGAAACCGAGGAGCCCGAGCCCGCCGACCGACATCACGACGCTGAGCCAACTCGCCCAGCTGGCCGCGGTGTACGAGCCCAGCGAGGCCACCGCGGCGAGGACCGCGGGCGCGGGCGGCAGCCGGACCAGCGCCATCACCGCCAACCCGAGCCAGGTGAGGTCCGCCAGCACGATGGCGTGGCCCCAGTTGGCCAGCCACCCGAGGCCGACCAGGGCGGCGGCCACCGCGAGCGAGGGCACGAGCCGCTGCGCCCGGCTGGTGTTCAGGTAGACCGTGCTCAGCCCGACCATGGCCACCAGCCCGCCGGCCGCGGCCGCCGCCGCCCAGCCGGTGAAGCGGCCGTCGGCGAAGGTCCCCCAGGTGACGCTCACGAGGAGCACGGTCCGGCCGAGCACGGTGAGGACCCGCCGCGGGCCGCTCTCGGCCTCGCGCTCCAGTCCCTCGCGGGACGGCCAGCGGGTCCAGTACCCGGTCACGGGCTCCTCCTCGGGGGTGTCGTACACGGCGGCGGCGCGAACACGGCGGGGCGGCGGCGCGGTCAGCCGATCGCGGCGGCCTGCCGGGGCAGCTCGGTGGTCCGCGCCCTCCAGTTCACCACGAGCGAGCGGACCAGCAGCATGACCGCGAGGCCGAGCATCAGGGCGCTGCCCGCCTGGTGGACGTGCATCGCCGAGCCGATCCCGTACAGGCCGAGCCGGATGGCGATCATGCCCGCCCACGCGGCGACCGTGGCCTTGGTGCCCTTGGCCCAGACCGAGCCGTCCGCGGCCCGCCAGAGCCGGACGGTCCAGCCCCAGACGGAGCCCATGGCGAGCACCGCGACCAGCGAGGCGGCGAGCAGGACGGCGGAGACCGCCGCGTGGTCGTGGTCGATCAGCTGCGGGTCGCGCAGCGCGAGCACCCCGAGGATCAGCGGCAGCAGCCAGAAGCGGCGCTCGGTGTCCAGGCGCTGCGCACGCATCTGTCGCTGGACCACCAGGACCAGTACCGCGATGATCACGACGATGTTGACGAGGGCGGTCATCGGATTCTCCGTCCCGACGGAAGCTGTGTGCTGACCTCACCGACGCTACGGATCGGGCGCCGCCCGGTGATCGGAGCCCGGGTGGACCGGGGGTGGAAGCAAGAACGCGAGGGCCCTCCACCCGTGGGTGGAGGGCCCTCGCGCGGGCGGGCCGGTCAGGCGTCGATGCGGGAGCGGTCCAGGGTGGCCGCCGAGTCCACGATGAACTCCTTGCGCGGGGCGACGTCGTTGCCCATCAGCAGGTCGAAGATCTTCTCGGCCTGCTCCAGGTCGCCCAGGTTGATCCGGCGCAGCGTGCGGTGGCGCGGGTCCATGGTGGTCTCGGCCAGCTGGTCGGCGTCCATCTCGCCGAGGCCCTTGTACCGCTGCACCGGCTCCTTCCAGCGCATCCCCTTGCGCTGGAACTCCAGCAGCGTGGAGCGCAGTTCGGCGTCGGAGTAGGTGTAGTGGTACTTCTCCTGGCCGCGCTTGGGAGCGGTGAGCTCGATGCGGTGCAGCGGCGGCACCGCGGCGAACACCCGGCCCTGCTCGACCATCGGCCGCATGTAGCGGTGGAAGAGGGTCAGCAGCAGGGTGCGGATGTGCGAGCCGTCGACGTCGGCGTCGGCCATGAAGATGACGCGGCCGTAGCGGGCCTGGTCGATGTCGAAGGTGCGGCCGGAGCCGGCCCCTATCACCTGGATGATCGCGGCGCACTCGGCGTTCTTGAGCATGTCGCTCACCGAGGCCTTCTGGACGTTGAGGATCTTGCCGCGGATCGGCAGCAGCGCCTGGAACTCGGAGTTGCGGGCGAGCTTGGCGGTGCCGAGCGCGGAGTCGCCCTCGACGATGAACAGCTCGCTGCGCTCGACGTCGTCGCTGCGGCAGTCGGCGAGCTTGGCGGGCAGCGAGCTGGTCTCCAGCGCGGTCTTGCGGCGCTGGGCCTCCTTGTGCTGGCGCGCGGCGACCCGGGTGCGGGCGGCGGCGACGACCTTCTCCAGGACGGCCCTGGCCTGGAGCTTGTCGTCCTTCCTGGCCGAGGTGAGGAAGGCCTTGAGTTCCTTGGCGACGACGGCGGCGACGATCCGGTTGGCCGCCGAGGTGCCGAGGACCTCCTTGGTCTGGCCCTCGAACTGCGGCTCGGCGAGGCGGACGGTGACGACGGCGGTCAGGCCCTCGGTGGCGTCGTCCTTGGTGATGTCGTCCTCGGCCACGCGCAGCAGCTTGCTGGTGCGCAGCACCTCGTTGACGGTCTTGGCGAGCGAGCGCTCGAAGCCGGTGACGTGGGTGCCGCCCTTGGGGGTGGCGATGATGTTGACGAACGAGCGCAGGGTGGTGTCGTAGCCGGCGCCCCAGCGCAGCGCGATGTCCACGCCGAGGTGGCGGGTGACCTCGGTGGGCGTCATGTGGCCGAGCTCGTCCAGGACGGGCACGGTCTCCTTGAAGGTGCCCTCGCCGCGCAGCCGCAGCACGTCGCAGACCGGCTTGTCGGGGGCCAGGAACTCGCAGAACTCGGCGATGCCGCCGTCGTAGCGGAAGACCGTCTCCTCGACCTTCTCGCTCTCGGTGAGCCGCTCGTCACGCACGACGATGGTCAGACCCGGGACCAGGAAGGCGGTCTGCCGGGCCCGGTTGTGCAGGTTCTCCAGGGAGAGCCTGGCGTCCTTGAGGAAGATCTGCCGGTCGGCCCAGTAGCGGATCCGGGTGCCGGTGCGGGTCCTGGGCACCTTGCGGGCCTTGGTCATGCCGTTGGCGGCCTCGAAGGGCGCGTCGGGGCCGGCCTCGGTGAAGATGCCGGGGGTGCCGCGGCGGAAGCTCATCGCGTGGGTGTGCCCGCTGCGGTCGACCTCGACGTCCAGGCGGGCCGAGAGGGCGTTGACGACGGAGGCGCCGACGCCGTGCAGACCGCCGGAGGCCGCGTAGGAGCCGCCGCCGAACTTGCCGCCGGCGTGCAGCTTGGTCATGACGACCTCGACGCCGGACAGCCCGGTCTTGGGCTCGACGTCGACCGGGATGCCGCGCCCGTTGTCGCGGACCTCGACCGAGGAGTCGGGGTGCAGGAGGACCTCGATGCGGTCGCAGTGGCCGCCCAGGGCCTCGTCGACCGAGTTGTCGATGATCTCCCACAGGCAGTGCATCAGGCCGCGGCTGTCGGTCGAGCCGATGTACATGCCGGGGCGCTTGCGGACCGCCTCCAGCCCCTCCAGGACGAGCAGGTGCCGAGCGGTGTAGTTGGAGCCGTCGTCACCGGCCAGCAGTGCGGACGGCACGGTCGTTTCGGCACTCACGCGGCACTCTCCTCGGTGAAGTTCTGTCTCATCGGTCACATCCGGAACGCGTCCGGACCGTCCGCCAGTGCAGCACGCCGCACCGACAGCCGTCGCCCCGCGTGTGCGCACCCCTCCGCTGGGTGCCCGGCACGGCGGGCCGGGCCCGCGCAGCTTGTACGCGCTGCGCGAACAAGGGCGGGGCCGGAGTCCGGGGTTCCCGGGCGCCATCTCCTCCCGGTACCACCGGTCCTGGCGGTTCGTGGGGTCCGGCGCAGGCTCCGGAACTGCCGTTATGCAGGCTACCGGGGCCTGGGACGGGGCTTATGCTCCAACCCGGCAGAGGATTATGCTACGCGGACCTCGCACCCGGTCCCGATCGGGCGTTCGAGCGACGGGCGGATCCTGGGATCCGGTACGCATGAACCACCGGCCCCCGGGGCACGTCCTCATCAACACAGCAGAATCCTCAGAGAAGAAAAGCCACGAGCGGGAACGTTTTCGGCCTGGTTGGATGTTGACCCTGGTACGACAGCTCGTCGAGCTAGAGAAGAGGCGACGTGACTACTGTTCTGACACCTGCGAGCCCGCTGACCGCGGCTGACCGCTGCGACCGCTGCGGCGCCCAGGCCTACCTGCGCGTCGTACTCGCCAGCGGCGGAGAGCTGCTCTTCTGCGCCCACCACGGCCGGAAGTTCGAGCCGGAGCTCAAGAAGATCGCCGTTGAGATACAGGACGAGAGCGGTCGCCTGAGCAGCACCACCGCTGTGACGGCCACCGACGACGAGCGCTGATCCCGGGCGCCACCCAGCAACCAGCGTCGAGCTGTGTGTCCGGTCGCGCACTGCGCGCGACCGGTGGGCCGGGCGATCGACCCCTCCGGGGCCGATCGCCCGGCTCTGCTGTTCCCCGAGGCACGCCACCCCTCCGACGGGGCGTCAGAACGTGACCGAGTGGTCACGTTCCGCCGTCACAGTGCCGAGTGCACCGCGTCCGAGAGAGCGGCGATCCTCGTGTAGACCCCTGGGTGGTGCGCCTCCGCGCAGCCCGTCCCCCAGGACACCAGGCCGGCCAGGCGCCCGCCGATCACCAGCGGACCGCCGCTGTCGCCCTGACAGGCGTCCTTGCCGCCCTGTTCCTCCTCGCCCGCGCACACCATCGCCCGGGCGTCGAACTTCCCGTCCGGCCCGCCCGGGTAGTCGCGCGCACACACCTGGTCCGCGACGACCGGCACGTCCACCGTGCGCAGCGGGGCCGAGTAGTCGCCGCGCCCGGTGGTGTCGCCCCAGCCGTACACCTGCGCCCTGGTCCCGGCCGCGTACGGCTCGGTCTCGCCCTGGCCGAGCAGGTCGATCACCGGCCGCGGGCCCTGCGACTCACCGAGCGTTACCACGGCCACGTCGTTCATGTTGGCGGACCAGCTGTAGTCGGGGTGGATCCAGACCTTCTTGACCGGCACCTCGTATCCGGCCGTGCCACGCATGTCGTCCCGGCCGACGATCACCTTGAGGCCCGGCCGGTCCACCCGGACGCCCTTGGGCTCGTCGAAGAAGCAGTGCGCGGCCGTCACGACCTTGGTCGGGGTGACCAGGGCTCCCCCGCAGAACTGCCCGGAGCGCCCGGATCCGAACTGCTGGCGACTGGCCAGCGCCACCATCCACGGGTGGTCCGCGGTGCTCGCCACCCCGCCGCCGACCACCCGTCGCTGGGCCTCGGCGGGCGCGGCGGTGCCGAGGGCCGCCAGCGGGACGGGCACGGCCGCCAGCAGCGCCAGCACCGCGGCGCGCTTTCGGCGGCCCGGCCGGGCGGCGGCCGGGGACGCCGGGGGCGGGGCGGCGGTCGTCAGGTCCGCGCGGTCCGGGTTGGGCAGCACCGTTTCTCCAGGTGGCTCGGCAGCAGGCAACCGGCACAGCGTAGGTGACCGGCTACACTGTGCGACCGCTTCCCGCCGGACGGCCACCCGGACGAGCGACAAGCACCACTCGGACGGTGACGAACCCCCTCCGGACGGCCGAGAAGGCCCGGAGCCGTGGGCTCCGGGCCTTCTCGTGAGTGCTCGCGCGCAGGTGCCCGCGCGCGGCGCCGGATCAGTCCAGGTAGTCGCGCAGCACCTGGGAGCGCGACGGGTGGCGCAGCTTCGACATGGTCTTCGACTCGATCTGGCGGATGCGCTCACGGGTGACCCCGTACACCTTGCCGATCTCGTCGAGGGTCTTCGGCTGACCGTCCGTCAGGCCGAAGCGCATCGACACGACGCCGGCCTCGCGCTCGGACAGGGTGTCCAGCACCGAGTGCAGCTGCTCCTGGAGCAGGGTGAAGGAGACCGCGTCGGCCGGCACGACCGCCTCGGAGTCCTCGATGAGGTCGCCGAACTCGCTGTCGCCGTCCTCGCCGAGCGGGGTGTGCAGCGAGATCGGCTCGCGGCCGTACTTCTGGACCTCGATGACCTTCTCGGGGGTCATGTCGAGTTCCTTGGCCAGCTCCTCCGGGGTGGGCTCGCGGCCCAGGTCCTGGAGCATCTGGCGCTGGACGCGGGCCAGCTTGTTGATGACCTCGACCATGTGCACCGGGATGCGGATGGTGCGGGCCTGGTCGGCCATGGCGCGGGTGATCGCCTGGCGGATCCACCACGTGGCGTAGGTGGAGAACTTGTAGCCCTTGGTGTAGTCGAACTTCTCGACCGCGCGGATCAGACCGAGGTTGCCCTCCTGGATCAGGTCCAGGAACAGCATGCCGCGGCCGGTGTAGCGCTTGGCCAGCGAGACCACGAGGCGGAGGTTGGCCTCCAGCAGGTGGTTCTTGGCACGGCGGCCGTCCTCGGCGATGATCTCCAGCTCGCGCTTGAGCTTGGGGGCGAGCTTGTCGGCGGCCGAGAGCTTGTCCTCGGCGAACAGACCGGCCTCGATGCGCTTGGCGAGCTCGACCTCCTGCTCGGCGTTGAGCAGCGGGACCTTGCCGATCTGCTTCAGGTAGTCCTTGACCGGGTCGGCGGTGGCACCGGCGACGGCGACCTGCTGGGCCGGCGCGTCGTCCTCGTCGTCGTCGGAGAGGACGAAGCCCTCCGACTCCTCCTCGGGACCGGTGGCCTCGGCCTCGGCCTTGTCACCGGGCAGCGCGACGTCCTCGAGCAGCTCCTCCTCGCCGAGGAGCTCCTCCTCGCCGCCCTTGGCGGCCTTGGCCGCGGTGGTCTTCTTGGCGGCGGTCTTCTTGGCGGGCGCGGCGGCCTTCTTGGCCACGGCCTTCTTGGCGACGGCCTTCTTCGCCGGCGCCGCCTTCACCTCGGTCACGGCCGTGGTCGACTGCTCGGCGGTGATCTCGGCGGACACGGTCGGCGCGGGCGCGGCGGCGGCCGCCACGGCCGGGGCCGCGACGGGGGCGCCGGGCGCGATGCGCACGGGCGGCTTGGTCGGGGCCGACGGGGCGGCCGGGGTCCGGGTGGTGACAGCCTTGGTGGCGGTGCGCTTCGTGGGGCTCTTGGCGGCAACGCTCTTGCGCTTGGCACCGGCCGGCTCGGCCGCGCTCACCATGAGGTCCACCCCCTCCTCAATCAGCACCTGATTGAGGCTGCGCATGACGTTCTTCCACTTGGTGACCGGGATCTGGTCCGCCTCGAACGCCTGGCGCACGTCGTCACCGGCGATCTGCCCCTGGGCCTTGCCCCGCTCGATGAGCGCCAGCAGAGCCGCGGACTCGGCGATCTCGGGGGGAAGCGAACGGGATGTGCTGGCCGACACGAACAACCTCTCGGACGATGAGTGGACTCGAACCCGTACCGGCCGCCCGAGCGGGCGGGGAAGGAGATCGCGCGTCGGACGCGCGGTGTCGATTCCGACCGACTCGGGCTTGAGGACTGGGTTTGCAGGACGGCAGCAGCGCCGCGGACCAACACAGCCACGTGGCGTGCTGGAGTATTCCGGAGCTGCTTCCGCTCAGGACACATCGCTGCTACTCGTCAAGTGTTACGCATGGCCTTCGTGTCGCGGGTCACACCGCTCAGGCGCCCGCGGCCCGGGGCCGGACTCCATCATCGCGCACTCGCACCGGAATCCGCCGCCATGCACATGCCCAACCGACCCGGAGCCGCCCCGGCCTCTCCGTCGGGAGGCCCCCCGCACCTGGCAGAACGGCCCTCCGGCTGCACCGGGCGGTGCGGCCGGAGGGCCGTGGGCGGGCGGACCGAACCAGACCGTTCAGTGCTCCCGGGGGGCCGGGACGGACGGCTCGATCTCGGGGTGGACGGTGAGCAGCGCCCGCATCGCGGCCTCGCCCGCGGTGCCGTCGCCGGTGCCGAGCGCGTCCACCAGCCGGGAGTGCAGGTTGACCGAGGCCTCGGAGGGGCGCTCGCAGGAGGTCGCCGGGCCGCCCGAGACCTGGAGCGCGCAGGAGACGATCCCCGAGAGGTGCTCCAGCATCCGGTTCCCGGCCATCTGCAGCACGAGGCCGTGCAGTTCGGCGTCGGCCCGCGTGTAGGTCGAGAGGTCGGCCTGGGAGGCGGCGTGACCCATGATCTCGACCAGCTCGACCAGGCGCTGCTGGACGTCCTCGCGGCCGTGGCCGGCGGCCAGCCGGGCGGCCAGGGGCTCGATGGCCCAGCGCAGCTCGAAGAGCTCCCGGCGCTGCTCGTCCCGCTGGGGGCCGAAGGCGCGCCACTCGATGATGTCCGGGTCGAGCAGGTTCCAGTCGCCGACCGGACGGACCCGGGTGCCGACGTTCGGCCGGGCGCTGACCAGGCCCTTGGCCTCCAGCACGCGCAGCGACTCGCGGACGACCGTGCGGGAGACCTCGAAGCGCTGGCCGATCTCCTCGGGCACCAGCGGGCGGTCGGCGCCGAGGTCGCCGGAGACGATCATCTGGCCGAGCTGCTGGACCAGCTGGCCGTGCAGACCGCGGCCGCGGCTGCTGGTGGTCTTGCGGCCGACCCGGGCGAGCTCGGACTCGGCGCCCTCCCAGCGGGGCGCCGGCGGGGTCGGCCGGTCAGCGTACGAGAAGCGGTCCAGATCACCGGGGCCGTGGATGGGCCCTTCGGCGGAACGGGCGGGGGTCATGGTGGGGTGCGCAAGGGTACTCACAGGTCCTTTGTCGGCGATCGGCAGGCGCAGCTTGAGAATTCTCGTGAAAAGCACACGAAAGGGTGATCGGCCGTGACTGGATAATTGACTTCTTATCAGGAAGAACCGCGCATTGCGGTCACTGCTGGTCGATCTTGGTGCTTCGGGGCGGCGGCCCGGGAATCACAGCGCGCGACGCCGGGCCTGGACCACCAGGGCCGCCACCAGCAGGACGGCCGCCGGGGCGGCCACCGCCGCGAGGAGCGCCGGGTCCGTCAGCGCGGCGCCCCCGGGCGCCACCCGCCGGTCTCCGCCGTAAACCCACCCGTACGCCCATTCGACGCCGGACTGGAACGGCAGCAGTTCGGCCGCCCGGGTCGGCCACGGCGTGCCGGTCTGCCGCAGCAGGAGCGCCACGCCCGACTCCAGCAGCGGCGGCAGCGCGCACAGCACGAGCACGCCGGCGACGGCGCTGCGGGTGAGCGAGGCCGTCAGGACGCCGGTCCAGCCCGCCACGACCGTCAGCAGGACGAAGGCCAACAGGGCGCCCGGAACGCCGTGCCCGGCGACCAGGGCCACCGGCCCGAACGCTCCCGGCAGGTCGGCGAGCCCGGACAGCCCGGCCGAGGCCAGCGCCCCGGACACCCGCCCGGACAGCGCGGACGGGTCCGCCCAGGCCGCCACCGTCACCCCGGTGGGCAGCGCGAAGTGCACGGCGACCGTGTCCACCAGCAGGGTGGCCAGCGCCAGCAGCCCCGCCACCGGGCCGATCACCAGCAGCTTGGCCACCAGCAGCCGGACCCGACGCGGATACGACACGCACGAGGCCGGCAGCCCCGGGAAGCGGACCTCGTGCCCGTACGCGAGGGCGCCCAGCAGTCCGGCCCCGAGCGCCGCGAACGGCAGCGGGAGCAGCGGGAAGGCCGCGGTCAGCAGCCGCACCCCGGCCGGGCCGGGCAGCGGGCCCTCCGGTCGCTGGCCCGCCAGGACGGCGGCCACGACGGCGTCGCAGAGCAGCACGGCGGCGAGGAGCAGCCAGGTGGAACGGAGGCCGCGCAGCCGGCGCAGCTCGTAGGCCAGGACGCGCACGGTTCACTCGCTCCGGGGGTCGGCGGGGGTGGCGGAGGTGGTCGTGGAGGTGGTGGAGCTGGTGGGCGTGACGGGAGCGGCCGGGGGTGCCTTGGGCGTCACGCGGCCGAGCCGGACGGTGTCGTCCGACAGCACGCCGGCGGCCGGAGCGGCCGGAGCGGCTCTGAAGAGGCGGTCCACGGCCACGGTCGTCGCGGTGCTGTCGGCGGAACGGAGCTCGGGTTTGGGCACCAGGGCGGGGCGGGGCACGGGCTCCGGTGCGGGCTCGGACTCTGCTCCGGACTCGTCCGAGGGGTCGTGCGCGCGCAGGGGCTCGGCCGACCGCTCACGAGTGGCCCCGGCGAGGGCGGAGAGGGCGGTCGCGACGGAGGTGACGGGCAGGGCCCGGGTGGGCAGGGCGGCGTCGCCCTGGGGCCTCGGGGCGATCGGCTTGATCGACTCGGCCGGTTCCGCCGGATCTGCCGGATCTGCAGGTCCGGCAGATCCGGCCGACGACTGCGGCTGTGCGACGGGCTTGCGCTCCTCGGCGGACCTCGGCTGGACGTGGATCTGGCCGGAGCGGCCGGAGGCGGTCGGCAGGACTGCCCTCGGGGCGGGCTGCTCGACCACGCGGTCCGCCAGTTCGTGCAGGAGGATGCCGTGCCGGTAGGCGAGTTCGCCGATCTCGGTGCGCCCGATGCCCGCCACGGCGAGACCGGCGCCGCCGTCCCGGCGCACCTGGGCGCCCCGACTCACCAGGAGGTCGGCCAGACGCGCCATCTGCGGTCCGCGGACGGCCACTTCGGGGCTGAGCCGGGTGCGGCGGAACTCGGTCACCGGCTGGTCGGCCACCAGCCGGCCCTGGTCCAGCGTGATCACGCGGTCGGCCAGCCGGGACGCCTCCTGCGGGGTGCGGGTGGTCACCAGGACAGTCCCGCCCGCGACCGCGAACGAGCGCAGGAAGGAGTGGAACCACTCCACGTTGCGTGGGGACAGGCCCTCGGTCGGCGCGTCCAGGAGCAGCGCGCCGGGGTCGCCCAGCAGCGCGGCCGCGAGCGCCAGCCGCCGGTGCATGCCGGGCGAGAAGGTGCGCAGCCGCTGCCCGGCGACGGTGGCCAGCCGGGTCTGCCCCAGCAGGTCGTCGGCTCGCCGGGCGGGGACGCCGACGGCCGCGGCGAGCATCCGCAGCTGACCGCGCGCCGTGCGGCCCGGGTGCCCGGCCACGGCCGCGCTCCCCTCCCCCGGCCCCTGCAGCAGCACGCCGACCTCGCGCTCGGGGCGGCGCAGGCGGCGGTAGGTGCGGCCGTGGAAGAGCGTGACGCCCTGGCCGCGGTCGAGTTCGACCATCAGCCGCAGCGCGGTGGACTTGCCGGCGCCCTCGGGGCCGAGCAGCGCCGTCACGAGGCCGGGTCTGGCGTCGAAGGTCAGGTCCAGCAAGTCCGGCGGAGCGCCGTTGCCGCGGACCTTGGTCAGTCCGGTGATCTGGATCATCGCTGCCTGCTCCCATGCCCTCGACCGGCCCCGCGCCAGCACATTAGGGGTCGGCGGAGGAGATTCCGGGCATTACGGGAGCGGCGCGGGCCCGCGGGCCGCCCACCTCACCCGATCAGGGGACAATCCGATCCTGCGATTCCCCGGCGGGCCGGGCGGGCTGGGCGGGCTGGGGACGGGCCGAGCGGGCTGGGGACGGGCCGCGCGGTCTCAGGACTCCGGGCGGAGCATGGGCGGGTTGAGCACCGTCGCACCGCCCGCGGTGAACAACTGGGCCGGGCGCCCGCCCTGACGGGTCGTCGTGCCGCCGGAGGGCAGCAGGAAGCCGGGGGTGCCGGTGACCTTGCGATGGAAGTTCCGCGGATCCAGGACCACCCCCCAGACGGCCTCGTAGACCCTCCGCAGCTCGCCGACGGTGAACTCGGCCGGACAGAAGGCGGTGGCGAGCGAGGAGTACTCGATCTTGGAGCGGGCGCGCTCGACCCCGTCGGCCAGGATCAGCCCGTGGTCGAAGGCGAGCGGCACCCCGTCGGCCGGGCTCTGCCCGAGCAGCTCGGCGACCGGCGCCCAGCGGGCGCTGCTGGCGTCCCCGCCGGCCCGCGGCGTCGGCAGGTCGGGAGCGAGGACGAGGTACGCGACGCTGACCACCCGCATGCGGGGGTCGCGCTGCGGGTGACCGTAGGTGGCCAGTTGTTCCAGGTGGGCACCGGCCGCGCCCGGGCCGACGGCGTCGTGGCCGGGGGCGGAGTGCGCCCGCAGCCCGGTCTCCTCGGCCAGCTCGCGGGAGGCCGCCTCGGCCAGGCCCTCGTCCGGCCGCACGAACCCGCCGGGCAGCGCCCAGTACCCCTGGAACGGGGGCTCGCCCCGTCTCACCAGCAGGGCGCACAGCTCATGGTCGCGCACCGTCAGCACCACCAGATCGACGGTGACTGCGAACGGGGGAAAGGCCGACGGGTCATAGCGCGACATGGCGACGATCATAGTCGTCTCTCTGACGATAAGCACAGGCCCGTGTACAACCCGTGCCCATGGCCCGAAGGGCGGGCCCGGGCAGGGTCAGCGCGCCACGAGCTGGAGGTCAGCGGGCGCCTCCTCGACCATGGCCACGCCGATGCGGCTCACCCGGACGGAGAAGCGCTCCCCGGACACCCGCAGGTTGGTCAGCTCCAGCTCGCCGAGCGGGGCCGTGCTCGCCGGGCGGACCTTGACCCGGCCGCCGGGGACGTCCGGGCGGACCCCGGCGAGGGCGAAGACCGCGTGGGCGGCCCCGGCGGCCGAGACCGCCGCCGGACGGCACGCGGCCGGGTGCGGGACGGGCGGGCAGCCGGGGATCCGCTGCTCGCCGGCGTACATCTCGGGCACGCGGCCCTCGAAGTGGGTGGCCGCAGCGAGCAGGCCCTCCAGCAGGGTGCCGGCCTCGTTCTCGTGGCCGGCCTCGGCGAGCCCGGCGATCGCGAGGGCGGTCTCGTGCACCCGCACGGCACCACCCCGGTGGCCCAGCGGGTTGAAGCGCGGTGACTTGGCGCTCAGGGTGCGCAGGCCCCAGCCGCTGTCCAGCTCCGGCGCAACGAGTCGCTGGGCGAGCAGCCGCGTCTGCTCGCGGTCCAACAGGCTCTCGTGGCGGCCGCCGTCGACCGCGAGGCCGGTGTCGAGCAGGTGGACGAGGGAGGAGGCGACGGCCGGGAGCGGCTGCCCGCCCGGGGCCAGGCCCGCGGCGGGGCGCCCGCCGGAGAGGTCGTCGATCCAGAACCGCTCGCGGAAGCGCCCGCGCAGCCCGGCGGCCCAGCCGCGCCACTCCTCGGCGCCGGGGCGGCCGAAGGCCTCCAGGAGCTCGGCTCCGTGCAGGGCGGCGCGGTGCGCCTGCGCCTGTACCTCGGCGCGGGCGGCCACCGGGTGGGCGGCGCGGTCCTCGGCCGGACGGCTCAGGTCGGTGACGAAGCCGTCGACCAGACCGTCGCGGAGGGCGCCGAGGGCCCGTTCGGCGGCCGGGAGCAGGTCCGCGACCTCGGCCCTCGGCAGGCCCCAGCGCCAGGCTTCGGCCAGCACCGTGACGAACAACAGGGTGGCCTCGGTCGCGGTGCAGGTGGGCGGGAGCTCGGGGCCGCCGTGTCGCAGGGCGCCGGGCAGCAGCCCCGCGGTGCGGCCGGGCGCCGGGGTGAGCTGCTGGCGCCGGGCCAGCGCCCGCAGGGTGCCGGCGGCGAGCCGGGTGCCGAGCGGGAGGGTCAGCCGGGCGGCCCACAGCGCGTCGGCCGGGGCGAGGCCGAAGCGCCAGGGCGCACCGGAGGCCGGGTAGAGGTCGGTCGGTCGGTCCGGGTCGGCGAAGAGCAGGCCGCCGAGGGCGTCGAGGGAGCGGGTGACCAGCGGCGCCGCCCGGCCGTCGTCGGCGCGGACCTCCGGTTCGGACCAGGGCAGCGGGACGCCCGTGCCACGACCGCCCGGCGGACGCGCGCCGGGCACGGTGCTCTCCAGCTCGGCACGGAGCTCGACCGACCAGCGGGCGCCCGGCTGCACCTCCAGGTCCCAGCGGAGCACCCCGGCACCGGCGAGGACGGCGTGCGGGGACGGCTTCGCGGACACCACCGCGCTGTGCGCGGGGCCGGCCCAGCGCAGGCCTGCGGACTGCACCTGGCCCGGCAGGTCCGGCGGACGGTGCCCGGCGGCGATCTCGCCGACCGGGCCGAGGTCGGTGCCGAGCGCGATCTCCAGCGGGAGCCGGGCGGGCCGGGCTCCCGTGTTGCGCACGATCACCGTCTCCACGCCGTCCGCGTGGCGCAGCCGTTCCACGGTGAGCGCCGGGTCCGGATCGAGGTCGCCGGGGAGCCGGACGGCACCGAGGAACCGGGCCTCGGCGGCGCTCGTCTGGGTGCCCTGGAGGGGCAACGGCTCCATGCCGCCGAGGCGCAGCTCCATCCGCGCGACGACCCGGACGCCGTTGCGGTAGAGGCCGTGCAGCCCGTGCCCGCGCAGCTGGCCGTCCGGCCCGGAGGCGGCCATCCCGGGGGCCTTGACGCAGAGCACCGCGTGGTGGACGGCGGCGGGCTGCGGCCGGGGCGGGCCGGCCGGGACCTGGTCGGGTCGGCCGACCGGTCGCGGCGCGCCGACCACGCTCTCGGCCGGCGCGGCCTGGAGCGGCCTCATGGCGGTCACCGGACTCTCCTCCCCTCGGCGGTCCGGTGGCCGGGTCAGGCCGGCGGGCCGCGAGCATGCTCGATCGCGTGCTGATGGTGCCGGGCCGGCGGGGTGTCCCGTCGGCGGTTCTGCCGTGTCTGGCCGTACCCGGTGCCGGGTCGTGCCATGCGGTGCGCGGTACCGGGCCGGTACCCGCGCGCCGGGTCGTCGCGCCGGGCACGTCGGTGTGCCCGGCCCGCCGTCAGGCCTCGCGCACCGGCGGGCCGGTGTCGCCACATCCCCGCGGCCCGTCGCCCCGTTCGGCCGCTCGCGCACTGCGGCCGGTCGCGGTGCCGTGTGCGGCCCGCTCGCGGTCCGGCGCTCGGGGCGCCGGCACGGCGCGGATCCCGCGGCGGTGTGGGCACAGGGCCCCCGGAGTCAACGCCGCACACCGGCCCCAGGTCACGCCCGGACGGCATGTGGTGCCGTCACCGCGGGCCCAGCAGCGGACCGCGTGTCCCCGGCGGCGGCCGGTCCCGGGCGCGCCCCGGGGGAGGAGCACGACCGTCGAACCGGTGCCCGACGGCGGCCAGGATACGGTGCGGGTGTCGCGGCGCCCGCACCCGGTGACACCGTGAACGGCGACGTGACCGCTGTGACCTGCAGAGACCGAGGAGTTGTATGTCCACCGCCAGCCGGCTGCCCGGGATTGTCACGACCGATCACGTCTTCCAGCTCCCGCTGGACCACGCCGCCCCCGAGGGCGAGCGGATCTCGGTGTACGCGCGCGAGGTGGTGGCCGCCGGCCGCGAGCGGGACGACCTGCCGTGGCTGCTCTTCCTCCAGGGCGGCCCGGGTGGCAAGGCGGCCCGCCCGCTCGGCCGGGACGCGTGGCTGGAGCGGGCCCTGGACGACTACCGGGTGCTCCTGCTCGACCAGCGCGGCACCGGGCGTTCGACGCCCGCGACCCGCCGGACCCTCGCCCGGCGCGGCGGCGCCCGGGAGCAGGCGGACTACCTGGCGCACTTCCGCGCGGACTCGATCGTGCGCGACGCCGAGCTGATCCGCCGCCACCTGCTCGGCGCGGACCGGCGCTGGAGCGTGCTCGGCCAGAGCTTCGGCGGCTTCTGCACCCTCACCTACCTCTCGATCGCCCCCGAGGGCCTGACGGAGGCCTTCATCACCGGCGGCCTCGCCGGCATGCGGAGCTCGGCGGACGACGTCTACCGGGCCGCCTACCCGCGGGTGGTCCGCAAGAACGAAGGGCACTACGAGCGGTTCCCGCAGGACGTCGAAGCGGTGCGGCGGATCGCCGCGCACCTCGCCGCCGCCCCGGCGGCGCTGCCCGACGGCGGCCTGCTCACCGTCGAGGCCTTCCAGTCCCTCGGGATGATGCTGGGCGGCGGCAGCGGCTCCGGCTCCCTGCACTACCTGCTGGAGGAGGCCTGGGTGGAGGGCCCGGACGGGCCCGAGCTCTCCGACACCTTCCTGTACGGCGTCCAGGCCAGGATCTCCTTCGCCGAGGGTCCGCTGTACGCCGTGCTGCACGAGTCGATCTACGGCCAGCGGTCGGTGGACCCGGGCGGAACCGCGTGGTCGGCCGAGCGGCTCCGCAAGGAGTTCCCCGGGTTCGACGCCCGGTCCGCGCTGGACACGGAGGCCCCCGTGCTGTTCACCGGGGAGATGATCTACCCCTGGATGTTCGACACCGACCCGGCGCTGCGGCCGCTGAAGGAGGCCGCGGAGCTGCTGGCCGCCCGGACCGACTGGCCCGACCTCTACGACCCGCAGCGGCTCGCCGCCAACGAGGTGCCCGTCGTGGCGGCCGTGTACCACGACGACATGTACGTGGACACCGCCGACTCGCTGGAGACCGCCCGCGCGGTGCGCGGCCTGCGGACCTGGATCACCAACGAGTGGGAGCACGACGGCCTGCGGGTGAGCGGCGGCAAGGTACTGGACCACCTGATCAAGATGGCGCACGGCGAGCTGTAGCCCGGCCCGGCCCGGGGAGCCCGGAGCGGGCGGACGTGGACGTCAGCGCGCACGACGGGCTCCCCTGGTCGACCTCCCGGTGCAGCGGTGCGCCCCGTTCCCGAGCGGTACCGCCGTCCCGGCGCACGCCCGGCCGCGGCCCAGCCGCAAGCTCGCGTCGGAGCGCTCCCCCGGGCGGCGGCCCGGCTCCGCGAGCAGGGCGACCGGCTCGGGGCCGTCCGCCTCCGGCAGGGCCTGGGCAGGCCCACCGGGAACACCGCCCGCCGTCCCCGGACCTGCGGCCGCGCCCGACCGACGACCGCCCCGACGCCTGCGCCTGGCCTTCCCCCGCCCGGGTGCCCCATCCCGGGATCCGTCCGGCGTCTCGCCCGGCGTCTCGTCCGGCGCCCCACCCGGCTCGGCGGCCGGGCCGTCGCTCTCCTCGTCGGCCGGCTCCGGCACCTTCCTCTCCTCCTTCGCCCCGTTCTCGTCGTTCGCCTCCTTCGCCCGCTTCGCCTCCCGGCGGAGCCGCTGGCCCTCGACGGCCGCGAGCAGCGCCTCCGGGGTCATGCCGTCGTTGAGCGACTCGTGCAGCAGATCGGCCAGCAGGTAGGACGGGTCGAGGTCGAGGGCGCGGCCGAGCACGACCCGGGCCGTCGCGGTGTCCCCCGCGACCCAGGACGCCCAGGCCAACAGGGTCAGCGGGGCGACCGCGCAGCTCTCGTGCGGCGGCACGGCCCGCCGGGCGAGGAAGCGCCAGAGCCGCTCGGCGGGCGCCAGCTCGGCGGGCCGGACGTACTCGGCGCCGCGGTCCCGGGTGTGCCGGTCCCGCAGGGCGAGCAGCAGCCGTGCCGTCCGGTCCTCGTCGAGCTCGCGGGCACCGGCCGCGAACTCGGCGAAGGCCTGGTCGAGCAGGGCGATCCCCGGCGCCGACGGATCGGCCGTCCCGACCCGTGCGAGGGCCGCCCGCTGGGCGTCTGCGCCCGGCGGGCCGATCGGGGCCAGCCCCGCGATGATCGCCTTCCGGCTGCCGCGCGGGGCGAGGCCCGCGAACGTCGCCGCGGCGGCGGCCGGCCCCGGGGCGGGGGCGTGTCGGATCGGGTTCCCCGCCGGGTCGCAGCAACCCTCCCGGCGGCAGAGGAAGGACCACCATCGGCCGTCCGAGACGCACAGCGACTCCTTGACCGGCACGCCCCGGCGGGCGAACGCGGCCCGGAGGCCGTCCGCCAGCGGCCGCAGGCCGTCCACCACCGACGGCCCGTGCCCAGGGACGGGATCCTGGCAGAGGTAGAGGAGCACCTGGACCGGGCGGCTGCCGCGCTGTTCCGAGACGTCGACCAGGAGGGCGGCTGTCTCCTCCGCCGCGGCCGGCCACTGCGCGCGGGACGCGGGGACGTCCGCCCGGAGCACCCCGCCCTGGTGGAGGTCGGGACCGTGCAGGCCGACGGCGACGATGCTGTCGTCGGGGAAGAAGCCCAGGAGGTAGGGCAGCAACTCGGCCATGTCGGCCGGGCCGCGCATCGTCACCGGCCGGTGGCCCGAAGCGGGGCCCAGGGAGAGCGTCACGTTGTCCCCGTTCACCCTGTCGTCGCCCTTCGTCGCGGCGTCGCTGTTCATGGTGTTGCCGTTGTTGACGGCGTTGTCGCTGTTCATGGTGTTGCCGTTGTTCATGGCGTTGTCGTTGTTCATGGCGTGGCCCTCGCTCGTCCCGTCGCCGTCGTTCCTGGCGCTGTCGTTGTTCGTGGCGTTCATGACGGGAAGAGTGCCGCGCCCCGAAATCCCCGGCTGACTTTTGTTTTTTCCTGTGGACAACTCCGGGCGGAAATTCCGCCTCCCTCGTTCGGAGCACGCCATCGTCACCCTCCCGAGCGATATTTGACTGCCGTTCAGCCGAAGATCGGATGACATACACTCCTGCTCCACCTTTCTCACCCGCCCCGGCATTCGCCCGTTGTCGGCGCCTCGGGGTTACATGGACGCCATGCAGCCGCACGAGATCCACACCACCGCCACCGCCACCGACCGCGCCGAGGTCAGGGCGCGGGCCGAGGCCGTCCTGCGCGAGCTGGCCGGCCCCGGCGCCGCCCTGCGCGACGACCAGTGGACGGCCATCGAGGCCCTGGTGGTCGACCACCGCCGGGCCCTGGTCGTGCAGCGCACCGGCTGGGGCAAGTCCGCCGTCTACTTCATCGCCACCGCCCTGCTGCGCGCCCGGGGCGCCGGGCCCACGGTGATCGTCTCGCCGCTGCTCGCCCTGATGCGCAACCAGGTCGACTCCGCGGCCCGGGCCGGCATCCACGCGCGCACCATCAACTCGGCCAACACCGAGGAGTGGGACGCGATCCAGGCCGAGGTCGCGGCCGGGCAGGTGGACGTCCTGCTGGTCAGCCCGGAGCGGCTGAACAACCCCGACTTCCGCGACCAGGTGCTCCCCAAGCTCGCCGCCTCCACCGGCCTGCTCGTGGTCGACGAGGCGCACTGCATCTCCGACTGGGGCCACGACTTCCGTCCCGACTACCGCCGGCTGCGCACCATGCTCGCCGACCTCCCGCCCCGGGTCCCGGTACTGGCCACCACCGCCACGGCCAACGCCCGGGTCACCGCCGACGTCGCCGAGCAGCTCGGCACCGGCACCGCCGACGAGCACGCCCTGGTGCTGCGCGGCCCGCTCGACCGGGAGAGCCTCACCCTCGGCGTGCTGGCCCTGCCCGACCCTGCGCACCGGCTCGCCTGGCTGGCCGACCACCTCGACCGCCTGCCGGGCTCGGGCATCGTCTACACCCTGACGGTGGCCGCCGCCGAGGAGGTCACCGCCTTCCTGCGCGAGCGCGGCTTCGCCGTGGCCTCCTACTCCGGCCGCACCGAGGACGCCGAACGCCGCACCGCCGAGGCCGACCTGCTGGCCAACCGGGTCAAGGCGCTGGTCGCCACCTCCGCGCTCGGCATGGGCTTCGACAAGCCCGACCTCGGCTTCGTGGTGCACCTGGGCTCGCCCAGCTCCCCGATCGCCTACTACCAGCAGGTCGGCCGGGCCGGGCGCGGCGTCGACCGGGCCGAGGTGCTGCTCCTGCCCGGTCGCGAGGACGAGGCGATCTGGCGCTACTTCGCCTCGCTGGCCTTCCCGCCGGAGGAGCAGGTGCGCCGCACGATCGACGCCCTCGCCGAGGCCGGCCGCCCGCTGTCCACGGCCGCTCTGGAGCCCCGGGTGGACCTGCGCCGCACCCGGCTGGAGACCATGCTCAAGGTGCTCGACGTGGACGGGGCCGTCCGCCGGGTCAAGGGCGGCTGGACGGCCACCGGGCAGAGCTGGGAGTACGACACCGCCCGCTACGCCAAGGTCGCGGCCTCCCGCGAGGCCGAGCAGCGCGCGATGCGCGAGTACGCGGCGGCCACCGGCTGCCGGATGGAGTTCCTGCGGCGGCAGCTGGACGACGAGAAGGCCGCGCCGTGCGGGCGGTGCGACAACTGCGCCGGGCCGCTGCACACCCCGGAGGTGTCGGACGCCACGCTGGAGGCCGCCCGCGCCGCGCTCGGCCGCCCCGGGGTCGGCTTCGAGCCGCGCCGGCTGTGGCCCACCGGTATGGAAGCCGTCGGCGTGTCGCTCAAGGGGCGCATCCCGGCCGGGGAGCAGGCCGAGCCGGGCCGGGCGCTCGGCCGGCTGTCCGACATCGGCTGGGGCACCCGGCTGCGCGGCCTGCTCGCCGAGCAGGCGCCGGACGTGCCCGTCCCCGGTGAGGCGGTGGACGCCCTCGTGACGGTGCTCGCCGACTGGGCGCGCGGGCCGGGCGGCTGGGCCGGGCCCGCCTCGGGGGACGGCACCCGGCTGGAGCGGCCGGCCGGGGTGGTGACCATGGCCTCCTCGACCCGCCCCCAGCTGGTCGGCACGCTCGGCGCGCGGATCGCCGAGATCGGGCGGCTGCCGCTGCTCGGGCGGATCGAGTACGCCGACGGGCGACCCCCGCACGGCGCCCGCAGCAACAGCGCGCAGCGGCTGCGCTCGGTGGCCGAAGCGCTGGTCCTGCCGCCCGAGTTGGCACAGGCGGTGGCCGCCGCGGGCGGTCCGGTGCTGCTGGTGGACGACCTCGTCGACTCGGGCTGGACGGTCACCGTCGCCGCGCGCCTGCTGCGCCGCGCCGGGGCGAGCGCGGTGCTGCCCCTGGTGCTGGCCGTGCAGGCCTGATCCGCGCGGCCCGGGCGGCGGGCCGCGCACCCGGGCCGCACACCCGGACGGAGGTGAGCCGTCCGTTCGGACCGACTCACTCGAATGGCCTAAAGGAGGGAGAGATCACATCGACGGGGCTCCCGCGCAGGGCCGATGACGGGAGAGGGGCGATGACATTGCGGAACCCGGTTCGCGGGCCGTTCACCCTGGCCCTCGCCGGGCTGCGGAGATGCCTGAGTACCGCTTGCGCCACGGTGGAATATATCCGGCAGAACGTGGACTTTCGGGCGGCGTTCATCATTTCATCGTTGCCGCTCCGCCCCCGATGCCACGAGAATTGTCGGGTACCCGAAACCCGGTCCGGTGGACCCTGCCTTCGGCGTACGCAGGTACCCGCGTGCCCGTGGGTCGGGAAGGAGGATCGTGATCAACGGTATCGGCCGAGGTCAGTCTCCCCTCGCCCGGAGTTCGGCACCCAGACGGCTGCTGGACCTGGAGACCTGGACCGCCTCGGGGATCCCGTTGCTGCGCGATCCGCGCGACTTCGTCCTGGAGCTGCACCAGCGCCACCTGCCCCAGCCGGGCACGGTCGTGGTCGCCGTCCTCGACGCGGTGCACCACCTGAGCGCCTCGGCCTCGTTCACTCCCTGGCCGCACGACACGGACGGCTGGCAGCACCGAAACGCCCTGCTCGCGTACCTGCGCCAGATCACTCCGCACGACCTGCGCCAGCCCGTGCCGACCCGCACCGCGGTGCTTCTGCGCTGCCGCGAGGGCGCCCCGGGCTGGACCGAGCAGGACGGGGCCTGGATGTGGGCGCTGCGGGACGCGGCCGTCCTGCACGGACTGCGCTGCGGCTCCTATATCGGGCTGACCCCGGCCGGCTGGCAGATCCTCGGGGACGGGCGACAGGGCCGCAATCCGCACGCGGGTTCGTGGGCGGACGGACCGGTCCACACCGTGACGGAGCTGCCCCCGCGCACGGCCCTGGACACCCCGGGCGCCCGACGCGCGCTGCGCCAGGCGTCCGAGCGGCCCTGGACGCCCGCCAGGGTCTCCGCGGTCCAACCGGCCCGCCGCACCGGGACCCGCTGAGCCCCCGGTTCTCCACGAACTCCACGGGCTACGGGCTCCACGGGCTCCACGAGCGCCACGGGCTTCCGAGCAGCCGCCGTGGGCTCCAGAGCCCCGCCGCCCCACGGCCTCCCGGGCCGGCCACGGACGGCGGCAGGGTACGACGGCCCGCGGGCCCGGCACCGTACGGCACCGGGCCCGGGAGGGACCGTCGGCTCAGGCGCTGACCGGACGACCGGGCACCGCTCCGGCGGCACCCGCGGCGGCCGGGCCCGCGTCGCCGCAGACCACGAGCAGCACGGACGCGTGGCCGAGCGCCGCGGCGTACGCCTCCGCGGCCCGGGCGGCCGGTCCGCCGTTGGCGACCAGGACGACCACCTCGCGGCGGGCCGGGCGGGTGAGCAGGGCGTCCGCGTAGAACACGTCCCCGCCCTCGGAGAGTTGCGCCCAGTAGCGCTCCTTGCCGAAGGAGAGTTCGTGCTGCTGCCACGGGTGCGCCTCGCCGACCGTCAGCACCAGGATCTCGCCCGGGCTGCGCCCGGCGTCGAGCAGCTGGTCGACCGCCTCGTCGGCGCGCTCCAGCGCCTCGGCCGCAGTGGCCGCGACCCGCCGGACCTCGATCTGCGGTGCGGTCGGGGCCGGACGGCGCGGTGCCGGACCGGGCTTGGGCACCGGGCGGGGCTGCGGACCGGGCCGGCCGGCGCCCGGCGGTGCCGGACGCGGCGGTGCCGGGCGCGGGCCGGGCACCGGGGCGGGCGCGGCGACGGTGGTGGGTGCGGTGGCGGGCGCGCTGCCGGTGGCAGGCGCGCGGAGGGCTTGTGCGTCCGACTCTCGGGGGAAGGGAACGCCGGGGCCCGGGAGGCTCTCGTGAATCTCCGGCTCCTCGGGGAAGACAGGCATACCCGGATATCTATCAAATGCCGGTCGAACGCGCACGGGCGCCCCACCCATTGAGCACCAAGCCGTTGCCGGACCCACCCGGGGCAATTCCAGACGGAACGTCAGAAACCGAGCGTCAACTGTTCGTCGGCGGAGCCTTCGGCCGCCTCCAGACCCGGTCGGATCCGCTTCAGGTGGCGCCACTTCGGCAGTGCGTCCAAGTACGCCCAGGAGAGCCGGTGGTGTTCGGTAGGCCCGAGCTCCTCCAGCGCGGCGCGGTGCACCGGGGACGGGTAGCCGGCGTTGTCGGCGAAGCCGTACGCGGAGTGCTGCTCGCCGAGTTCGGCCATCATCCCGTCCCGGTGCACCTTCGCGAGGACGGAGGCGGCGGAGACGCAGATGCAGGACTGGTCACCCTTGATCACCGTGCGCACCCGCCAGGGGCCGCCGAGGTAGTCGTGCTTGCCGTCGAGGATCACCGCGTCGGGCTCGACCGGCAGTGCCTCCAGGGCGCGGACGGCGGCCAGGCGCAGGGCGGCGGTCATGCCGAGCTCGTCGCACTCCTGCGGCGAGGCGTGGCCGAGCGCGTACGCGGTGACCCAGTCGGCGAGGACCGGTGCGAGCGCGCGGCGGCGCAGCTCGGTGAGCAGCTTGGAGTCGGTGAGCCCCTCCGGCGGCCGGCGCAGTCCGGTCACGGCCGCGCCGACGGTGACCGGTCCGGCCCAGGCGCCGCGCCCGACCTCGTCCAGTCCGACGACGACCTTGGCGCCGGCCCGGCGGAGCGAGCGCTCGACGGAGTGCGTCGGCGGGACGATGGGCATCACAGGCTCCGTTCGGCTGGGCGGCCCGTTCAGCTGGGGCAGTTCCAGCCTAAGCCCGTCGCCGAGGTGCCCCGCGCCACGCCGGAGGGGGGACCGCGAGGCCACTTCGGTCACCGACGGGGCACCGGCCCGCCGCGCCTCAGGCCCTGATCATCGGCATCAGCACGTCGTCGACCAGGCGGACGGCGTAGTCGGGCGGGATGTGCTCGCGCCCGCAGATCTTGACCTGGTAGAGCAGCATCGCCGGGGCGACGTCCGCGACCATCGGCGCGACGGCCCCGGGGCGGACCTCGCCGCGCTCCGCGCCGCGGCGGAGGATGTCGAGGATCGTCCCGGTGGTCGGCGCGACGACCCGCTGCACGATGAAGTCCTTGAACAGCTGTGCCTGTTCGTGGTCGAGCTCCCCCATCAGCGCCTGCAGGGCGCTGCCCTCGCGCGAGTTCATCGCACCCGCGAACACCTCGATGAGCTGCAGGAGTTCGCCGCGGGTGGACCCGAGGTCGGGGACGCCGTTCGGCCGTGGGAGAGTGGAGTCCAGGGCGTCCACGACGAGTTCGACCTTGGAGGCCCAGCGCCGGTAGAGCGCGGCCTTGCCGGTCCGCGCCGCAGCGGCGACGCCCTCCATCGTCAGCCGCGCGAACCCGCCGGAGGTGAGCTGGTCGAGCGTGGCCGCGAAGATCGCGTTCTCCAGTTCCTTCCCGCGGCGGCGCACCGGCCGGGTGAGGACCTCGGTGGCCACCCGCACCCGGCACAGGGCCGGCGGGCCGGACGCCGACCGCGCCGGCGGCACCGCCGCTCCCTCCGGGGCCGGGCCGACCGACCGGTCCGTCACCTGGCGTCGCACCGAATGATCCATTGCCACCACCCTTAAGGAACGCTTGCGTTCACAAACCGGCCCAGGATATCGTCCAGATTAGTGAACGATCCCGTTCCTTCCTAGCCTGCAGCACAGCGCAGGTTCTCCACCGGACCCACGGTCCGAAGCACATCACGCACATAGCCAGCCAGGGGGCACTTTCGTGGCTATTTCCGACACTCTCAGCAAGAACTCACCGCCGCGCGGCGGCCCGAGCCGGGGCAAGGGCATCACCCTGGCGGTCATCGCGGCGACGCAGCTCATGGTGGTGCTCGACGCGACCATCGTGAACATCGCGCTGCCGGGCATCAAGGACGCGCTCAACTTCTCGACCACCGACCTGTCGTGGGTCATCAACGCCTACACGCTGACCTTCGGCGGGCTGCTCCTGCTCGGCGGTCGCGCGGGTGACATCCTCGGCCGCCGCCGGGTGTTCATCTTCGGCACCCTGCTGTTCGGCCTCGCCTCGCTGCTGGGCGGGTTCGCCCAGGACAGCACCCTGCTGCTGGCCGCCCGCGCGCTCCAGGGCATCGGCGGCGCGATCTGTTCACCGACGGCGTTCGCGCTGATCGCCACCAACTTCGAGGAAGGGCCGGAACGCAACAAGGCGTTCGGCGTGTTCTCGGCGGTGGCGGGTTCGGGCGCCGCGATCGGCCTGCTGGCCGGCGGTCTGCTCACCGAGTACCTGGACTGGCGCTGGGTCTTCTTCGTCAACGTGCCGATCGCGGCGCTGATCGCGATCGCCGCGCCGCGCTACATCGCCGAGTCCGAGCGCACCGACGGCCGCTTCGACCTGCCCGGCGCGTTCACCTCGACGCTGGGCCTGGTCGGCCTCGTCTACGGGTTCATCCGCGCGGCCAACCCGGACTACGGATGGACGGACGGGCTCACGATCGGCTCCTTCGCGGCCGGCGTGATCCTGCTCGCCGCCTTCGTCGTGATCGAGCGGCGGACCGCCCAGCCGATCACCCCGCTGCACCTGTTCGCCAACCGCAACCGCACCGGCGGCCTGGTGATGATGCTCTGCCTGGCAGCGGCCATGTTCGGCATCTTCTTCTACGTCGTGCTCTTCGTGCAGGGCCCGCTCGGCTACAGCCCGCTGAAGGCCGGCGTGTCGTTCCTGCCGATCAGCGTGGCGATCATCATCGCCGCGCAGGTCGCGTCCACCCTCCAGGCCAAGTACGGCCCGAAGCCGTTCATGGCCGGCGGCGCGCTGCTGGTCACCATCGGCCTGACCTGGCTGACCCAGATGGACAAGGACAGCGGCTACATCGACGGGGTGCTCGGCCCCACGGTGATATTCGGCTTCGGCATGGGCCTGATCTTCGTCCCGGTCATGCTGCTCGCCGTCGCCGGCGTCCCCGGCGAGGAGAGCGGCGCCGCGTCCGGCCTGCTCAACTCGATGCAGCAGATCGGCGGTTCGCTCGGCCTGTCGATCCTGACCACGGTCTTCGCCCACTACGCCACGGCCGAGGCCAAGCTGCAACTGCCGACGTTCATGCAGACGGCCACGCCGGAGCAACTGGGCTACCTCAAGGAGCACCAGGACTTCCCGCCGGGCACCGACGCGGCCAACTCCGTCCTGATCCAGGGCACTTCGCACGGCTTCATCGTGGGTGCCGCACTCGCGGCGGTCGCGCTGCTGGTCGCGGTCTTCGCGATCAAGGCCAAGGCGAGCGACCTGCCGTCGGAGACCTCCGGCGTCGCGATGCACTGAGCCACCGGGGCCGGACCCGAAACCGACGGGCCGGCCGGGAGCACCACGCTCCCGGCCGGCCCGTCCGCCGTTCCGCGGGCCCTTCTGACGCCCGGGTCACAAGGGCCCGCGGGTCAGAAGTACGCGTCGATCTTCAGCCCCGCCTGCTCGCACGCACTCCGCCCGCCGCGGCCGTCGTCCGCCAGGGGCCGCGCGGCGAGGATCTCCCGGGCCCGGGCGGAGGAGAGGCTGGCGGCGTACCAGGGCTCGGCCCGGTTCTCCAGGTCGGTGCGGATCAGCTGCAGTGCGCACGTCCGCTTGGCGCCGGGCAGCCGGTCGAGGGCGGGGACGGCGTCCGGCGAGAGGTCGCGGACGTTGCGCAGGTCGATCCGGCCGGTCCGCTCGTAGCGGGCGACGTTCTGCTCGGCGACGATCGCGTCCGGCCCCATCAGCCCGTAGACCACGGCGGCGAGCGCACCGCTGAGCACGACGGCACGCGGCAGCCAGCCCGCGGAACGGGTGAAGCCGGCGGCGATGAGCAGGGCGAAGACGCCACCCAGCCAGATCTCCACCACCAGCACCCAGAGCCGGAGCCGGGTGAGGCCCGAAGCGTCGACGTAGAACCACATCCGCCCGAGCGCCGACGCGACGACGGTCAGGGCGAGCACGCAGAGCAGACCGAGCAGGATCCGCGCCAGGCGGCGGTCTGCGGGGGTGCTGCGCGGGGCCCAGCGCTTGGCGACGGCGACGACCACGAGCGTGAGCACCGTGATGACGGACAGCTGCCAGAAGCCCTGCCGCGCGTAGTCGGAGCGGCTCATCCCGGTGTTGCGCAGAACGGCGTCGCCGCCGCCGAGCACCACCACGGCCTGGATGACCGCGAAGACTCCGAACAGGAGGTCGAGCGCGACGAGCGGCAGCGCCCACTCCAGCCGCCCGCGGGCCCGGCCGGACCGGACCACCGTGCGGTCCCACCGGCGCGGGCCGGCGGCGATGTGCGCGAAGCCGAGCGCGGTGAGCAGTCCGACCGCGAACAGCACGGCGCGCACCGGGAGCCGGTCGAGGTCGATGCTGGGGCTGAGGCTGTCCAGGACGTCCGCCATGGCGGCGTCGGCCCCGGCGAACAGCCAGCCGAAGACGACGAGGAGCGCGGCCGCGACCGCGAGCGCCTTGAGCACCGGGACGATCCGGCCCCGGCCGCGCAGCCGGTGCCCGGCCAGGCCGTCGGCGACCCAGAGCACACCCGGCCCCGCCTGCCAGAGGATGCCCGGCAGGGCGAGCAGCACGCCCGGCCAGCGGCGGCCGCCGTGCAACGCGAGCGAGGCCAGCGCCAGCGCGCCGACCACGGCGATCACCACCGGCCAGCCCGCCTCCCACAGGGCCGGGACGGCGAGCAGGGCCAGCGCGAGCGCGCTCCAGGCGACCGTCCAGGGCCGGACCCGGCGGCCCGCCCCACGGGCGGCCAGCCCGGCGCCGACCGCCGCGGCGACCCCGCAGACCGTCAGCCCGACGCCGATGCCGTCGCCCAGCAGCCAGGCCGTCAGGAGGCCGGTGAGCAGTGCCGCGACGAGCACCCGCGGCGTGGCGGCGGCCTTGCCGTCGGGGTCGCTGGGCCGCAGCCACGAGAACGTCTTCGGGGCGGCCCGGCCCGCCCCCCAGGCGGGCCCGGCGGGCGGCGGATCGGCCGGGGCGGGGCTGGACAGCGCGGACATGAGTCCCCCTCAGTGGTCGGTGGACAGGCGGGAACCGCCCTCGGGGCAGCCCGTCGGCAGGCGCGCTCGGCGCTGCGACTACAGCCGACTGTAGAGCATTCTGAACAAGTTCAAAAGTTGCATCTGAACGCGTTCAGTTCACCCTGGTCTTCCCCGCCCGCCCCGGCGCCCCTAACCCGCCCCGGCCCCCTAACCCGCCCAGGCCGCCCGGGCGCCCCCGGCTACCCCTTCACCGACCCCGCCAGCAGCCCGCGGACGAAGTACCGCTGGAGGCTGAAGAAGACGATCAGCGGAACGACGATCGACAGGAACGCCCCCGCCGTCAGCAGCTCCCAGCGCCCGCCGAAAGAGCCGGACAACTGCGCCAGCCGCACGGTCATCGGCGCCACCTCCGGTGTGCCGCCCGCGAACGTCAGCGCCACCAGCAGGTCGTTCCAGACCCACAGGAACTGGAAGATCGCGAACGAGGCCAGCGCCGGCGTGCACAGCGGCAGCACGATCGACCGGAAGATCTTGAAGTGCGAGGCGCCGTCCACCACCGCCGCCTCCATCAGGTCCCGCGGCAGCTGCGCGATGAAGTTGTGCAGCAGGAACACCGCCAGCGGCATCGCGAACATGGTGTGCGCCAGCCAGACCGGCGCGTAGCTGCCCTTCAGGTCCACCGCCGGGACCAGCGTCAGCGAGCCCAGGTGCGCGCCGCCCGAGAACAGCCGCAGCAGCGGGATCAGCGCCATCTGGATCGGCACCACCTGGAGCGCGAACACCACGAAGAACACCACGTCGCTGCCCCGGAACCGCACCCACGCCAGCCCGTACGCCGCCATGGCCGCCAGCACCAGCGGGAAGACCGTCGCCGGGATGCTGATCGCCAGCGAGTTGACCAGGAACGGCATCAGGCCGGTCGAGACGCCGGAGCCGCCCTCGAACAGCACGGTGTGGTAGTTGCCGACGCCGAGGTCCGGGTGCAGGAGGGCGTTCCACCAGCCGTCCGCCGCGACGTCCTGCTTGGGCCGCAGCGATGTCACCAGCAGGCCCAGCGTGGGAATCGTCCACAGCACCGTCACCGCGATGACGAACACCGAGGCGAGCGGACTGCTGAACGCCTTGCGCACCGGGCCTCGGGAGCCGCTGTTCATCGCACCCCACGCTCCTTCCGCAGCTGGACGATGTTGTAGGCCACCAGCGGCAGCACCGCGAGGAAGAGGATCACCGCGAGCGCGCTGCCCCGGCCGGTGTCGAACTGCACGAAGGACTGCGAGTACATCTCGTTCGCGAGCACCTGGGTGCCGAAGTTGCCGCCCGTCATGGTGCGGACGATGTCGAAGGCCTTCAGCGTGGTGATCATGACGGTGGTCAGCACGACCACCACCGTCGTGCGGATCATCGGCACGGTGACGTACCAGAACAGCCGCAGCCCGCCGGCGCCGTCGAGCCGAGCCGCCTCGGTGATCTCGTCCGGGATCGCCTTGATCGCCGCCGACAGCACCACCATCGCGAAACCCGTCTGCACCCAGACCATGACCACCATCAGCAGGAAGGTGTTCAGCGGCTGGTCGAGCATCCAGTTCGGCGGGTCGTGCCAGCCCAGCGCGACGGCCAGCTGGCTGAGCAGGCCGATCTGCGACTGGCCGGGGCCGCGCGACTCGTAGACGAACTTGAAGATGATCGACGCGCCGACCAGCGAGATCGCCATCGGCATGAAGATCAGCGACTTGTAGACCGCCTGACCGCGCATCCGGTCCACCAGCAGTGCCAGCACCAGGCCGAGGCCGGTCGCCGCCAGCGGCGCGACCACCAGCCACAGCGCGGTGTTGACCAGCACGTGCCGCACGGAGTCGGTGGTGAACGCCCAGCCGAAGTTCTCGCCGCCGACGAAGCGGGAGCTGTCGTCGTTGTAGAAGCTCAGGTAGACCGTGCGCAGCAACGGCGCGACCAGGCCGACCAGGAGCAGCAGCGCGGCCGGGCCGAGGAAGACCGCGACGGCCAGCGGCCGGCCCAGGCGGCCCCGGGCCCGGCCCGCGGCGAGGAAGACGAGCAGCAGGATCCCGAGGAAGCCCGCGACCGCGCCGAAGGTGTTGGCGAACTTGATCGCCGCGTCGCCCCACGCGCCGCCGGCGAGCGCGGCGGGCGGGGTCGGGGTGCCGGGTACGGACATGACTGTGCGTCCCTCCTGGTGCCGGTGGGAAGGGGGCGGGCGGTGCGGGTGGGTGGCCCCGCACCGCCCTCGACAGGCGGTCCCGTGACGGCGCCGGGCGTGGGGCCCCGGAGCGGCGCCCGCCGTCGCGGCGCCGCGAGGCGTGCCCGGCCGCGACTACTGCGGCCAGGCGGCGTCGATGTCGCCCGCGACCTTCTGGATCGTCTGGCCCTCGGCGAACCAGGAGGTCAGCGACTTCCACTCCTGCCCGGAGCCGATCGCGGCCGGCATCATGTCGGAGGCGTCGAAGCGGAAGGTCGCACCCGGGTCGGTCAGCGCGTCCGCCGACAGCCGGTCGACCGGGTCGGTGTACAGGCTCTTGTCGACGCCCTGGTTGGCCGAGACCCAGCCGGTGGCCGTCTTCACCCGGCTGCTCGCCCAGTCCGAGCTGGACAGGTAGTTCTGCACCGCCTGCGCCTCGGGCCGGTTCGAGAAGGCGGTCAGGAACTCGCCGCCGCCCTCGACCGGGCTGGGGACGACCGGGTTCACCGCGGGCAGGTGGAAGGCGAAGACGTCGCCGTCCGGAGCGATCTTCGTGTCCTTGGGCCACTGCGCCTTGTAGAAGGACGCCTGCTGCAGCATGAAGCACTTGCCGCTCAGGATCGGCGTGCCCGCGTCCTGGAAGGTCGTCGTGGCGATCGACTTCACGTCGCCGAAGCCGCCGTTGACCCAGGCCGGGTTCTGCATCCAGCCGGCGACCGTCCTCATGGCGGTGGTGATCTTCTCGTCGGAGAACTTCACCTGGTGGCCCACCCACTGGTCGTACACGTCACCGCCGTACGTGCCCAGGACCACCTCCTCAAGCCAGTCGGTGGCCGGCCAGCCGGTGGCCGTACCGGAGGCGATGCCGCCGCACCACGGCTTGCCGCCGCCCGCCTTGGCGATCCTGTCGCTGAGCGCCATCAGGTCGGCCCAGGTCTTCGGCACCTCGTAGCCGGCCGCCTTGAAGGCCTTCGGCGAGTACCAGACCAGCGACTTCATGTTGGCACTCATCGGGGCGGCGTAGAACGTGCCGTTGACCGAGCCGTAGGTCCGCCAGACCGGGCTCCACCTGTCCTGGTTGGTGACCGTCTGGGCGGGCGGCTTCACCACCTTGCCGCTCTTCACCATCTGCGCCAGCAGGCCGGGCTGCGGGATGATCGCGAAGTCCGGGGCGTTCCCGCCGGCCACGCGGACCGGAAGCTGGGACTCGAAGTCGTTCGACCCCTCGTAACTGATCCTGATCCCGGTGCACTTGGAGAACTCCGCCCAGGACTTCTCCAGGTTGTCCGACTCCGGGCTGAGGATCGAGGCGAACATCGTCACCGTGGTGCCCGAATGCCCGGCGTACGGTTGGTACTTGGCACAGTCGCCGGACAGCGACTGGGCCGCTCCCCCGCCGTCGCCCGAACCGCCGGAGCTGTTCGAGCAGGCGGCGGTCAGCGCCAGCGCCGCGAGCAGCGCGGGCGCGGCGACCAGACGGCGGCGGGAACTCGGGGACGGTGCGGTCGGGTTGAGGGTCAATGTGGTTCTCCTCGCCAGGGCGTGCTGCCGGCTGTGGACCGAACGACATTGCGCTGTACCGGAGATGGTCGGCTGATCGGATCGTCGGATGGGGACGTGCGGGCCGATCCGACGACGTTAACCCAGCCGCCGGTCGCCGCCAAGGTCCGCGATCGACCTTCATCGCGCGGTGTCCCGGTCGTGACCCGACCGCGCCCCGACAAACGGCCGCCAGCCTCCCCGGGGGCCCTCACCGCGCCCGGACACGCCGGCGGCCCCGCCCCGACGGGGGCCGGGGCCGCCGGACGGCCGTCCGTCAGAAGAGCCGGACCGGCAGCTCCAGCAGGCTGTTGACCACCAGCGACGGGCTCGGCCGCAGCTCCCCGTCCGGCACCGCGAGCGACAGCCCCGGGAACCGCTCGAACAGCGCCGGCAGCGCGACCCCCGCCTCCAGCCTGGCCAGCGGCGACCCCGGGCAGACGTGCGGGCCGTGGCCGAAGGACAGGTGCCGGGACGCGTCCCGGGTGATGTCGAACACCTCCGCCGTGATGCCGTGCTGCGCAGGGTCCCGGCCGATCGCGTTGTACGAGATCAGCACCGGCTCGCCCGCCGGGATCACCGCGTCGCCGACCGGAATGTCCTCGGCGGCGAAGCGGAACAGGAAGTTGCTGGTCGGCGGCGTCCAGCGGAGCGACTCCTCCACCACCGCGTCCCACGACACCCGCCCCGACCGCACCAGCTCCAGCTGGTCCGGGTGGGCCAGCAGCGCCCGGACGGCGTTGCCGATCAGGTTCACCGTGGTCTCGTGACCCGCCGCGATGATCACCCGCAGGGTCGCCGCGGCCTCCGCGTCGGTCAGCGCGCCGCCCTCGGTGTCCGCCGCCAGCAACACGCTCGCCAGGTCGTCGCCGGGGGCCGAACGGCGCTGCGCCACCAGGTCGTTGACGAAGGCGTTCAGCCCGGCGATGGTCGCCTGGATGCCCGCCGGGTCCGGCTTGATGCCGAAGAACCGCTCGTACAGGTCGCGCAGCACGCCGTGGTCCGACTCCGGCACGCCCAGCAGCGAGCAGATCACCGTCATCGGCAGCGGGAACGCGAACGCCGTCTTCAGGTCCACGTCCGGCCCGCCCGCGGCCAGCGCGTCCAGCAGCCGGTGCGTGATCTCCTCGACGCGCGGGCGCATCAGCTCCACCCGGCGCGGGGTGAACGCCTGCGCCACCAGCGCCCGCAGCCGGCGGTGCTCGGCGCCGTCCGTGGTGACCATGCTCGGACCCGGCACCGCGAGCCCGATCAGCGGCCAGGTCTTCGGGACCTCCCCGCGCTGGAAGGCCGCCCAGTGCGCGGCGTCCTTCACCAGCCGGGAATCGGTCAGCAGGTCACGCGCGGCGGCGTGCCGGGTCACCGCCCAAGCGGCGACCCCGCCGGGCAGCACGACCGGTACCGCCGGACCGGCGGCGCGCAGCAGGGCGCCCTCGGCGGCGTTGTCGCGGGCCAGCGGGTCGAGGACGAACGGGGCCGGGGCCGCGGACATCGGCAACTCTCCTTCGGGACTGCGGGACTGCGGGACTGCGGGACCAACGAGAGGACGGGACTTCGAGCGGTCGGAGAACCGAGGACAGGCCGGTCAGGCCGCGTACCCCGGGGTGAACGAGACCGGCAGCGCCACCAGCCCCCGCACCCACGCCGACGGCCGCCACACCAGCGCGTGCTCGGCCACCGCGAGCCGCAGGTCCGGCAGCCGGTCCAGCAGCACCTCGATCGCCGTCGTGGCGATCACCTCGGCCGCCTCCTGTGCGGGGAACGGGCAGCCGTGCTCGCCGTACGAGTAGCTCATGTGCGCCCGGTTGCCCTCGGCGGGCCGGCCGTCCGGCCGGCGCACCGACGGGTCGGAGTTCGCCCCGGCGAAGCCCAGCAGGAGCATGTCCCCCTCGGCGATCCGCTGGCCGCCGAGGTGGGTGTCCCGCACGGCCCAGCGGCCGGCGAAGATCTGCGTCGGGGTGTCCTCCCAGAGCGCCTCGTTGAGGGCCTGGCTGATGCTGCGCCGGCCGCCCGCGAGCGAGGCCGCGAACCGCTCGTCGGTGAGCATCAGGCGCAGCGCGTTGGAGATCCAGTACGAGGACGGCTGGTGGCCGGCGATCAGCAGCACCCGCAGGTCGCGCATCACCTCGTCCTCCGTCAGCCCGGCCGGGTGCTCCAGCATGCGCGAGGCGACGTCGGCGCCCGGGTGCTCGGACTTCTCCCGCACCAGGGCGAGCATCAGCTCCAGCAGCCGCTGCGCGCCGGCCGGGGCGTCCGGGCCGCCGTCCAGCATGGTCAGCAACGCCGCGATCAGCTCCGGCCCCTGCTCCTCGTCCAGGCCGAGCACCCGGCACAGCACCAGCAGCGGCATCCGGTGCGCGTACTCGGCGACCAGGTCCGCCTCGCCTCGCCCGGCGAAGTCGTCGATCAGCCGGTCGGCGATCTCCTCGGCGTGCTTGCGCAGCTCGTACGGGTCGACCGCGGCCAGCGCGTCGGTGACCGCCCGGGAGCGGCGCACGTGCTCCTCGCCCTCGGCGTAGAGGATCGACGGCACCGGCGCCATCATCGGCTTCAGCGGCCAGTCGGCGGGCAGGGTGTCCCAGGCGTTCCAGCGGCTGGAGTCGCGGCCGAACAACTGGGGCTGCCCGGTCACCAGTTGGAGCTCACGGTAGCCGATGACCAGCCAGGCGGGGACGCCGCCGGCCAGTTCGACGGGGGCCACCGGGCCGTGCTGGGCGCGCAGCTCGCGGTAGAGCTGGGCCGGGTCGGTCTGGAAGCGCGGCCCGTACAGCGGCGTGGCGCCGGCGTGCGCGGGGCAGCCCGGGGGCGGGGTGACGGCGGGCTCGGTCACGGGGTGCTCTCCTCGTACTGTTGCGCCGAGTACTGCTGCGCGGGGGATTCGGCGTGGCGGGACGCGGCCGGCCGCACGGGGAGTCCGGCCTCGGCCTCCACGAGCGTGGCCAGGTGACCGACCAGCTCGATCAGCACCCGCTTGCCGGACTCCCGGTCCCGGGCGTCGCAGTCCACCAGCGGCACTTCCGGGGACAGGTCGAGCGCCTCGCGGACCTGCTCCAGGGTGTGGGTCGGCTCGCCGAAGTTGTTGCGGGCCACGATGAACGGGGTGCCGTGGTGCTCCAGCCGGTCGATGGCGTACCAGGACTCCTCCAGGCGCCGGGTGTCCACCAGGACGACCGCGCCGAGCGCACCGCTGAACAGGCGGTCCCACAGGAACCAGAAACGTTCCTGCCCCGGCGCGCCGAACAGGTAGAGCACCTGGCTCTCGGAGAGCGTGATCCGGCCGAAGTCGAAGGCGACCGTCGTGGAGCGCTTGCCCCACGCGCCGGCCGGGTCGATGCCCTCGCCCGCCCGCGTCATGACCTCCTCGGTGTTCAGCGGACGGATCTCGCTGACCGAGCCGACCAGCGTCGTCTTGCCGACGCCGAAGCCGCCGACCACGACGATCTTCAGCGCGTTGTCGGCGGTCGCGCGCAGCGGGGTGCGGCCGGCGGCCGGGGCCGTCACCGGGGCCGGGGTCGCCGCCGGGGCCGGGGTCGGGGCCGTCACCGGGGCCGCCGTCGTGGAGGGGTCAGAGCCGTTGGAGGCCATGCAGCACCTGCTTCAGCGTGTCGAGATCGGGCAGCCGGGCCTTGTTCGGCGCGAACCGCGGGTGCCGGGCGGTGACGGCCCCGGACTCCAGCAGGTCGCCGAGCAGGATCTTCACCACCGAGACCGGCAGCGCCAGCTCCGCCGCGACCTCCACGACGGCGGTCGGGGCCTCGCACATCCGCAGGATGCGCGCGTGCTCCGACTGCATGCCCGGCGCCGGTTCCCGCTCGGCGACGATCAGCGTGACCAGGTCGAAGGCGTTCTCCGGGGAGCGGCTGCGGCCCCGGGTGATCGTGTAGAGGCGGTCCGGGTCGTCGTCCCGACCCGGCAGGACCGGCCCGGCGTTCATGCCCGGGCGCTCTCGTGCGTCCCGGTCTCCTCCACCGACCTGGCCGGCGCGCTGAGGTGGACGCCGATCTGCTCGATCAGGCCGTGCATGTTGTGGCCGACCACGCCCACGTCCGCCTCGTCGTCCGTGACGACGGCCAGGTGCGCGCCCTCGCCGGCCGCCACGATGCACAGGATGCCGCCGTGGAACTCGGTCATCGACTGCCGGACGCCGCCGGTACCGTCGCCGAACTCGATCGAGGCGCCGTGCGCCAGGCTCTGCAGGCCGGAGGCGATCGCGGCCAGCTGGTCGGCCCGGTCGGCGTCGAGGCCGGAGGTGTGGCAGAGCTTGAGGCCGTCGGCGGAGAGCACCAGGGCGTGCCGGGCGCCGGGGGTGACGCTCAGCAGGTTTTCCAACAGCCAGTCGAGGTCACGGTCGGTCGCGCTGCTCATCAGGAGTCCTTCTCGGTGACGGGGGAAGCGTCGGGCGTGGTGTCGGTGTCCGTGGTCGGGGCGTCCGTGGTCGCGGTGTCCTCCGCGGCGCGCTGGGCGGCCCGGCGGAAGGCGCCGAACCGGGCGGCGGCCGTGGAGGCGTCCGCGCGGACGGGCTTCGCGGACGGGGCCGCCGCTGCGGGGGCGGTGGCGGCGAGGGTCTGGCCGCGGCGGCGCTGCGGCAGGCCGCTGTCGGTGATCGGGGTGGGCGCGGGCGGCAGCGGGGCCGGTGCGGCCGGGGCGGTTGGCGCGGTTGGCGCGGGCGGCAGCGGGGCGGGCGCCGGGCGCGCAGGGGTGAGCGCGGGGCGCACCGGCTCCGTGACCGGCGGCTGGACCGGGGCGGGCGCCGGAGCGCCGTGCGTGAGCAACTGCTGCGGGACCAGCATCACCACGCCCGTACCGCCGCGCGCCGACGGCCGGAACGAGATCTGCAGACCGTGCTTGCGCGCCAGCACGCCGACCACGGCGAGGCCCAGCCGGGTACCGGCGGAGAGCGTGGCGAGGTCCAACGGCTCGGCGGAGACGGCCCGTTCGGCCCGGCGCAGCCAGCTGTCGCTCAGACCGAGACCGCTGTCCTCGACGGTGATCGCCAGCCCGGCGGACACCTCCTCGACGTAGACGTGCACCTCGGCCGGCGGGGCGGAGAAGTTGGTGGCGTTGTCGAGGAGTTCGGCCAGCGCGTGCATCACGCCCTCGGCCGCGTACCCGGCGACGGCCGCGGTGCTGGCGTTGTGCAGCCGCACCCGCTGGTAGGCGCCGATCCGGCCGAGCGCGCCGCGCAGCACCGACTCCACCGCGATCGGCTTCGCCCAACGGCGGCCCGAGCGGGCGCCGGTGAGCACCGCGATGCTGTCGGCCATGCGGCCCGCCTGGGCGGTCGAGTGGTCCAGCCGCAGGAGGTCGCCGAGGACCTCCTCGTCGTGCCGGTGCTGCATTTCGCGCAGCTCCGCGTGCATGCTCGTGGCCAGCGCCTGGACGCGCCCGGCGGCCGTCGCGCACACCGCGAGCGCTGCGGCCCGCAGCCGTTCACCCCGGCCGACTTCCTCCGCGACGACGCGCAGCAGCGCGTGCTGGGGGTGCGCGCGGTGGGCGGTCAGCGCGCTGTCGACGGACGCGCCGTTCCGGAGCTTCTTCACGACCTCGGGCAGGACGCCGTCGGCGAGCCGGTCGAGGTCCGCGCGCTCGGCCTCGGCCGCCGCCCGGGCCTCCTCGGTCCGCGCCCGTTCCGCGTCGAGCTCGGCACTCAGCCGGGCCAGCTCGGCGTGTGCGGCGACGACGTCCGCCTCGACCCGGGCCCGCTCGGCCCGGGCGGCGTCCCGCTCGGCGCGGGCGGACACGGCGTCGTCGTGCGCGGCGGTCTCGGCCTGCCGGGCGGAGCCGGCGAGGACCAGGGCGGCGGTGGTCTCCTGGTGCTGGGCGGCGAGGTCCTCGGCCAGCCGCCGGGAGCGCTCGGTCCCGCTCGCGGCCACGCCGACGGCGATCAGCCACAGGACGCTGACGGCTCCGACGGCGAGCGCGGTCAGCGGCTGGTGGGCGCCGAGCGCCCGGCCGATCCCGACCGGCGCGGCGACCACGGCGAGCAGGACGGCTGCGGCGGTCAGCACGACGGTCCGCGGCGCGGGCGCTCGGCGCGGGCCGCCGTCGGAACTGGTGGCTTCTCTCATCAGTGCGGTCCTCGACAACGGCGGCGGCTCGGGCGGCGGGTCGGTGGCACTGGTGGCACCGACGGTGGTTCGAGCGCATACGAGGCCGCCCGGCGGCGTCGCGAAACGTCTCCGGGCGGCTGATCGATTCACGCTTTCGGCCGATCATATCGATTCAGACATTGCCCTCAAGCAGCCAGTTGACGGTCAATCTCGTTCATTCACGTCGCCCACACCGATTCACGACGTTCAACGGATGCCCGCCGTACACCCACCACCCGCCCGGCGACGCCGAAAACAGGCCCCGGAGGCAGGCCCCGGAGGCAGGCGCCGGGCGGGCGCTCGCCGGGCGAACCGCACCCGCCCCGCCCTCAGGCCAGCTTCGCCTCCACCGCCTGCCGGACGGCCCCCAGGTCCAGCCCGTGATCGACGATCACCCGCGCCCCGAGCCCGTCCCCCTCCCTGATCACCCCGAGCAGCAGGTGCCCCACCGCGATCTGACCCGACTTCAGCCGCAGCGACTCCCGCAGCGACAGCTCCAGGGCCTTCTTCGCCCCGGAGCCGAACCGACTGCGGGCCGGCTTCGCGTCCGCCTGCCTGAACCAGCCGCGCCGCTTCGGCTCCCCCTCGGCCGGCGCGTCCAGCGCCCCCTCGCCGAAGGCCGCCTCCACGGCCGACCGGACGGCGTCCAGGTCCACCCCGATCGAGGCCAGCGCCTCGGCGTCGTCGCGGGGCCCGATCAGCCGGGCCACCGCCTGCCGCGCCGTCTCCCGGTCCAAGCCCGCGTCGATCAGGACCGCGGCCCCGGGGTCCGCCTCCTGCGCCAGGATCCCCAGCAGCAGGTGCTCCGTGCCGACACCGGCCTGCCGCAGCAGCCGGGACTCGTCCTGGGCCACGAACACCACGCGCCGCGCCCCGTCGGTGAATCGCTCGAACATCGCTCAGTCTCCGTCCTGTTCCGGACCGGCCCCCCGCCGGGCGTACTTCTTGTGCACGGCCTGCCGGGTCACCCCGAGGCAGACCGCGATGTCCTGCCAGGACCAGCCCTGCGCACGGGCGTTGCCCACCTGGAGCTTCTCCAGGCGGTCCGCCAGGTCGCGCAGGGCCCGGACCGACCGGAGCCCCACGGCGGGGTCCCGGCTGCTCGCGGCTGCCGCGAGCTCTCCGCTCTCGCTCATGGTGTCAACTCTGGTTGACACGGGCGCGCGCGTCAACCCAGGTTGACATCAACGACGGCCGAAGCGCTCCGCCAGGGTTTCCTCGAAGGTGCCCCGACCCACCGCGCGCTCCGGCGTGAGGTTGCCGCCCGCCCGCAGCTCACGGACGGCCTGTCCGGGGAGGCTCAGGGGGAGCAGCAGCCGACGGCGGCCGGTGGCGCGCAGGTAGGCCTCGGCCAGGTCCCGGTACGTCCGCACCTGTGGGCCGCCGACCTCCGGCGTGTAGCCGGACGGCCCCTCCCCCACCAACTCCACCACGTGCCCGGCGGCCTCCCGGACGTCCACCGGCTGGCACCGCATCCCGGTGAGCACCGGGAACACCGGCAGCTTCGCCGAGGCGCCGAAGAACCTCAGCAGCAGGTCGTGGAACTGCGTCGCCCGCAGCACCGTCCAGCCCAGCCGGGACTCCCGCACCACCTGCTCGCACGCGTACTTCGTCCGGTAGTACGGGATCGGCACCCGGTCGACGCCGACGATCGACACGTAGACGAGGTGCCGCACCCCGGCCCGTTCGGCCGCCGCGACCAGGTGCCGCACGCCGTCCAGGTCCTTCTTGCCCTCCGAGGTCGCGCAGTCGATCACCGTCTCCACCCCGGCCACCGCCGCAGCGACCCCGTCCCCCGTCACCAGGTCGCCGACCACCCACTCGACCCCGTCCGCCCCGCCGCCCCGGACCCGCCGGCTCAACCCGCGCACCGCCGCCCCACGCGCGACCAGCAGCCGCACCACCTCCCGCCCCAACGTCCCCGTCGCCCCGGTCACCAGCACCGTCATGACTCACCCACTCCTCTCCGAAGGCCCTTCACCCCTTCCGACAGTCCACCGGCCCCATCCGTGACATCGGCGTCCCGACACGGACGGACACGCGCCGGCACGGGCGGACACGAACGCGGATCGACATGAGGATCGACATGAAAGAAGCGGGGCGAGGACCGTGAAGTCCTCGCCCCGCTTCAGCGGTTCACCTCACGCGAGGTGACACCGGGGTCGGGCGTGATCAGCTGCAGCCGCTGGTGGAGCCGCAGCCCTCGCAGAGGTAGCAGCTGCCGGCGCGGCGCATCTTGGTGCCGCAGGAGAAGCACAGCGGGGCGTCGGCGTTGAGGCCGAGCTGGATCTCCATCAGCTCCGTGGAGTTGTGGGCCTGCTTCGCCGGGGCCTTGGGTGCCGGCGCGGCCGGGGCCGGGGCCGGGGCGGGCTTGGCGGCCGGCGGGGCGGACTGGGCGAGGGACTCGGTGTCGAGCTCCTCGGCCTCCAGCGGCTCGTACGAACCCGTCTCCAGGTGACGCTGGCGCTCCTCGACGGAGTGGATGCCGAGCGCCGAGCGGGTCTCAAAGGGCAGGAAGTCCAGCGCCAGGCGGCGGAAGATGTAGTCGACGATCGACTGCGCCATCCGCACGTCCGGGTCGTCGGTCAGACCGGCCGGCTCGAAGCGCATGTTGGTGAACTTCGAGACGTAGGTCTCCAGCGGCACGCCGTACTGCAGGCCGACCGAGACGGCGATGGAGAAGGCGTCCATCATGCCCGCGAGGGTCGAGCCCTGCTTGGACATCTTCAGGAAGACCTCGCCGAGGCCGTCGTCCGGGTAGGAGTTGGCCGTCATGTAGCCCTCGGCGCCACCGACCGTGAAGGAGGTGGTGATGCCCGGGCGGCCCTTGGGCAGGCGCTTGCGGACCGGGCGGTACTCGACGACCTTCTCGACCGCGGCGGGAGCCTGGGCCTCCTCGGCCTTGGCCTCGGAGTCCTTCTTCTTGGCCGAGAGCGGCTGGCCGACCTTGCAGTTGTCGCGGTAGATGGCGAGCGCCTTGACGCCCATCTTCCACGCCTCGAAGTAGATCTCCTCGATCTCCTCGACGGTGGCGCTCTCGGGCATGTTCACGGTCTTGGAGATGGCACCGGAGATCCACGGCTGGATCGCGGCCATCATCCGCACGTGGCCCATGGCCGAGATGACGCGCTCGCCCATCGCGCAGTCGAACACCTCGTAGTGCTCGGCCTTGAGGCCCGGCGCGTCGACGACGTTGCCGTGCTCGCCGATGTGGGCGACGACCGCCTCGATCTGCTCGTCCTGGTAGCCGAGGCGCTTGAGGGCGCGCGGGACGGTGCCGTTGACGATCTGCATCGAGCCGCCGCCGACGAGCTTCTTGAACTTGACCAGGGCGAGGTCGGGCTCGACGCCGGTGGTGTCGCAGTCCATCATCAGGCCGATGGTGCCGGTCGGGGCGAGGACCGAGGCCTGGGCGTTGCGGAAACCGTTCTGCGCGCCGAGGCGCAGCACGTCCTGCCAGGTCTTGTTGGCCGCGAGCCAGACCGGGGCGTCCAGGTCGTCGCGGGAGACGGCGTCCAGCGAGGCGTCCGCGTGCTGCTTCATGACCCGCTGGTGCGGGGCGGCGTTGCGGGCGTAGCCGTCGTACGGGCCGACGACGCCGGCGAGCTCGGCGCCGCGGCGGTAGGCGGTGCCGGTCATCAACGAGGTGATGGCACCGGCCAGGGCGCGGCCGCCCTCGCTGTCGTAGGCGTGGCCGGTGGCCATCAGCAGGGCGCCGAGGTTGGCGTAGCCGATGCCGAGCTGGCGGTAGGCGCGGGTGGTCTCGCCGATCTTCTCGGTCGGGAAGTCGGCGAAGCAGATGGAGATGTCCATCGCGGTGATGACCAGCTCGACGACCTTGGCGAAGGTGGCGGCGTCGAACGTGTCGTCGTCGCGCAGGAACTTCATCAGGTTGAGCGAGGCGAGGTTGCAGCTGGAGTTGTCCAGGTGCATGTACTCGGAGCAGGGGTTGGACGCGTTGATGCGGCCGGACTCCGGGCAGGTGTGCCAGTGGTTGATGACGGAGTCGTACTGGATCCCGGGGTCGGCGCAGGCCCAGGCGGCCTCGGCCATCTTGCGGAACAGCTTCTTCGCGTCGACGGTCTCGATGACCTCGCCGGTGAGGCGGGCGCGCAGGCCGAATTCGGTGCCGTTCTCGACGGCGGTCATGAATTCGTCGGAGACGCGGACCGAGTTGTTGGCGTTCTGGTACTGCACGGAGGCGATGTCGTCGCCGCCGAGGTCCATGTCGAAGCCCGCGTCGCGCAGGGCGCGGATCTTCTCCTCCTCCTTCACCTTGGTCTCGATGAAGGCCTCGACGTCCGGGTGGTCGACGTCGAGAACGACCATCTTGGCGGCCCGGCGGGTGGCGCCACCGGACTTGATGGTGCCGGCGGAGGCGTCGGCGCCGCGCATGAAGGAGACCGGGCCGGAGGCGTTGCCGCCCGAGGTGAGGAGCTCCTTGGAGGAGCGGATGCGGGAGAGGTTGAGGCCGGCGCCGGAGCCGCCCTTGAAGATCATGCCCTCTTCCTTGTACCAGTCGAGGATCGACTCCATGGAGTCGTCGACGGCCAGGATGAAGCAGGCGCTGACCTGCTGGGGCTGCTTGGTGCCGACGTTGAACCAGACCGGCGAGTTGAAGCTGAACACCTGGTGGAGGAGGGCGTGGGTCAGCTCGTGCTCGAAGATCTCGGCGTCGTCCTTGGTGGCGAAGTAGCCGTGCTTCTCGCCGGCGGCGCGGTAGGTGAGCACCACGCGGTCGATGATCTGCTTGAGGCTCCACTCGCGCTGCGGGGTGCCGACGGCGCCGCGGAAGTACTTGGACGTGACGATGTTGACCGCGTTGACCGACCAGAAGTCCGGGAACTCGACGCCGCGCTGCTCGAAGTTGACCGACCCGTCGCGCCAGTTGGTCATGACGACGTCGCGCCGCTCCCAGCGGACCTCGTCGTACGGGTGGACGCCAGGGGTGGTGTAGATGCGCTCCATCCGCAGACCGCCCTTGGGGGCCTTGCCGGCACCCTTCGCCGCGGCCTTGTCGGACTTCGACCCGCGTGCGGAACCGCTCGTGGTGTCTGTCACTTCTCGCTCCTCCTCCTGGGCAAACGCCCGACTCCTGGGCAAACGCCCGTGGTGCCCCGAAAAGTCCGGGCACCGCTGGTTCGTTCTTCCGGTGTGCGGGCAGGCGAGAGCCTCGCCCGCTTGCGCACGGTTCGTGATGTTCTGTGCCCGGATTCCGGGCACGCGTGGGCCCCGTGGGGCCGTCGTGGCACGGCCCGGCCCCGCGGGGCCGGGTGGGGCGCCTCCTAGGGCGCGGCGGCGGCAACGGGCACGCAGGTGCCCTCCGCCTCGGCGGGCCGTCCGGCGCGGATCTCCGCGATGGCGGCCTCGAAGTCTTCCAGTCCGTCGTACGCCTGGTACACGCTGGCGAAGCGCAGGTAGGCGACCACGTCGAGATCCTTGAGCGGGCCGAGTATGGCCAGCCCGACGTCGTGGGTGGTCAGCTCGGCGTTGCCGGTGGCGCGCACGCACTCCTCGACCCGCTGGCCGAGCAGGGCGAGGGCGTCCTCGGTGACCGGGCGGCCCTGGCAGGCCTTGCGGACGCCGGAGATGACCTTCTCCCGGGAGAACGGCTCGGTGACCCCACTGCGCTTGATGACCATCAGCGCGGCCGTCTCCACGGTGGTGAAGCGGCGGCCGCAGTCCGGGCACTGCCGGCGACGGCGGATCGAGCTGCCGTCCTCGGTGGTCCGGCTGTCGACGACGCGGCTGTCGGAGTGCCGGCAGAAGGGGCAGTGCACCTGAAGGATCCCTCCCTGGCAGGACGTGCGGACTGGGTCGAGTCTATGCGATGCGCCCGGGGCCTCGGCAAGCTGATCATGAGCCGCGACCACTACCACTGGGCACGGAGAGGACTGTAGCCACTAGATGTAGGCCTCAGGGGGACGCGACACCCCTGGCGTGTCGACGCCGATTAGACTGCGGAAGTCGAGTTCTTGTCGAACATTCGATCGATGTACAACAAAGCCTTGATCGAGTCAGCCAACTCTCGAATAATTCACTCGAACGTGTGTTTGGCGCAACCTTTCGATACGGGGTGCGTTGGGCTGGAAAAGGGAGAGGACAGCCGTCGAGAGGGGCCGCCGTGAACACCATCGAAAGCAACACCATCCCGGTGCAGGAACACTCCCAGTTCAAGGTGGGGCAGCGCACCACGAATCAGCAGAGTGTGGACGTCAGCATGGACCGTAGCGAAGACCACCGCCTCTCCGGCCCGGCCGTTTCCAGCGCGAGCCGCGTCCCCGACCAGCCGATCGAACACTCCCCCGTCCTGGACGACGCCCACCCCGCGCCCGCGCGGGCGATGCCCGGCCGCCCCCCCGGCATCCGCACCGACGAGGCCGGGCTCACCGAGCGCCAGCGCCGCGTCATCGAGGTCATCCGGGATTCCGTCCAGCGCCGGGGCTACCCGCCGTCCATGCGCGAGATCGGCCAGGCCGTCGGCCTGTCCAGCACCTCCTCGGTCGCCCACCAGCTGATGGCCCTGGAGCGCAAGGGCTTCCTGCGCCGGGACCCGCACCGCCCGCGCGCCTACGAGGTCCGCGGCGTCGAGGTGGCCCGCCCGAACACCGCCGAGACGGCCGGCCGGCCGTCCACCTCGTACGTCCCGCTGGTCGGCCGGATCGCCGCGGGCGGTCCGATCCTGGCCGAGCAGACGGTCGAGGACGTCTTCCCGCTGCCGCGCCAACTGGTCGGCGAGGGCGAGCTGTTCGCGCTCACCGTGCGCGGCGACTCGATGATCGAGGCGGCCATCTGCGACGGGGACTGGGTCACCGTGCGCCGCCAGCCGGTCGCCGAGAACGGCGACATCGTGGCCGCGATGATCGACGGCGAGGCCACCGTCAAGCGGCTCAAGCGCGAGGACGGCCGGATCTGGCTGATGCCGCACAACCCCGCCTACGAGCCGATCAACGGCGACAACGCGACCATCCTGGGCAAGGTGGTGGCGGTCCTGCGCCGCCTCTGAGCGGATCCGCCCGCACGCACCGGGAAGGGGCTTCGCCGCGTTCGCGCGGGGAGCCCCTCCGGCGTTCTCCGAGGCCTTCGCAGGGCCCTGCGAAGGCCCTGCGAAGGCCTGCGGGAGCGGTCTACGAACCGCGCTTGACCACCGGCCTGACCGGCGCCGCCGAGGCGTCGATCGCCGCCAGCGAGCGGCGCACCTGGTTGCGGTCCGTCGTGTACCAGAACTCCGGCATCGAGGAGCGGAAGAAGCCCCCGTAACGCTTGGTCGCCACCCGCGGGTCGAGCACCGCCACGATGCCGCGGTCGTCGGCCGCGCGGACCAGCCGGCCCGCGCCCTGCGCCATCAGCAGCGCCGCGTGCGTCGCCGCGACCGCCATGAAGCCGTTCCCGCCGCGCTGTTCGACGTCCTTCTGGCGGGCGCTCATCAACGGGTCGTCCGGCCGGGGGAACGGGATGCGGTCCATCACCACCAGCTGGCAGGCCGAGCCGGGCACGTCGACGCCCTGCCAGAGCGAGAGCGTGCCGAACAGGCAGGTGGTCGCGTCCGAGGCGAACTCGCGGATCAACTCGCCCAGGGTGTCCTCGCCCTGGAGCAGGATCCGGTTGTCGAGCCGCTCGCGCATCGCCTCGGCGGCCGCCTGCGCGCCGCGCATCGAGGAGAAGAGGCCCAGCGTCCGGCCGCCGGCCGCGCCGATCAGCTCCTCCAACTCGTCGAGCATGTCCGGCCGTTCGGGGTCGCGGCCGGGCTCGGAGAGGTGTTTGGCGACGTACAGGATGCCCTGCTTGGGGTACTTGAACGGCGAGCCGACGTCGATGCCGCGCCAGTGCGGCACCGCGTCCTCGCCGAAGCCGGCGTCGGCGTCCGGGTTGTCCCCCGGCGTGCGCTCGTCCGGCAGCCGGGCCTCCGAGGGCAGGCCGACCGAGCCGGCCACGCCGTTGAAGTCCCCGCCGAGCTTGAGCGTGGCCGAGGTCAGGACGACCGAGCGCTCATTGTACAGGCCCTCGCGCAGCAGCCCGGAGACGCTCAGCGGCGCGACCCGCAGCGAGGCCGTGCCCATCCCGAAGCGGTCGTTGCGCTCGATCCAGACCACGTCGTACTCGGAGTCCTCCAGCAGCCGCTCGGCGGTCTCGTGGATCGTCTCGACGGAGGCCATGGCCTGCTTGCGGACCGCGTCCTCGTCGGTGAGCCCCTTGTCCCTGGTCTCGCCGAGCGAGGTGATCACCTGCCGGGCGGAGTCCCGGATGGCCGTGACGGCGTACGCCAGGTACTCGGGCAGTTCCTCGACCCGGCCGGGCTGGGCGGTCTCCATCAGCCCGTGGTAGTTCTCGGCCGCGGCCTGGAGCGCGTCGACGGCCTTCTCGTTGGCGAGCCGCGCGGCCCGCTTGACCGCCCGGTTGACGGCGCCGACGGTCAGCTCGGCGGTGGCCGCGCCGGTGACCCGGTTGACCAGCTCGTGCGCCTCGTCGACGATCAGCAGCCCGTGCTCGGGCAGCACCGGCGCGCCCTCGATCGCGTCGATCGCGAGCATCGCGTGGTTGGTGACGACGACGTCCGCGAGCTTGGCCCGCTCCCTGGCCTTCTCCGCGAAGCACTCCTGCCCGTACGCGCAACGCGTCGCGCCCAGGCACTCCTTGGACGTGACCGACAGCTGGGACCAGGCCCGGTCGGACACGCCGGGGCTCATGTCGTCGCGGTCGCCGGTCTCGGTCTCGTCCGCCCACTCGCGCAGCCGCAGCACCTCCTGCCCGAGCTTGCTGGCCGGGCCCCCGAGCGCCTCGGCGGCGTCGAACAGGCCCTCGCCCTCGTCACTCGGGGTGCCCTCGTTGGCCCGGTGCAGGCACAGGTAGTTGGAGCGGCCCTTGAGCATCGCGAACAGCGGCCGGCGGCGCAGCACCGGGTGCAGCGCGTCGACCGTGCGCGGCAAGTCGCGTTCGACCAGCTGGCGTTGGAGCGCCAGGGTGGCGGTGGCGACCACGACGCGGTCCCCGTGCGCGAGGGCCGGCACCAGGTACGCGAGGGACTTTCCGGTGCCGGTGCCGGCCTGGACGAGCAGGTGCTCGGCGTTGTCGACGGCGTCGGCGACGGCCTCGGCCATCTTCACCTGACCGGGGCGTTCCACGCCGCCGACGGACTCGACGGCGGCGTGGAGCAGCTCGGGGATGCGCGAGCGGGGGACCGCGACGGCTTCCCCGGCCTCGGCCGGGGCGGCTGCGTCCTCGCCGGGGAGCTGGGTTTGGGAGTCGTTCGTCATGACCCTCCCACCCTACGGCGCGGGGGTGACAATCCGGTCGCGTCGCCCCGGAAGATCCGCGCCGGGGGTGACGAGGGCGTTGGGCACGGTACCGTGCCGGGCGGCGTGCGGCCGGTGCGGGCGGTCCTGGTAGCCGTCCAGGAGGAGCCGGTTGCGGTTGAGGCAGAGCCGCTCGATCCGCGGGGTGAGGAGGTCGAACAGCTCGAAGCGCTCGCGCAGCTCGGGGAAGCGGTCCTGGTGGCGGCCGATCTCGTCGCGCAGGAGGGCCCAGAAGTCGGCCTCGGGCAGGCCGGTCTGCGCCTCCAGGAGCGGGGCGAGGTAGCGGTAGACGCCGATGAAGAGCCCGGAGTGGAGGAACTGGCAGAGGCCCTGCGGGGGCTCGCGGAGCAGGACGTCGTCGACCTCGGCGGGCAGGCCGCGCAGTTCGGGCAGGTCCTCGTCGCTCAGGTTGACGTCGTCGACGAAGTCCTTGACCGCGAGCCGGGCCGGGGCGTCGTGCGCGTCGAAGACGACGATGGCGTTCTCGCCGTGCGGGGAGAAGACCAAGCCGTAGCGGTAGAGGAAGTGCAGCAGCGGCGGCAGCATGGCGGCGAACAGCCGGCGGGTCCACTCGGCGGGGCCGAGCCCGGAGCGGGTGATGAGCTCGGCGGCGAGGGCGCGGCCGTCGGAGCCGGTCTGCAGGAGGGACGCGAGGGTGCGGGCGCGTTCGCCGCCGTCCAGGAAGGGGCCGAGCGGTTCGCGCCAGATCGCGCCGAGGAGCTCCTTGTACTGGTAGGGCGCCTCGGGCAGGTCGCGGTAGAGCGGGTGGTCGACGGTGACGGAGGCGATCTCGCCGAGCAGGATCACCCGGCACTCGTCGCGCAGGAACGGGTCCGCGTCGCGCAGGCCGTGGATCCAGGCGGTGACGGCGGGCGCGGCGAGGGTGCGCTCCACCGGCAGCCCGCGCCAGACCAGGGTGTTGAGGATGGAGAGCGGCAGTTTGACGGTGCAGCGTTCGGGGTGGGCGGTGTTGAAGAAGGAGCGGATGGACTGCTGGGGCAGCCGTGGGTCGCCGTCGGAGGGCAGCGGGACGATCTCGCCGGAGGCGATCCAGGGCGCGAACAGCGGGACGACCGTCTCGTCCCACTGCCAGGGGTGGACGGGCAGCAGCAGGTAGTCGTCGGCGTCGGGGCCGAGCGCGGCGCGCAGCGCGCCGGGGTCGTCGAGCTCGCGGGCGTAGAGCTGCTCGGGCCGGTCGAGGCCGGGCACGCCGCGGTAGCGGGCGAGCCGGCGGTGGACGGCGATCCAGGGCAGCGGGCGCGGGGTGCGCGCCTCGGGGGCCCAGCGGGCGGCGTCGGCGGCGGAGAAGCCGATCCGGCCCTTGTTGGGGACGATCCAGGGGTGGCCCTCCTGGCGGCCCTCCAGCGCGGCGTGGTCGAGGTCGGCGAGTTCGGCGGCGGTGAGCGCGGTGGCCAGCTGGTGCGCGTCGGCGGTGAGGGTGGCCGTGAGCTCGCGGATCAGGTGGCCGGTGGTCTCGCCGCGCAGGCCGAGGGTGTGCCGGGCGTACGGGAGGAAGCGCAGCGGGTCGAGGCCGTCCTCGCGGTCGCAGCGGACGGAGTCCGGGTCGACCCGCCAGCTGCCGTAGGCGCCCCGGCGGGCGGTGAAGCGGTACTCGGCCTCGGGCAGCCCGAGCAGGTACTCGTCGTCCGCGTCCGGGACGGGCACCGGGGTGAGCAGTTCCTCGTAGGCGAACTCGCCGAGCATCTTGGCCAGCAGCGCGCGCCCGGCCCGCTGCCAGGGCCCGGGGGTGAGCTGCGGCGGCAGGTAGAGCGGCGGTTCAGCGGCCGGCGGTTGCGGCACGGGTCAGCTCCTGGGGGTGGGGGAAGGCGGGGACGGGCGGCGCGAAGCCGGTCCACGCGGTGCGGGTGGGCAGCCGGTGGACGGTGCGGCCGGTGACGGCGTTGAGGATGACGGCGGCGCGGTGGGCGCCGAGTCCGAGGTCGGGGGTGCCGACGCCGTGGGTGTGCAGTTCGGCGTTCTGGACGTAGAGGCCTCCGGTGAGTTCGGGCCGGGTGGCGACGCGGTGGTCCAGGTCGACCCGGTAGCGCCCGGCCGCGTCCCAGTCGATCAGGTGGGCGAGCGGTTCGAGCGCGGCCGGGCGGGCGGCCCGGTAGCCGGTGGCGAGCACCACGGCGTCGGTGCGCACGAGGTGCTCGGCGCCGGAGTCGGTGTGCCGGCAGCGCAGTTCGAGGCCTCCGCAGGGGCCGGACCGGGCCTCGGTGACGGCGGTGCCGGGGGTGATCTCGACGGGGGCGGTGTCGATCGGGCGGCCGATGGTCCGCTCGTAGAGGTGGTCGTGGATCTCGGCGAGGGTCTCGGCGCTGGCGGCCTTGTGGAGCTGCCACTGGGCGGCGACCAGGGTGTCCCGGACGGGCTCGGGCAGGCCGTGGAAGTAACGGGTGTAGTCGGGGGTGAAGTGCTCCAGCCCGAGCTTGGAGTACTCCATGGGCGCGAGGGCACGGGTGCGGGTGAGCCAGCGCAGCCGGACGCCGTCGCCGTCGTGGCGGCGCAGAAGGTCGAGGAAGACCTCGGCACCGGACTGGCCGCTGCCGACGACGGTGATGTCCCGGGCGCCGCCGAGGGCGGCCCGCCGGTCGAGGTAGTCGGCGGAGTGGAACGCCCCGGGGTGGCCGTCGAGGGCGGCGAAGGCCTCGGGCAGGACGGGCCGGGTGCCGACCCCGAGCGCGAGGTTGCGGGCGTGCACGCGGCTGCGCCGACCGGTCGCGGTGTCGGTCAGCTCGGCCCGGAACAGGCCGTCCTCCCAGTGCAGTTCGCTGACCTCGGTGCCGAACCGGCAGGTGCCGAGCCGTTCGGCCGCCCAGCGGCAGTAGTGGTCGTACTCGCGGCGCGGCAGCTGGAAGCGCTCGGCGAAGTAGAACGGGAACAGCCGTTCCTGGTCGCGCAGGTAGTTGAGGAAGGACCACCGGTTGGTCGGGTCGACCAGGGAGACCAGGTCGGCGAGGAACGGCACCTGCATCCGGGCCCCGTCCACCAGCATCCCCGGGTGCCAGCGGAACTCCGGGCGCTGGTCGCAGAAGAGCGTCCGCAGGCCGGGGACGGGCTCGGCGAGCGCGGCGAGCGAGAGGTTGAACGGGCCGATGCCCACGCCGAGCAGGTCGTACGGCGGCTGGGGGGTCGAGGAGTGCACGGGGGTGTCCTAGGCGGGGAGTGAGGCGCGGTCGCGGATCATCAGGGCGGCGCGCTTGGCGGGCAGGTCGAGCTCGCCGGCCGGGCGGAACCCGGCCCGTTCGAAGGCCCGGACCGAACGCCGGTTCCGGACGTCGGGTTCGGCCACCACCCGTTCACAGCGCGGCCGTTGCCGCAGGATCCGGTCGGCGACGGCGGCCAGCAGGACGGCGCCCAGGCCCCGGCCGCGGCTCGCGGCGGGGCCGAGCAGCAGGTGGACGCCGGTGTCGTGGGGCCGGGCCGGGTAGTGCGCGGCGAGCGGGTCGAGGTCGGCGCGGTAGACCTCCCAGTAGCTCATCGGGGTGCCGTCGAGCAGGCCCAGGCAGGGCACGCTGCGCCCGTCGCCGTCGAGCTGGGCCCGGACGTGCTCCGCGGTGACGGCGGGCGGCCCGGCGAGCTCCCAGAAGGCGGCGACCTCGGGGTCGTTCATCCAGTCGGCGAGCAGGCCGAGGTCGGCGGGCAGCCGGACCGGGCGGAGCCGGAACCGGCCGGCCGGGGTGGGGGTCTCGGTCTCGCCCCACCCGGGCACGTCGTCGAGCACGGTCACGCGTCCGCCAGGGGGTTGGGGATGTCCACGTAGACGGACTGTGTGGCGACCGGGCCGACCAGCTCGTCCAGGCCGTTGATCCGGGTGAGGAGGTTGGCCTTGCAGGGCAGCGTCGGCGCGTCGAGCAGCAGGGCGGGCAGCGTCGAGCCGGTGGCGGTCGCCTCCGGTCCGGAGAGGAAGCGGCGCAGCGCGGCGAGCAGCACCGTTTCGTCGCCGAGCCCCTGGGAGCCGAGCGCGCCGACCAGGCCGAGCACGTGGTTGATGCCGAGGTAGTAGGCGAAGTGGTGGTCGATCACGTCGTCCGGGAGGAAGGTGTCGCTGTGCTCGCCGAGGCCGGGCAACCGGGCGGTGAGCCGCTCGCGGGCGCTCTCCCGGTAGTAGTAGCCCTGGTTGTCGCGGTAGCGCCCGCCCCGGGGCCAGCCTTCGGCGTCGAGCAGGACGAGGCTGTTCTGCTGGTGCGCCTCCAGGGCGATGCCGCCGCGGCCGTCCAGCCACAGGACGGGGAGCGCGACGGCGTGCAGGTAGCGCAGGAACCATTCAGCGGCCACGGTGTGCAGCGGGCGGCCGCAGCGCACGGCGAGCGCACGGAGGGTGTCGCCGAGCCGGGACGGCACGGTGGTGCCGGTGCCGAGCGGCTGTTCGGCGACGAGCCCGGCGACGCACAGCGCGCGGTCGGCGGGGGCGAAGGGCTGGGCGCGCAGGACGGTGTCCAGGCCGCCGGGGTCGCCGAGGGCGGGGTGGTCGACGCCGATCCACGCGGGGTCGCGGACGACGTCGAAGCCCGGGTGGGCGGCCCGCCACTCGGCGGCGAGGCCGCTCTCCAGCAGCCGGTGCACCTCCAGGCCGCGGTGGAGCTCCTTGCGCAGGTTCTCCCGCCGGGAGTTGGTGATCCGCAGGCCGAGCGAGAGCTTGAGCATCCACGGGGTGCCGGGCCGGTAGACGGTGCGCACCGAGGAGGTGGGGTACCAGGGGTCGCCGGCCGGGCCGAGGTCGTGCAGGAGTCCTTCGGCGAGCAGGGCGGCGACGGCCGGGCGGTGCGCCAGCTCGCGGGCCTGCCAGGGGTGCAGGGGCAGGGCGGCGGTGCCGGGCGGCAGCGGGGCGCGGTCGCCGAGCAGGCGGGCGGTGAGCCGCTCGGCGCTCTCGGGGAGGGCGGATCCGGCGGCGAGCAGGGCCCGGTCGACGGCGTACCAGTGGAGCCGGAAGGAGCCGTGGAGTTCGGGCGAGTAGGCGGCGCTCTGGGCGGGGCCGAGGCCGTCGCGGCTCTTGGGGGTGGGGTGCAGGGGGTGGCCGAGCAGCAGGGACTGTTCGGCGGCGAGGAAGTGGGAGCCCTCCGGTCCGCCGGGCGCGGCGGCCGTGCGGCGGTGGGCGAGGATCTCGGCGGTGCGCACGACGGAGTCGGCGACCCGGGCGGCGAGGTCGGCGACCTGCCCGGGGTCGGGCCGGTCGGCGGCCGCGGCGGCGAGCAGCGCGGCGGCGGTGACGGCGTCCACCGGGGCGTCGGGGGCCCCGTCGCCCGCGCCGAGGCGGGCCGGGCCGAAGCGGTGCCAGCCGCCGGGCGACCAGTGGCGGACGGGCGCGCAGAGCCGCGCGGCGCCGCCGAGCACGGCGATCCGCAGTCGGCCGTCCGGCCCCGGGTGGGCGCCGGTCTCGCGCGTCCAGCAGCGCAACAGGGCCTCCAGCGCGGCCTGTTCGGCGGCGACGGCGGGGTCGGGGTGCAGCAGCGGGTCGGGCCCGGCCGGCCGGTCCGCGGGCGGCGGCGTTTCGGGCGGGGCTCCGGTCAGGGCGGCGGTGCTCAAGGGTGCTCCTCGGGACGCGTGGGGTGCGGACGCGCGCGGATGGCGGAGGGGGGTTCGGCGGGCGCTCGCACCGTCGCGTCAGGTAAGGGTTACCTATCCCTGACGGGTGATCACAAGGACGGCTCACTCGTCCGGGTGAAGATCGGTGATTGTTCACCGCCGGGGAGGAAGGCCCGGTTGTACCGGCGGCTCCCGTGGAGGCTTCGTCACGGATCGGTGACCACCGCTCGGGAGCCGCAACCCGGGGGCGCCCGGCGTCGTCCTCCCGACCGGTGGAAGACTCCTACCCCGGCCCGTCCCGTTCACGACCGTCCCGTCCCGTCCCGTCCCGTCCCGTCCACGCACCGACCCACAGGGGGAAGCGCACAGATGCCATCGATCCACCGGTCCGCCGTCGCGGCCGTCCTCGCCGCCGGCACCCTGTTCGCGGTGAGCGCATGCGGCCCGGACGGCCCGTCCTCGGCCACCGGCACGGGCACCGCCGCACCGCCGCCCGTCTCGGCGAGCGGCCCCGGCAGCCCCGCCCCGGGCGGCGGCGTCATCGGCGGGATCACGCTGCCCTCGGGCATCCCCACCAGCCTGCTGGAGGGCCTGCCCAAGAGCTGGGACGACCTGAAGAAGTGGAAGTTCGAGGACTGGGACAACTGGGCCTCCAAGCACGTCTTCAACAACCCGGTCGTGAAGGACTTCTGGAACCCGGACAAGATGGGCGACTCCAAGCCGGCCGACCCGGCCCCGCCCACCGCCAAGCCGGCCTCCGACAACGGCGTGACCGACCCCGAACCGCCGGTGGTCAAGGCCGTGCCGGTGCCGCGCCCGTACACCAGGCAGCCCTCCGGCAAGGTGTTCTTCAGCGCCCAGGGCGGCCGGGGCAACTGCTCGGCGACGGTCATCACCGACCCGCAGCACCCGGGCAGGAGCAACCTGGTCTGGACGGCCGGCCACTGCGTGCACGAGGGCAAGGGCGGCAACTACTACAAGGACCTCGTGTTCGTGCCCGCCTACAACAACTCGGGCGCCTCCAGCGGCGGCAAGAAGGCCCCGCTGTCCGAGCTGGCCCCGCTGGGCACCTGGTGGGCCGACCAGGTCACCACCTCACCGCAGTGGGTGGTCGAGGGCGGCGGTACCGGGGACTCCGCCAGCCAGTACGACTTCGCGATCATGCACGTGAGCAACCAGAACGGCACCGGCAAGTCGCTGGAGGAGACGGTCGGTTCGGCCGTCCCGGTCTGGTTCGACGCCCCGCGCGACCAGCTCTCCGTCTCGGCCGTCGGCTACCCGCTCTACAAGCCGTTCGACGGGCAGGAGCTGTACAAGTGCGACGGCGGGAAGCCGACCCGCCTGTCCTTCGACCCGAAGCGGCCGTCGATGCTCACCATCGGCTGCAACATGACCCAGGGCGCCAGCGGCGGCGGCTGGTTCGCCACCATGCCGGACGGGCGGACGGCGCTGGTCAGCAACACGTCGATCGGCACCCAGGAGCACACCTCGCTGAGCGGCCCGTACCTGGAGACGGTCGCCAAGAACGCCCTGGACTGGATCTCCAGGAAGCAGTGACCGCGTTCACCCACAGCCGGGGACGATGCACCGTGCCGTACACCACCCGCGGACGCGTGCCGCGGCGCCGGGCCGCGCTGGCCGGCGCCGCGGCGCTCGCCGCGCTCGCCCTCACCGCGACCGCCTGCGGGCCGGACCGGCCCGCGGGGAGCGCCGCGAGCGCGCCGGCCGCCCTCGCCAGGCCGGCGCCGCCGACCAGCCCCGGCGACCTGGCCGGTTGGAAGGTCGACGACTGGGCCCGCTTCGTCGCCGACAGCGCCTTCGACAACAAGGTGCCCCCGGGCTTCTGGTCCCGCACCAGGATGGAGGCCGCCAAGGGCCGGCCCACCCCGGAGGCCCCGCGCACCACCGCCCGGGGCGACGCGCCGCAGGACGCTCCCCCGGCCCCGGTCCCGGCCCAGGCGCAGCCGCACCCGTACGGCCCGGCCGCCGCCGTGGTCGGCAGGCTCTTCGTGACCGCCCCCGGGGGCGACGCCGCCTGCTCCGGCACGGTGGTCTCCGACCCGGCCGCCCCGGGCCGCAGCAACCTCGTCTACACCGCCGCCCACTGCCTGCACGACGGCAAGGGCGGCGCCTGGCTGCGGAACATCACCTTCGTGCCCGGCTTCAACCGCGACGGCCAGGCCGGCCGCGGGAAGCCGGCCACCGACCAGCAGGTCTCCCCGTACGGCCGCTGGACGGCGGTGCGCGCGCTGGTCTCGCCGACCTGGCTCGACGAGAGCGGCACCGGCGCCCGCGACCAGTACGACTACGGGATCGTCCGGGTGCGCGACGACAGCGGTTCCGACCGGTCGCTGGAGGAGACGGTCGGCGGCTCGGTCCCGGTCTGGTTCAACGCCCCGCGCGAGCAGATCACCTCGGCGTCCTCCTACGGCTACCCCGCCGAGAAGCCGTTCGACGGCACGGAGCTCGACCACTGCGACTCGCCGGCCGCCCCCGCCCGGCTGTCCTTCGACCGGGCCCGCCCGCCGATGTACGCGATCGGCTGCACCATGACCGGCGGCGCCGACGGCGGCGGCTGGTTCATCGTCAAGGACGGCAAGCCCAACCTGATCAGCGTCACCTCGATCGGCGACCGCAACCCGACCGGGTACCTGGCAGGCCCCTCGCTCCAGGACCAGGCGAAGCAGGCCTTCGAGTACTTCGCCAAGAACGTCCGATGACGCGCGAAGGCCCCCGGACAGAACCCTGTCCGGGGGCCTCGCGGACGTCGCGACGAGCCGATCAGCCCCGCAGGGCCACCGCGTAGCCCTCCAGCTCCGCGGCCAGCTCGACCGGCACCTTGGCGTGCAGCAGCGTGCCCTCGCCGGTGTGCTCGGTGGAGAGCAGCTCGCCCTCCGCGTGCACCCGGGAGACCAGCCCGCCCTGGGTGTAGGGCACCAGGGCCCGCACCTCGACGGCCGGGCGCGGCAGCTCGTCGTCGATGAGCTTCAGCAGCTCCTCGATGCCCGCGCCGCTGCGGGCCGACACCACGATGGCGTGCGGCTCGCGGCGCAGCAGGCGCTGCAGCACGTGCGGGTCGGCGGCGTCCGCCTTGTTGATCACCACGATCTCGGGGACGTTCTGTGCGTCCACCGAGACGATGACCTCGCGCACGGCGGCCAGCTGCGTCTCCGGCTCGGGGTGCGAACCGTCCACCACGTGCAGGATGAGGTCCGCGTCGGCGACCTCCTCCATGGTGGAGCGGAACGCCTCGACCAGGTGGTGCGGCAGGTGCCGGACGAAGCCGACGGTGTCGGCCAGCGTGTAGACCCGCCCGCTGGGCGTCTGCGCCCGGCGCACGGTCGGGTCCAGGGTGGCGAACAGCGCGTTCTCCACCAGGACGCCCGCCCCGGTGAGCCGGTTGAGCAGGGAGGACTTGCCGGCGTTGGTGTACCCGGCGATGGCCACGGACGGCACCTGGTTGCGCCTGCGCTCCTGGCGCTTGGTGTCGCGGCCCTTCTTCATGTCGGCGATCTCCTTGCGGAGCTTCGCCATCTTCTCGCGGATCCGGCGCCGGTCGGTCTCGATCTTGGTCTCACCGGGACCACGGGTGGCCATGCCGCCGCCGGACGAGCCGGAGCCACCACCACCCATCTGCCGGGAGAGCGACTGGCCCCAGCCGCGCAGGCGCGGCAGCATGTACTGCATCTGCGCGAGCGAGACCTGCGCCTTGCCCTCGCGGGACTTGGCGTGCTGGGCGAAGATGTCGAGGATCAGGGCCGTCCGGTCGACGACCTTGACCTTGACCACGTCCTCCAGGTGGATCAGCTGGCCGGGCGTGAGCTCACCGTCGCAGACGACGGTGTCGGCGCCGGTGGAGGCGACGATGTCGCGCAGCTCCTTCGCCTTGCCGGAGCCGATGTAGGTCGCGGCGTCGGGCTTGTCACGGCGCTGGATCACACCGTCCAGGACCTCGGAGCCGGCGGTCTCGGCGAGGGCGGCGAGCTCGGCCATCGAGTTCTCCGCCTCCTCCAGCGTCCCGTCCGTCCAGACACCGACGAGCACCACGCGCTCCAGGCGGAGCTGGCGGTACTCGACCTCGGTGACGTCCTGGAGCTCGGTGGAGAGGCCGGCGACGCGGCGCAGCGCGGCGCGCTCGCTGCGGTCGTACTGGTCTCCGTCGTAGTGCTGGCCGAGGTCCTCGTCGATGGCCGCGAGGTCCTCGTCCATGAGGGCTTCCGCCCGCAGACCGTCGAGGCGGCGCGGGGCGTCGGCGTGGTCGCGGGTGTCGAACGTGGAGGTCATTCTGTCCTTTGGTCGCTGGGTGGCTTCGGCGACGGCCCGTGGACGGCACCGGAGCTCCTCTGCCCGGTGAACGCCGTGGACCTGCCGCGCATTCCCCTCGATGGTCCCACGCCCGGCGCGGGCCGGTCACCCCCATTTCTTCCGGCCGTGCCGTCCTCGGGGGCGTGCGGGCGGCTCACGTCGTACACGCCGGAGACCCGGAGCATGGCCCGCATCAGGCCGGGCAGGGCGGCCGGGGCGGGCAGCTCGACCGTGTAGGTGTGCCGTACCCGCAGCTCCTGGGGCGGCTCGACCTCGGCCGAGACGATGCCGACGCCCTCGGCGGAGATCGCCGCGGTCAGGTCGGCGAGCAGCCGGGGCCGGTTGAGGGCCTCGGCCCGCAGGGTGGCCCGGTAGCCGTCGGCCGGGGTGCCGTCGGCCCGCCAGCGGACCTCCAGCGTGCCGCGTCCGGCGGCCCGCATCCGCTCCCCCGCCGGACAGCCGGTGCGGTGCACGGCGACGGTGCCGCCGCGGATCGGGTAGCCGGTCACCTCGTCCGGCGGCACCGGCGTGCAGCAGCGGGCCAGCCGCACCGGCGCCCCCGGTCGCCCGGCCACCGCGACCGGGGCGGCCCGGCGCTCGGCGGTGCGGTGCGCGGGCGGGACGGGCTGCCCGGCGGAGGGGCCGGTGCGGACCGCCGGCAGCCGGGCCGGGTGGTCGGCCAGCCAGCGCTCGATGGCGAGGCGGGCGGCCGGGGTGCGTGCGTGGGCGAGCCACTCGGGCGCGGGCCCGGAGGGCTCGGCGGCGCGCGGCCCGGCCCCGGCGGGCACGGTCTCGGTGAGCACGGCGATGAGGTCGCCGTCCTGGAGGACGGTGGACAGCGCGGTGAGCCGGCCGTTGACCCGGACGCCGATGCACCGGTGGCCGGTGTCCTCGCCGAGCAGGTAGGCGGCGTCCACGCAGGTGGCGCCGGCCCGCAGCTGAAGCGTTTCGCCGCACTCCGTCACGACCGTGATCTCCCGGTCGCCGGCCAGGTCGGCGGTGAGCGCCGACCAGAACGCGTCCGGATCGGGCGTCTCCTGCTGCCACTCCAGCAGCCGGCTGAGCCAGCCGGGCCTGGCCGGGTCGGTGCGGTCGAGCTCGTCGGCGTCCTGGACGGCGGCGGCGGGCTCCGGGTCGCCGAGGGCGACCACCCCGGTCTCGGCCACCTCGTGCATCCGCCGCGTGCGCACCAGCACCTCGACCACCGCGCCGCCCTCCAGCGCGACCGCGGTGTGCAGCGACTGGTACAGGTTGAACTTGGGGGCGGCCACGAAGTCCTTGAACTCGCCGGGCAGCGGCGTCCAGCAGGTGTGCAGCTCGCCGAGCACGGCGTAGCAGTCGGCGTTCTCCTCGACGACCACCAGCAGCCGCCCGAAGTCGGCCGGCTGCGGCCCCTGCGGCCGCCCGTCCGCCCCGGGCGCGGCGGCCCGCTTGAGCAGCACCCGGTGCAGCGAGACGCAGTGCCGCGGCCGGACGGTGACCTCGGCGGCGACCCCGGTCTCGGCCAGCTGCCGGGCCAGCAGCCGCGCGAAGGGCTCCAGCAGGGTGTCCGGCCGGCCCTCGTGACCGGCCATCAGGGTGCGGGTGCGGGTGTGCTCCTCGGGGTGCAGGGTGGCGAAGACGATGTCCTCCAGCTCCGCCTTGAGCACCTGGATGCCGAGCCGCTCGGCCAGCGGGATCAGCACGTCCCGGGTGACCTTGGCGATCCGCACCTGGCTGGCCGGCTTCATGTGCCGGATGGTGCGCATGTTGTGCAGCCGGTCGGCGAGCTTGATCACCATCACCCGGACGTCGTCCCCGGTGGCGACCAGCATCTTGCGGAAGGTCTCGGCCTCGGCCGCGGCGCCGAAGTCGACCTTCTCCAGTTTCGTCACCCCGTCGACCAGGTAGGCGACTTCGGGCCCGAACCCGGCACTCACCTGGTCCAGCGTCAGATCGGTGTCCTCGACCGTGTCGTGGAGCAGCGAGGCGACCAACGTCGTGGTACCGGCGCCGAGTTGGGCCAGGATCATGGTGACGGCGAGCGGGTGGGTGATGTACGGCTCGCCGCTCTTGCGCTTCTGCCCGCGGTGGCTGGCCTCGGCCAGCCGGTAGGCCCGCGCGAGCAGCCCGAGGTCGGCCTGCGGGTGGTGCCCGCGGTGGGCCCGGACGAGCGGTTCGAGCGCGTCCGGGACCGGCTGGCGACCGGTGGCCAGCAGGGCGGCCCGCCCGGCGCGGCCGAGCGCGGCCCGGCCCAGCCCGCCCAGGGGCCGCAGGACCCCGGCCTGCCGTGCGCTTGTCGGCGGCCCGAGGGGCTGTCCGGCTTCGATGGTCATGGCACCTCCGGCGACGGTCACCGGCGGCCGCCCCGGCAAGGGGCGCCGACCCGGTGATCCATGCTACCGAGCACAGCACGTTGCGCGATGCCTTGCTTCCCCTCTGCGACCGGTATCACTCGATCGGGGGGATTCGTCACCGTACGAAATGGGGAAAACCGGGCCCTCAGCCGGTCAGTGCCGCCCACCACCGGGGGTCGATCTCGCCGGCCGCCACGATCACCGCGGCGCCGGTCATCTGCACCAGGCCGTCGGGGTGCTCGGTGATCGTCAGCCGCCCTCCGGGCAGGTCCACCGCGTAGGTCGCCGCCTCACCGGTGACCGCCGGGTCGAGGCCGTCGCGCCGGATCGAGGCCACCGCGACGGCGCACGCGCCGGTGCCGCAGGACAGCGTCTCGCCGGAGCCGCGCTCGTGCACCCGCATGGCGACGTGCCGAGGCCCGCGGTCCACCACGAACTCGACGTTGACGCCCTCGGGGTAGGCGCCCTCGGGGCTGGTGAGCGGCGGGCGCAGCAGGTCGCCCGCGTGGTCGAGGCTCTCGACGAAGGCGACGGCGTGCGGGTTGCCCATGTTGACGTTCAGCGCGGGCCAGCGCCGCTCGCCGACGGCGACCTCGATGCCGTCCGGCCCGGGCAGCCTCGCGCGGCCCATGTCGATGGTGATCTCGCCGGCCGTGCCGTCCTCGGCGTCCTCGGCGACCCGCGCGGTCAGCACCCCGGCCCGGGTGGCCACGGCGATCTCGCCGGGCTTGGCGTGGCCGGCCTCGACCAGGTAGCGGGCGAAGACCCGCAGGCCGTTGCCGCACATCTCGGCGATGCTGCCGTCGGAGTTGCGGTAGTCCATGAACCACTCGGCCCGGTCGGCGAGGTCCGCGGCGGCCGGCTCGGCGGCGGAGCGCACCACGCGCAGCAGCCCGTCGCCGCCGATGCCCGCCCGTCGGTCGCACAGCGCCGCGACGGCCTCCGGGCCGATCGCCAGCCGGCCGTCCGGGTCGGGGACGATGACGAAGTCGTTCTGGGTGCCGTGCCCCTTGAGGAAGGGGATGCCGGCCGGCTGCGAAGAGGATGCGCTCACCCTCCCGATGGTACTGAGGAGGGCGGGAACCCACCGAAGGCGGGCGACCCGCCGGGGCCCGGCCGCGGCACTAGCGGAGATGGGCGACCCGCCAGACGGCGAGGGCGCAGGCGGCGAGCGCGATCAGGGTGTAGACGACGATCGCCTTCCACCCGGCCCGCTTCCCGGAGCCCCGGCGCGGCAGGCCCGGCCACTTGTACCCGGCGTGCCGGGCGGCCATCGCGCCCCAGCCGACCGAGGCGGCGGTGAGCAGCAGGCCGAGCATGCCGACCATGGTCGCCCGCGCCCCGGCGGAGCCGAAGGCGAGCGGGAAGCTGAACATCAGCGAGCCGAGGGTGCCGAGCAGCGCGATCGGCAGTGTCTGCCACCACCGCAGCCGGCGCCGCGGGCGGATCTCCCGCTCGTGCACCGCGCCGGCCGGCCCGCTGGTGTCCAGCGTGGGCAGCGCGACGGCGTAGGAGGTGGGCGCGTCCAGGCCGGTCAGCACGGGGAGGTCACCCATCGTGGACTCGTCGAACTCGTCGGCCGGTGCGGTGACGCTCCCGCTCTGGCCGGACTCGGGGCCGGTACCCGTCGACACACGGCCTCCCCTGACAGTTCGACACGAGCGGACTCGCGGCCGGTACGGCCGGCCCGCCCGGGCCGACCCTTATGACACCGATGATGGCATGTCCAGAGGCGCGTTCCGGGCCTCTCCGGGGTCGGCGGGTGATCCGTGGCCATCACGTGATCGGGCCGTAACCCCCGGTTGGTCCTGCACGGCCACGTGCTCGCGCAGCTGCACCGCCGAAGTGGCCGGATCCCGCCTACGCGGCCGGCTCGTTCTGACGCCCGATCAGCTCAAGGGAGCGTTCCAGCAGCTCGACCGGGTCGGTTCCGGCCGGGCGGGAGAGCCAGTGGATCCGGCCGTCCCGGCGGAACCAGGACTCCTGGCGGCGGGCGAAGCGCTTGGTGGCCCGTACGGTTTCGGCCCTCGCCTCGTCCTCCGTGCACTCGCCGGCGAAGTGGTCGAGGACCTGCTGGTACCCGAGCGCCCGGGAGGCGGTCCTGCCCTCGCGCAGCCCGACCCGTTCGAGCGCGCGCACCTCGTCGAGCAGCCCGGCCTCCCACATCCGGTCGACGCGCAGGGCGATCCGCTCGTCCAGTTCGGGGCGCGGCACCGCGACGCCGATCTGCACGGCGTCGTAGACGGCGGTGTTGCTCGGCAGGTTGGCGGTGAACGGCTGCCCGGTGATCTCGATGACCTCCAGCGCACGGACGATCCGCCGCCCGTTGCTGATCAGGATGGCCTCGGCCGCCGCCGGGTCGAGCCCGGCCAGCCGCCGGTGCAGCGCGTACGGGCCGGCCTCGGCGAGCTCCGCCTCCAGCCGGGCGCGGACGGCCGGGTCGGTGCCGGGGAACTCCATCTCGTCGATCGCCGCCCGGACGTACAGCCCGGAGCCGCCGACCAGCACCGCGGCCCGCCCGGCGGCGAGGAGCCGGTCGATCTCGGCGCGGGCCAGCCGCTGGTACTCGGCGACGCTGGCGGCCTCGGTGACGTCCCAGACGTCCATCAGGTGGTGCGGGATCCCGCCCCGCTCGTCCGTCGTGAGCTTGGCGGTGCCGATGTCCATGCCCCGGTAGAGCTGCATCGAGTCGGTGTTGATGATCTCGCCGCCGAGGCTGCGGGCGACGGCCACGGCGAGGTCGGACTTGCCGGCGGCGGTCGCCCCGACGATCGACACGACGGGGGGCTGGACGGTGCGGGAGCTGCTCACCGCTCCAGTCTCGCAAAACCGCCGAGGGGCCGGGCACCCGGCTGCCTCCCGCCCCCGGCGGCGCGACGATGTGACTGTTTCCGGCCTTTTCCACGCCCTGGTCCGGTTTGCGAACGCTTTACCCCTCCCGGACGTTGGGCAGGACACCGGGAAAGAAGGAGATCGCCATGGGCCTGATGGACAACCTCAAGGGCAAGGCCGAGGAGCTCAAGGAGCGTGCCAGCGAGCTCGCCGGCAAGCACCACGACCAGATCGACAGCATGGTGGACAAGGCCGGCGGCGCCATCGACAAGGCGACCAAGGGCAAGTACAGCGACAAGATCGAGCACGGCGCCAGCAAGGCCAAGGGCGCGGTCGACGACTTCGCCCACAAGCCGGGGCCCCGTGAGGAGGGCACCGGCGGCAACGGCCGGGCGCCGCACGCCTGAGCGCGGGTGCGGCGGTGATCAGCTCCAGGACGCCACGAAGTACCCGACGCCGTACGGCGCGTCCTGGTAGCCGAGCCGCGCGGTGAGGCCGGCGCCCTCGGCGGCGCCGGCCAGCACCTGCCAGGGTGCCCGGCCGTCGGCCTTCAGTTCGGCGGCCAGGGCGGCGTCCAGCGCGGCCAGGGCGGGGAGGTCGGCCGAGCCCAGGGCGGCGGCCAGCGCCGCGTCGTAGCCCTCGGCGCGCTCGTCCAGGTAGCCGGGCGCCTTCACCGTGCGGCAGGCGCTGCCGCCGCCGAGCACCAGCAGGGCGACCCGGTCGGCCAGCCCGGCCAGGCCCTGGCCCAGCCCGAGCATGCGGTCGGCGGGGGCGTCCTCGGGCACGGCGCAGGCGTGCGTCGGCAGGGTCACCCCGGCACGTTCCAGCAGCCACGCCCCGACGGTCAGCGAGGGCGCGAGCTGCGGCCCCTCGACCCGGCCGCCCGGCAGTTTGGCCACCAGGGGGACCCCGTAACGGTGGAAGGAGCCCGCCCCGCCCTCGGTCCACACCTCGGCCCCGGGCCCGGCGCCGACCACCACGACGAGCTCCGGCCCGGCCGCGACCAGCGCCGCCAGCGCCTCGTCGCAGGCGGCCCGCAGCGCGTCCAGCTCGCTCGCCGCCCCGGCGGCGACCTCGGGGACGAGCAGCGGCGGACAGGGGCACACGGCGGCGGCTACCAGCATGTGGATCACTCTAACCAAGAAGCACGGCGGCCCGGCGGGACCCGAAGGTCCTGCCGGGCCGCCGCGACGTCCTGCCCGGGAGCGAGCGTCAGTCCCCGCAGCAGCCGCCCGCCGGGGCCGCCAGCGGCAGCGCGGCCGGGGCGCCGACGGTCGGCAGGCCGAGCATCACGCCGGCCGGCTTGGCGGCGGGCTTGGCCTGGCGCTTCTCCCACGCGTCGCCCGCGCGGGTGCGGCGCACCGCGAGGGCCGGGCCCTCGGCCAGCAGGTGGTGCGGGGCGGCGTAGGTGATCTCGACGGTCACCACGTCGCCCGGGCGCACCGGCTCGGCGGGCCGGGTGAAGTGCACGAGGCGGTTGTCGGGGGCGCGCCCGGAGAGGCGGTCGGTCTTGCCGTCCTTCTTGCCCTCGCCCTCGGCGACCAGGATCTCCAGCGTGCGGCCGACCTGCTTCTTGTTCTCGTCCCAGGAGATCTCCTCCTGGAGCGCGATGAGCCGGTCGTAGCGGGCCTGCACGACGGCCTTCGGCACCTGGTCCGCCATCTCCGCGGCCGGGGTGCCGGGGCGCTTGGAGTACTGGAAGGTGAAGGCGTTGGTGAAGCGCGCCTCGCGGACGACGTGCATCGTCTCCTCGAAGTCCTCCTCGGTCTCGCCGGGGAAGCCCACGATGATGTCGGTGGAGATGGCCGCGTCCGGCATGGCCTCGCGGACCTTGCGGATGATCCCGAGGAAACGCTCCTGCCGGTAGGAGCGGCGCATCGCCTTGAGGACGCGGTCCGAGCCGGACTGCAGCGGCATGTGCAGCTGGTGCATCACGTTCGGCGTCTCGGCCATCGCGGCGATGACGTCGTCGGTGAAGTCGCGCGGGTGCGGGGAGGTGAAGCGGATCCGCTCCAGGCCCTCGACCTGGCCGGCGGCGCGCAGCAGCTTGGAGAAGGCCTCGCGGTCGCCCAGGTCGGAACCGTAGGCGTTGACGTTCTGGCCGAGCAGGGTCACCTCGATGACGCCCTCGTCCACCAGCGCCTCGATCTCGGCGAGGACGTCGCCGGGGCGGCGGTCCTCCTCCTTGCCGCGCAGCGCGGGCACGATGCAGAAGGTGCAGGTGTTGTTGCAGCCGACGGAGATCGAGACCCAGGCGGCGTAGGCGGACTCGCGGCGGGTGGGCAGCGTGGAGGGGAAGGTCTCCAGCGACTCCAGGATCTCGACCTGGGCCTTCTTCTCGACCGCGGCCCGCTCCAGGAGCGCCGGCAGGTGGCCGATGTTGTGGGTGCCGAACACCACGTCGACCCAGGGGGCGCGCTGGACGATGGTGTCGCGGTCCTTCTGCGCCAGGCAGCCGCCGACGGCGATCTGCATGCCCTGGTTGCGGCCCTTGGCCGGCGCGAGCTGCCCGAGGTTGCCGTACAGCTTGTTGTCGGCGTTCTCGCGCACCGCGCAGGTGTTGAACACCACCAGGTCCGGGTCGCCCTCGGGCCCGGCCTTGACGTAGCCCGCCTCCTCCAGCAGCCCGGACAGGCGCTCGGAGTCGTGGACGTTCATCTGACAGCCGTGCGTGACGACCTTGTAGCTCTTCAATCCGCTCTCACCGCTCACCAGACCAGGGTACGGGCACGCGTGAAGGGCTTTTTCACGGACGGCGGCCCGGCGGCCCCTCCCGTTCTGCCGGGGCGCCTGGCAGTATCCCTGCATGACCCCCACCGTTCCCTCACGTCCGGGCGCCGTGCTCCGCGCGGCCGCCCGAAGCCCGCTGTGGCGGACGGTCCTGGTGCTGGCCCTGCTGCTGGCGGGACTCGGCGGGTGGTGGCTGTCGGCGGGCCGCTCGCCCGGCTACCCGCGCGGGGAGACGCGCTTCGCGACGGGTGTGCAGCGCGGGGTCTACGACCGGTACGGGCAGCTGCTGCAGGCGCACGTCGCCAGGTCGATGCCCGGGGTTCGGCTGGCGCTCGACAACACCGACGGCTCGGTCGAGAACCTGAAGCGGGTGGCCGACGGCCGGGACCAGTTCGCCATAGCGACGGCCGACGCCGTCGCCGACTACCAGGGCCCCGGCAAGGACCGGCTGCGGGCGATCGCCCGGCTCTACGACGACTACCTCCAGCTGATCGTCCCGGCCTCCTCGCCGGTCCAGCGCACCGCCGACCTCAAGGGCCTGCGGGTGGGCGTGGGCCTGCCGCAGTCCGGGGTGAACCTGGTGACCAGACGGCTGCTGACCGCCGCCGGCCTGGACCCGGACCGGGACATCAAGGGCGTGCCGGACGGGGTCGGCGACGCCGCCGACGACCTGCGCGAGGGCAGGGTGGACGCCTTCTTCTGGTCCGGCGGCCTGCCCACCAGCGCCCTGACCGACCTCTCCGACCACGTCCGGATCAGGATCGTCCCGCTGGCCGACCTGTCCGAGCAGCTCCACAAGGCCGAGGGCGGCGGCACCGACGCCTACCGGGCGGCCACCATGCCCAAGGGCACCTACCCGAACGCCGAGCCCCAGGACGCCGTCGCCACCGTGGCGGTGCCCAACCTGCTGATCACCCGGGACGACGTCGACCCCGGCCTGGTCCAGGGCATGACCGAAGCGGTGATCGACAGCCGCGACCAGATAGGGGCGCAGGTCCACGCCGCCCAGCTGGTCGACCTGCGCACCGCCGTGTACACCGACCCGCTCCCCCTCCACGAGGGCGCGATGCGCTACTACCGCTCGGTGAAGCCCTGACCTACTGCTTCCCCGGACGGGGAACGGCCAGGGTCACCGCGAGCCCGGTCGGCTTGACCGGGGCGAAGCCGAGCGAGCCGCCGCCCGCCAGCAGCAGGGTGCGGGCGATCGACAGGCCGAGCCCGGAACCGTCCACGTTCTGGTGCCGCGGGCTGCGCCAGAACCGGTCGCCCGCCCGGGAGACCTCCTCCTCGGTGAGGCCCGGCCCGGCGTCGCTGACCGTCACCGCGACGTCGTCACGCCGCACCGCGACCCGCAGCCGCACCCGGCTGCCCTCCGGGGAGAACTTGAGCGCGTTGTCCAGGACCGCGTCCAGCGCCGAGCCGAAGCCGATCGGGTCGGCCATGCCGAGCGCGAGCGCCGGGCCGTCCCAGCGCAGCTCGATGCCGCGCTGCACGGCGACCGTCCGCCACGCGTCGACCCGGGCGAGTGTGAGCGCGGCGAGGTCGGTCGGCTCGGGCTCGGGGCGGGCGTGCTCGGCGGTGGCGAGGCCGAGCAGGTCGTCCAGCACCCGGGCCAGCCTGGCGCCCTCCTCGCGGACCACGCCCAGCTCCTCCTCGTGCCCCTCGGGCAGTTCCAGGCCGAGCACCTCGACCCGCAGCAGCAGCGCGGCCAGCGGGTTGCGCAGCTGGTGGGAGGCGTCCGCGACGAAGGCCTTCTGCTGGTCCAGGGCGAGCACGACGTGGTCGGCCATCTCGTTGAACGAGCGCGCGAGCCGCTGCAGCTCGGGCGGGCCGCCGCCGGGGGCGACCCGGGCGTTCATCCGGCCGGTGGCGATGTCGTGGGTGGCCCGGTCCAGGGTGCGCACCGGGCGCAGCACCCACTCGGTGAGCCGGACGGCGAGCAGCACCGCGACGATCATCGCGGCGGCCTCGCCGGCCCCGATCACCAGCCAGCTGTGCAGGATCCGGGTGCGCAGCGCCCCGGTCGGCGACTCGCTGAGCACCACGGCGACGACGTCGCCGTCGCGCACCACCGGGGCCGCGACGATGACCGTGCGGTCACCGGTCCACGGCCAGACCTGGGGCGGGTTGTGGCTGCGCCGCCCGTCCAGCGCCTCCTGGAAGGCCTGCGCGCCGGAGCCGCCGGAGGGCACCGTCCAGTTCTTCGGCGCGGCGGCGATCGGGACGCCGTCGCGCTGGAAGATGCCGAGGCGCACGCCGTACAGGTCGTAGTAGCGGGCGACCTCGGCGTCGATCGCGTTGCGCCGGCTGAGGTCGCCGGGGGCGGGCCCCGGGTCGCCCTTGCGGGCCGCGTACGAGGTGCCGGCGGTGGGCAGGTCCTGGGCGAAGCGGGCGGCGTCGTCGAGCCGGTCGACGACCACCTTGGTCTGCTGGGCCGCCGCGACCGCCGCCGCGAGCGGCAGCCCGAGGGCGGCCAGGACGCAGACCATCAGGGCGAGCAGGATGCCGAGCAGGCGATTGCGCACGTACGGTCAGTGCTCCGCGGCGGCCGGGGGCGCGTCCGGAGCGGCCGCCGGGGACTCGGGGATCAGCCGGTAGCCGACGCCGCGCACGGCCTCGACCAGGCCCGGCAGGGCGAGCTTGTTGCGCAGCGAGCCGATGTGGACCTCCAGCGTGCGGCCGTTGCCCTCCCAGCCGCTGCGCCACACCTCGCTGAATATCTGCTCGCGGCGGTAGACCACGCCGGGGCTCTGGGCGAGCAGCGCGAGCAGGTCGAACTCCTTGCGGGTGAGCGGCACGTCGCGGCCGTCCACGCTGACCCGGCGGCGCTCCCGGTCGATCCGGATGCCGCGGGACTCCAGCGGGCCGCGCTGCTGCGGGACGGCGTCGGGCGCGGCCGGCGACGCGGCGGAGGGCACGGCGCCGCGCCGGGCGACGGCGTGGATGCGGGCGAGCAGCTCGCCCATGTCGTACGGCTTGGTGACGTAGTCGTCGGCGCCGAGGTTGAGGCCGTGGATCCGGGAGCGGATGTCGGCGCGGGCGGTGACCATGATCACCGGGACGCCGCTGCCGGCCCGGATCCGGCTGCACACCTCGAAGCCGTCGCGGTCGGGCAGCCCGAGGTCGAGCAGCACCACCCGGTACGGCTCGTTGCCGTCCGGCACCAGCGCGTCCAGGGCCTCGTGCCCGCTGCGGGCGTGCCGGACCTGGAACCCGTGCCGTCCCAGCACCGCGACCAGCGCCGCGGCCACGCGTTCGTCGTCCTCGACGAGCAGCAGTCGCACGTCTCCTCCTTCCCCGTTCCCCGACGTCTCCAGGGGCCCCGGGAGCTCCCCCGGGCGGTGATCACCGGGGCCGCTCGGTCGGTCCCGGTCCTGCGCAGTATGGGCCAGCGGGCCGCCGGGCGCCAGGTTCGGCCGTGCGGCGGGGCCCCCGGGGACGCACCGCGCGGCGGCCGCCGACGTCAACCGTGCCCCGATCGCGGCCGGACGAACAGCGTGCGAGCACCGTGTGGCCGTTTCGTGATGCTCAAGTTCCGCTCAGATCGGCTGACGGGGCATCGTCACGGCTCCTATGGTCGGCCCACCGGGGGCTGCGGCTCCGCCGGCTGCGGCCCCCGGATTTCGTACCACCATTGCAGCCCAAGGGAGTTCAGACTTCGCGGGCCGAACGAGAGAGCAGGCGCGATGACCGGGAATCCGATCATGGACTCGAAGTCCGCAGCCGCTCCGCTGGTCGTGCTGGACGGCGTGAACAAGCACTACGGCGCCCTCCACGTGCTCCAGGGCATCGACCTGCGGATCACCCAGGGCGAGGTCGTGGTGCTGATCGGGCCCTCCGGCTCGGGCAAGTCCACGCTCTGCCGGACGATCAACCGGCTGGAGACCATCGACTCCGGCACCATCACCATCGACGGCCGCCCGCTGCCCGCCGAGGGCAAGGAGCTGGCCCGGCTGCGCGCCGAGGTCGGCATGGTGTTCCAGAGCTTCAACCTGTTCGCCCACAAGACCGTGCTGGAGAACGTGGTCATGGGCCAGGTCAAGGTGCGCAAGGTGCCGCGCCCGCAGGCCGAGAAGACGGCCCGGGAGCTGCTGGAGCGCGTCGGCGTCGGCGCGCAGGCGGACAAGTACCCGGCCCAGCTGTCCGGCGGCCAGCAGCAGCGCGTGGCGATCGCCCGCGCGCTGGCCATGAAGCCGAAGGTGATGCTCTTCGACGAGCCCACCTCGGCCCTCGACCCGGAGATGGTCAACGAGGTGCTGGAGGTCATGCGCCAGCTGGCCGCCGACGGCATGACGATGGTCGTGGTCACCCACGAGATGGGCTTCGCCCGCTCCGCCGCGAACCGGGTGCTGTTCATGGCCGACGGCAAGATCGTCGAGCAGAACACGCCGGACGCCTTCTTCACCGCGCCACGCTCCGAGCGCGCCAAGGACTTCCTCTCCAAGATCCTGCACCACTGACGCTCCGCCTCCCCCGGAAGGCCGGCCCGGCAACGGCGCCGGCCGGCCCGCCCCTGCGCACAACTTCCAGACGCCAGAGCCCGGTTGACCCCGTGGCCCAGCCCCCAGGAGAACAACCCTCATGAGGACTCGTCGCACCCTCGCCGTCGCGCTCTGTGCCGTCGCGCTCACCGCCACCGCCGCGTGCGGCAAGGACGGCTCGCCCGACGCCGCCGCCACCCCCAGCGGCGCCCCCGCGCTGCCGACCTACACGGTCAAGACCGACGCCAAGATCGACTCGGCGGTGCTCGCCGAGGCCCACAAGCGCGGCCAGCTGATCATCGGTGCCAAGGCCGACCAGCCGTTCCTCGGCTGGGAGGACGTCGCCAGCGGCGACCGCAGCGGCTTCGACATCGAGATCGCCAAGATGGTCGCCGCCGACCTCGGCTTCACCCCGCAGCAGATCAAGTGGCAGACCCTGGTCTCCTCGCAGCGCGAGCCCGCCATCGCCAAGGGCCAGATCGACTTCTACGTCGGCACCTACAGCATCAACGACGAGCGCAAGAAGTCGGTCTCCTTCGCCGGCCCGTACTACATCGCCGGCCAGGACCTGCTGGTGAAGGCCGACAACAAGGACATCACCGGCAAGGACTCGGTCGCGGGCAAGAACGTCTGCACCGCCACCGGCTCGACGTCCATCAAGAACATCCAGCAGTACAACCCGAAGATCACGCAGTTCGACACCTACTCGGCCTGCGTCGAGAAGCTGCTGTCCGGCGAGGTCGACGCCGTCACCACGGACGACGCCATCCTCAAGGGCTACGCCTCCAAGTACGCCCCCAAGCTCAAGGTGGTCGGCCAGCCGTTCACCCAGGAGAAGTACGGCGTCGGCCTCAACAAGGACGACGCGGCCCTGCGCAACGCCATCAACGACTCGATCAAGGCGCACCAGGACAACGGCGACTGGAAGAAGGCGTACGACGCGACCCTCGGCCTCTCCGGCTCCGCGGCGCCCACCCCGCCGGCGCTCGAGCGCTACTGATCCACCCGCCCGATTCCTTACCGCTCCTGAGAGGAGGGCCGCCGGATGGGTTTCCTGTTCGAGGACGGCAACTTCGCGCTGTTCCGCGACGGCTTCCTGCAGACGATCGAGCTGAGCGCCCTCAGCGCGCTGCTCGCCCTGCTGCTGGGCACCCTGCTGGCGGCCTTCCGGGTCTCCCCGGTCCCGGTGCTGCGCGCCTTCGGCACCGGCTGGGTGACGATCTTCCGCAACACGCCGCTGACCCTGCTGTTCTTCGCCGTCGAGTTCGGGCTGCCCGCGCTCGACGTGCACTTCGAGCACCTCACCTTCGCGACGCTGGCGCTCGGCGGGTACACCGCCTCGTTCGTCTGCGAGGTGCTGCGCTCGGGCATCAACACCGTGCCGCTCGGCCAGGCCGAGGCCGCCCGCAGCCTCGGCATGACCTTCGGCCAGACGCTCACCCTGGTCGTCCTGCCGCAGGCCGCCCGGACCGTGCTCGCCCCGATGAGCAGCGTGTTCATAGCCCTGCCGAGGAACTCGGCGATCGCCGGCGCGTTCAGTGTCAGCGAGCTGTACAGCTCGCAGCAGACCTTCTCCGAGCGCGGCTACTCGATCTTCTCGATCTTCTTCTGGGTGGCCTGCGCCTACCTGGTGATCAGCGCCGTGGTCGCCACCCTGTTCCGCTTCCTGGAGTCCCGACTGGCGGTGGCCCGATGAACAGCCCCTTCACCCGCGGCTCGACCGCCAGCGTCCTGTACGACGCTCCCGGTCCGAAGGCCCGCGCGCGGTACCGGCTGTTCGGCGTGCTGTCGCTCGTCGCGATCGCCGGCCTGCTCTGGTACGCCGTCACGGCGCTGTCCGACAACGGCCAGTTCGACGCCGGGCTCTGGGACGTCTTCCAGTACAACACCATCCAGCAGCGGATCCTGGACGGCCTGCTCTCCACCCTGGAGGCCTTCGGCCTGGCGGCGCTGTTCTCGCTCACCCTCGGCTCGCTGCTCGCCGCCGGGCGGCTCTCCGACCACAAGCCGGTGCGCTGGGTGTGCACCGCGATCGTCCAGTTCTTCCGGGCGATGCCGCTGCTGATCCTCATCGTCGCGCTCTACTACGCGTTCTTCGCCAAGGACCCGATGTGGGCGCTGGTGCTCGGCCTCACCCTCTACAACGGCGCGGTCCAGGCCGAGATCATCCGAAGCGGCGTCAACGCCGTCCCCCGGGGCCAGTCCGAGGCGGCGTACGCCCTCGGGATGCGCAAGACCCAGGTGATGGCCGGCATCCTGGTGCCGCAGGCGGTCCGCTCGATGCTGCCGTCGATGATCGGCCAGCTGGTCGTCACCCTCAAGGACACCTCGCTCGGCTTCATCATCACGTACCACGAGCTGCTGTTCGTCGGTAAGGCGATCGCGAGCCAGCCGATGAACGCCGCCGGCTTCCCCTACATCCCCGTGGTCCTGGTGATCGGTCCGATCTACGTCGCGATGTGCCTGTTGCTCACCGCGCTCGCCCGGTGGATCGAAGCACGCGGCCGTCGCGGCGCGAACCGGCGCACTTCGGCTGCTGCTTGACGGACACGCAGGTGAACTGTTGCATTGCTCTTCGTGACACCTCCCGGGAGCTTCCACGCGGCATATGACGCCAGCCTGACGGCCTGCCCATGCCCGGCCTTCCGGGCCCGAACGGTCCACCCCCGCCCGGAGGGCCCGGCATGGACCCGGTGATCGTGGTCGGGGCCGGACCGGTCGGTCTGGCCCTGGCCCTCGCGCTCGCCCGGCACGAGGTGCCGACCGTCGTCCTGGACGAGGGCTCCGGGCTCTGCCCCGAGGGCCCGCGCAGCGTCGTCCTCGGGGCCGACTCCACCGCCTTCCTCACCCGGATCGGCTACCCCCGGGCCGTCTCCGACTCCGCCCTGTGGGACTCCTTCGCCATCTGGCGGCGCCGCCAGGAGGTGCTGCGGATCGACCTCACCGACTCGCCCACCTTCCACCTGCCGCAGCACCGCCTCCAGCGCGGCTTGCGCGACGCGCTCACCGGCACCCCGCTGGTCAGACTCGTCCCGCTCAGCCGCGTCACCGAGCTGGTCCAGGACCGCGACGGCGTCAGCGTCCGCACCCACGGCACCCAGGACGGCTCCAGCACCTGGTGGCGCGGCAGCCACCTGGTCGGCTGCGACGGCGCCCGCTCCACGATCCGCAAGCTCCTGAAGATCCGCTTCCCCGGCCGCCCCGCCGTCGACCGCAACGCCATCGCCACCGTCCGGGTCGACCTGCCCTTCGACGGCGCCCGGCTGCACCGCGAGCCGCCGTGGCGCGGCGACCGCGAGGCCTCCGCCCGCCCCCTGCCGGACGGCGTCTGGCGGCTCGACTGGCGCCTGCCGCCCGGCCGCCCCGCCCCCACCGAGCAGGTCGACCCGCACGCCACCTGGCCCGGCGTCGTCACGGGCGACACCCTGCTCAACCGCGTCACCGCGAGCCTCACCGGCTGGTGCGGCGAGCTCCCCCGCTTCGAGTTGCTCGCCGCCGCCGACCACACCGCCCAGCAGCGCCTGGCCGCCCGCTTCCGCAGCGGCCGCTGCTTCCTCGCCGGCGACGCCGCCCACCTGCACGGCGCCCTCGGCATGCAGAACCTCGCCGACGGGCTGCGCGACGCCGACAACCTCGCCTGGCGGCTCGCCCTCGCCTGGCACCTCCACGCCGGCGGTCCCCAGCCCGGCGGCTCCCTCCTGGACGGCTACGAGGCCGAGCGCCGCGGCGCCGTCGGCGCCCGGCTGCGCGCCGTCGACCAGTCCATGCCGCTGCTGCGCCCGCTGCGCGGCTGGCAGCAGACCCGCCGCTCGCTGCTCGTCGGCGGCTTCCGCAAGCACGCGCCGCTGCTCGCCGACGGCCAGCTCGGCTCCGGCCGCTTCGGCGGCGCGCCCGCCTACCCGGCGGCGCCCTCGGGCGTCCCCGGCCGGGTGCCGGTCCAGCGCGGCGCGCGCAGCACCACCTCGCTCAGCGAGCTGCTGCCCGCCACCGCCCCCGGCGTGCTCGTGCCGGACCTGCCGGTGCTCTCCGCCGACGGCAGCCCCGACCACCTCCACGCCCGGCTCGGCTCGACCTTCCTGCTGCTGCTCGTGGCCCCCGGCACCGCCGTCTGGTCCGCCGAGCACTGGTTGGGCGCCGGGCTGATGCCCCGGCTCGCCGAGGTCGCGAACGCCCTGCCCGTCCCGGCCGAGGTGCTCGTCGCCGAGGAGTACCCGGACGCCGGCCCGCACACCGTGCTGCTGATCCGGCCGGATGGGCACCTCGTCGGCGTCACCCAGGGCGCCGCCGCCGAGGACCTGCTGGCGCTCGCCGACCGGGCCCGGGGCGGCCCGGCACCGCTCACCGGCACGCCCGAGCCCGAACCCGAGTCGGCCCCGGAGGCCGTCCCCGAGCGGCTCGACCCCTCTACCGCGCCACCTCGGTGACCCGGCTCTCCCGGACCACCGTCACCCGGATCTGCCCCGGGTAGGTCAGCTCCTCGGACACCCGCCGGGCGACCTCCCGGGCGATCAGCCCGGCCCCGAGGTCGTCCACCACCTCCGGCCGCACCATGACGCGCACCTCGCGCCCGGCCTGCATCGCGTACACCTCGGCCACGCCCTCGTGCGCGCGGGCGATCTCCTCCAGCCGCTCCAGCCTGCGCACGTACAGCTCCAGCGACTCCTTGCGCGCCCCCGGCCGCCCGCCCGAACAGGCGTCCGCCGCCTGGACCAGCACCGCCTCGACGGTGCGCGGCTCGACCTCGCCGTGGTGCGCGGCGATCGCGTGCACCACCTCCGCGGACTCCCCGTGGCGCCGGGCGAAGTCCGCGCCGACCGCCGCGTGGGTGCCCTCGACCTCGTGGGTGAGCGCCTTGCCGATGTCGTGCAGCAGCGCCGAGCGCCGCACCGGCTCCGGATCCACCCCCAGCTCGGCGGCCATCATCCCGGCCAGGTGCGCCGACTCCACCAGGTGGCCGAGCACGTTCTGCCCGTACGAGACCCGGTAGCGCAACGCACCCAGGGTGCGCACGAGTTCGGGGTGCATCCCGCCGACCCGGACGGCCAGCAGCGCGTCCTCGCCGGCCCGCACGCAGCGCTGCTCGATCTCCTCGCGGCTGCGCTCGTGGACCTGCTCGATCCGGGTCGGCTGGATCCGCCCGTCCTCGACCAACTGCTCCAGGGTGAGCCGGGCGGTCTCCCGGCGGACCGGGTCGAAGCAGGACAGCTGCACCGACGCCGGGGTGTCGTCGATGATCAGGTTGACGCCGGTGGCCGCCTCGAAGGCGCGGATGTTGCGGCCCTCACGGCCGATGATCCGGCCCTTCATGTCCTCGCTCGGCAGCCGGAAGACCGAGACGGCGCTCTCCGCCGTCTGCACGCTCGCCAGCCGCTGGATCGCCCCCGCGACGATGTCCCGGGCACGGCGCTCGCCCTCCTCCTTGGCCTCGCGCTCGATCTCCCGGACGGTGACGGCGGCCTCCCGCCGGGCCAGCTCCCCGGCCTCGCGGACGAGTTCGGCGCGGGCCTGCGCGGCGGACAGCCCGGCGGCGCGTTCCAGCGCCTGCGCCCGGCGCGTCACCAGCGCCTCGGCCTCGCCCCGGGCGCGCTCCAACGCGGCCGATCGCTCGGCGAATCCGTCCTCCTGGGCGCGCAGCCTGCGCAGCTCCTCGGCCAGCCGCTCCTCGCGCCGGTCGAGTTCGGCACGCAGCCGGGCGGCCTGCTCCTCCGCCCACCGCCGGGCGTGCTCGGCCTCCGCGGTCGAGCGCCGCTGGGCGGCCTGGAGCCGCCGGACCAGCAGCCAGACCGGCACCGTCGCGACGACCAGCACCACGACGACGACCGGCACGGCCACCGGCAGCAGTGGGACGACCGGCCCGGCACCCACCGAGATCCTCATTCCGCCCACTCCCCGTCCCGCGCGCGGCAGGCCGCCCGGGGCCGCCCTGGTTGAGTGCGAGGCTAGGTGCGGGTCACGGAATGGTCAAGACTCGTCCTGGAGTTGACCAAGACGCATACGGAACCGGCACCCGTCCCCCTCAGTCATCACGTCCGGTGCGCGTCCTCCGGTTCGGTGCCGCCGACCACGAGCGCCTCGGCGGCCTATTCCGCGGCTTCCTCCGTCGTCTCCTCCGCGTCCTCCTCCTCGATGGCCGCGCGCACCACCCGGAAGGCCAGCCCCTCGGAGTAGCCGCGCCGGGCCAGCACACCGACCAGCCGCCGTATCCGGGCCTGCGGGTCCAACCCGCGGGTGCTGCGGAGCTTGCGGTCGACCAGGGCCCGGGCGGCCTCCGTCTCGTCGTCGTGGTCGAGCTGGGCCACGGCCTGCTCGACCAGGTCGGCGGCCACGCCCTTGGTCCGCAGTTCCTGGGCGAGCGCCCGCCGCGACAGGCCCCGGACGGCGTGCCGGGACTCCACCCAGGCCGCGGCGAAGGCCGCGTCGTCGATCAGCCCGACCTCTTCGAGCCGGGTGAGCACCTGGTCGGCGACGTCCTCCGGGATCTCCCGCTTGCGCAGGGCGTCGGCGAGCTGCTTGCGGCTCTTGGCAGCGCCGGTGAGCAGTCGCAGGCAGATGTCGCGGGCTCGGCTCTCGGGGTCTGCGGACTCCTCGGCCCCGGCCCGCTTCGGCTCGCGCGGCCGGGCCGGCTCGCCGTCCGGCTCGGTGCGTCGGCGCCCACCCGCCCGGCCACCCGTCCGTGCGGTCGTCCGTCCGCGCGGGGCGGAGGCGGCCGCACCCCCGTGACCGGCCGCCTCCCGGTAGTCCGCCGGTTCCGCGTGCTCCCCGTACCCGTCGGCGTCCTCGGCCAGCGCCGAGCGGCGGCGCCGGCGGCCGGTGGGCAACTCGGAGGCGGAGACCAGCCCGAGCCCGTCGGACAGCCCCTCCGCCGGGCCCGGTCCGGGCGCCGCGCCGCGCACCGCCCGGACCGGCGCCCGGTCGAACTCCGGCTCCGCGCCGGATGCCCCTCGCGCCACCGAACGCGGCTCCCGTCGGCGGCGCGGCCGGGCCCGTCCGGCCGCCGACGGCTCCGGATCCGGCTCCTCCGCCACGGCGGCGAACCAGTCCGGCGGCCCGTAATCGTCGTCCGGCGACGCCGGGTCGGCGCCGCCCACCTCGTCGTGCTGCATCAACGGGTCAGGCCTTGGCGGCCGCCGCCGTCTTCTTCGCCGCGGCCGTCTTGGCGGCGGTCGCGGTGATCGGCTTGGCGGCGCCGTCCGCGGCGGCGGTGTCGGCCGCGCCCTCGGCGGGCTCCTCGACCTTCGGGCCGATGCCGAGCTTGCCCTTGATCTTCCGCTCGATCTCGTCGGCGAGCTGCGGGTTGTCCCGCAGGAAGTTGCGGGCGTTCTCCTTGCCCTGGCCGAGCTGGTCGCCCTCGTAGGTGTACCACGCACCCGACTTGCGGATGAAGCCGTGCTCGACGCCCATGTCGATCAGGCCGCCCTCACGGCTGATGCCGACGCCGTAGAGGATGTCGAACTCGGCCTGCTTGAACGGCGCGGCGACCTTGTTCTTGACCACCTTGACGCGGGTGCGGTTGCCCACCGCCTCGGTGCCGTCCTTCAGCGTCTCGATCCGGCGGATGTCGAGGCGGACGGAGGCGTAGAACTTCAGCGCGCGGCCACCGGTGGTGGTCTCCGGCGAGCCGAACATGACGCCGATCTTCTCGCGGAGCTGGTTGATGAACACGGCGGTGGTGTTCGACTGGTTCAGCGCACCGGCGATCTTGCGCAGCGCCTGGCTCATCAGACGGGCCTGCAGACCGACGTGCGAGTCGCCCATCTCGCCCTCGATCTCGGCGCGCGGGACGAGCGCGGCGACCGAGTCGATGATCACCAGGTCGATCGCGCCGGAGCGGATCAGCATGTCGGTGATCTCCAGGGCCTGCTCACCGGTGTCCGGCTGGCTGACCAGCAGGGCGTCGGTGTCCACGCCGAGCTTCTTGGCGTACTCCGGGTCGAGCGCGTGCTCCGCGTCGACGAACGCGACCGTGCCGCCGGCCCGCTGGGCGTTGGCCGCCAGGTGCAGCGTCAGGGTGGTCTTTCCGGAGGACTCGGGGCCGTAGATCTCGACCACCCGGCCCCGGGGGATGCCACCGACCCCGAGGGCGACGTCCAGGGCGGTGGACCCGGTGGAGATCACGTCGATCGGCTCGTTGGCCTTCTCGCCGAGGCGCATCACCGAGCCCTTGCCGAACTGCCGCTCGATCTGGGCGAGTGCGGTCTCTAGGGCCTTCTCGCGGTCCGTACCTGCCATGGCCTTTTCCTTCGGGTTCTGTGCTGTGCGCTTCATCGTCCTCGACGCTAGCGCGTCCCACTGACAAACGAGCCCGACCGGGCTCCGCCTGTGGAAAACTCCTCGCCGGAGAGTACAAAGAACATCTGTTCGATTCAAGCGTCGCACGCCACCGGGGGCGCGCGGCGAACCCCGTCCGCCCTACCCGGCGCGGCCGGGGCGGATCCGACCCCGTTCGACTCTGTTCGATTCCATGGGCTGCCAGGCGGGCCGGGTCGGCTCAGCCCGCCTCGTCCGGCCCGCCCCCGACCATCCGCCGCAGCCGGCGCGCCGCCTCCCGGCGCAGCTCCCGCCGGGCCCGCCGCTGCTCGCCCCGGTCGATCCGCGGGTCGGTCGCCACCTCGTAGCGCCGCACGTACGTCCCGACGAAGCCCTGCAGCGTGGCCGCCGCCGGAATGGCGATCAGCGCACCCACCGCACCCAGCAGCGCCGCGCCCGCGATCACCGCCCCGAACGCCACCGCCGGGTGGACGTCCACCGTCCTCGCGGTGATCCTCGGGTGCAACAGGTAGTTCTCGACCTGCTGGTACACCACCGTGAACACCAGCACCCACAGCGCGTCCACCGGCTCAAGGGTGAGCGCCACCAGCACCGGCAGCGCACCCGCGAGGTACGTCCCGATGGTCGGCACGAACTGCGACATGACGCCGACCCAGATCGCCAGCGCGGCCGCGTACGGCAGGTCCAGCAGCGCGAACATCACCCAGTGCCCGGCCGCCGACACCACCGCGAGCAGCGCGCGCGAGTACAGGTACCCACCGGTCTTGGCGAGCGCGATCTCCCAGGCCCGCAGCACCTCGCCCTGCTTGGCCGGCGGCAGCATCGAGCAGACCGTCCGGCGGACCCTCGGGCCCTCGGCGGTGAAGTAGAAGGTGAACAGCCCGACCGTGAAGGCCTGGAAGAGACCGCCGATCACGGTGGAGGACAGGCCCCAGACGTTGTCGGCGGCCTGCTGGGCGTAACTCTCAATCGCGCCGGAGTCCTTGAGCAGCTTCTTCTGCAACTCGCCCAGCGAGACGTCCTGGTGGAACGTCCCGTTGAACCACGTGATCAGGTTGTCGACCAGGTGCGGCAGGTCCCCCGCGATCTTCGCGACCTGGTCCACCAGCAGCGTGCCGAGCGCCGCCAGGAACCCGAGGACGGCGACCGCGACCGCGACGAACACCAGGAACGTCCCGACGCCCCGGCGCACCCCGCGCGCGGCCATCCGGTCGACGGCCGGCTCCAGCGCGAGCGACAGGAAGAAGGCCACCAGGAGCATCACGAAGAGGTCGATGAGCTGGCGGAACGCCCAGTCGGCGAGCTGGAACAGGCCGAGCAGGACGAACGCGAGCACCATCGCCCTGGGCAGCCAGCGCGGCATCCCGCCGCCCCAGAGCCCGCCGCTCCCGCTGCCCGCCTCGGCCGACACCTCGGCCGGCCTGTCCGGATTCTGGTGTTCTGCGTCACTTGTCACTCGGACAGTCTGTCCCATCGGCCCGGCGGCGAAGGCCGGTTCGGCGACATCCGACCGTCGTCCGGGGGACGGCGGACCCGCTCAGCGGAGCAGCGCGGAGACCCCCTGGGTCTCGCAGACCGCCCGCCAGACGTCCTTGGCCTCCCAGCCCGCGTCCAGCGCCTGCCGGACCGTCCGCCCGCCGAGCTCGCTCATCACGTGGTCGGAGGCGAAGGACTCCGCGTACGTCTCCCCGAAGTGCTCGTACATCCGTCGCCAGAACTCCGTCAGCCTCATGCCGTCCAGTATCCCGGACCGGTCACCGGAGCCCCCGGACGCGTCAGCCCCGCCACCGTGCCCGCTCAAGGGCGTACTCGACCTCGCCGTGCTCGCTGCCGGGGATGGCCTCCGGGTGGTCCTCGTGGAAGGTCCGCACGTACGAGAGGCCGCTCTTCTCCATCACCCGCCGGGAGCCCGCGTTGACCGTCATCGTGTACGCCACCACCCGCTCCACGCCGAGCCCGGTGAAGCCGCGGCGGATCAGCGCCCGCGCGCCCTCGGTCGCGTACCCGCGTCCCCAGGCGGCCCGGCGCAGCCGGTACCCGAGCTCGACCTCGCAGCGCTCGCCCGCCACCGTCGGCCGGAACTCGAACCAGCCCAGGAAGGCCCCGCCCTCCCGCTCCTCCGCGGCCCACCAGCCCAGGTCCCCGTATCGCTCGTAGTGCGCGAGGTAGAGCGGCAACAGCTCGTCCTCCACGACCCCCCGCGGCGTCGGCCGCCCGCCGGTGAGGTGGCGCATCACCTCGGGATCGCCGTCCAGTTCGACCAGGCGGTCCGTGTCCGCGGCGGTGAAGCGGCGCAGCACGAGCCGTTCGGTGGTGAGGAATGCGGTCATGTCCCGATCCTCACCCGCCGCCGAACGCCCGTCACCCGATTTTCCGGTCCGCGGCAGGAGCGCTACCGCGGCAGCGCCAGCATCCCCGCACCGAAGTACTGCCGGTCCCCGCACGCGTACGGCCCCGGCGGGCAGGCGGCCGCGGCCGTGGTGGCCAGCAGGCCGGCGAGTGCGGCCGAGCCGTAGTCCGGGTGGAGCGCGGCGGCCACCGCGACCACGCCCGTCACGTGCGCGGCCGCCATCGAGGTGCCGGCCAGCGCCGCGTACTGCCCGCCGGGCCAGTCGGAGACGATCGCGCCCTGCGGCCCGCCGTCCGGGTCACCGCCGGGCGCGGCCAACGAGACCTTGCCGCGCCCGTAGTTGGAGTACGCGGAGGGGCGGCCGTCCCGGTTGACGGCCGTGACGGTGACGACGCCGGGCAGCTCGCCGGGCAGCCTGATGCACTCGGTGCCCAGGTGGCGGGACTGCGCCGGGCCGGAGACCCGGTCGTTCGGGCTGCGCTCGTCCGTCCTGGCCGCGCCGAGGTCCTGCCCGTCGTTGCCCGCCGAGGCGACGACGACGGCGCCCTTGCGCTGGGCGTAGGCCGCGGCCCTGCCGACGGCGGCGATCAGCGCGGCCTGGTCGCGGTCCTCCGGGCAGTTGTACTTCCACGGGTCGGCGAAGTAGCTGTTGTTGATCGCCTTGGCGCCGTGGTCGGCGGCCCACAGCATGCCGCAGACGATGTTCTCCGCGTAGTACTGGCCGAGCGGCCCGAGCAGCCGGACGGCGGCGATCCGCACGCCCGGCGCGACCCCGGTGGCGCCCCGGCCGTCCCGGACGGCGCCGACGATCCCGGCGACGTGGGTGCCGTGTCCGCTCTCGCCGACCCCCGGGTCGGGCCGCCAGGAGCCGGTGCGCGGGTCGGGGCGCCCGTCGGCGCACGAGGCGGAGGCCTTGGGGTCGACGGCGGTCCTGAGGTCGGGGTGGGTGTCGTCGACGCCGGAGTCGAGCACCGCGACGAGCACCTTGTGCAGCGCCTCCGGCGCAGTCCCGGCGGCGGGCCCGGTGGCGGGCCCGGCCGGCGCGGCGGTCGCGTCGCCGCCTCCGGCCCCGGGGGCACCGAGCATGGCGAGGTTCCAGTCGTCGTGCTCGGCGGGGTCGGGCACCGTGAGGGTGGTGTCCTCCTGCCGCTCGGACAGTTCGGCGGTGTCGGTCCCGCCGGAGCGCTCCGCCCCGCCCGACCGGTCCGCACTGCTGCGCCCGGCGCGTTCGGTGCCGGCCGCGAAGTCCCCGGCGCCGTCCAGCGGCCGCGGCGGGCCGACCACCGGCGCGGTGCGGGTGGCCCCGACGGCGGCGATCCCGGGCCTGGCCCGCACCTCGTCCGCGAAACCGCCGGGGGCGTACGCCAGTACGGCCCCGATCTGCGGGTACTCCTGGACCACCTGCCCGCCCGCCGCCCGGGCCCCGGCCCCGGCCAGGGCGGCACCGGCGGCGTCGTCCCGCTCGGCCAGCACCAGGTAGCTGAGGTAGACCCGGCCGCTGCCGGACACGTACGGCACGGCGCCCCCGACCACGAGCGCGGTGAGCAGCATCGCGAGCAGGACCCGGACGGGCCCGCGGACCCTGCGGCGGGGGGTGCGGACGGGACCTGGCCCGGACGGGTGCACCTGCGCCATCGCACGGTCTCCGCTCGTCGGTCCCGCAGGCACGCGGGTGATCATGGGCTTGAATCATCACCATATGAGCGGATTGTCGTTTTTGCTCCTTTAACTACACCTCCGTCCACGACACCGACTCACCTCGCCGACCGGACGCTCCCCGCCACCCACCCGGTTGTCGGTCCCACCCGGCACCATGGGGGCATGGCGCCCCAGCAGCAGACCCCGCCGGCCGACCGGCCGGACCAACCGCAGGACGACCCGCTCGCCGGGTTCGCCCCGGCCACCCGGGCCTGGTTCACCGGTGCCTTCGCCGCGCCCACCACCGCCCAGACGGAAGCCTGGCGCGCCATCGGGCGGGGGACGGACGTCCTGGTGGTCGCCCCCACCGGCTCCGGCAAGACGCTCGCCGCGTTCCTCTCCGCCCTGGACCGGCTCAGCAGCACCCCGCCCCCGGCCGAGACCAAGCGCCGCTGCCGGGTGCTGTACGTCTCGCCGCTCAAGGCCCTCGCCGTGGACGTCGAGCGCAACCTCCGCGCCCCGCTGACCGGGCTCCGCCAGGCCGCCGTCCGGCTCGGCCTGCCCGAACCGGACGTCCAGGTCGCCATCCGTTCCGGCGACACCCCCGCCGCCGACCGCCGCCGCTTCGCGACCCACCCGCCGGACATCCTGATCACCACTCCCGAGTCGCTCTTCCTGCTGCTCACCTCGGCCTCCCGGGAGGCTCTGCGCGGCATCGACACGGTGATCCTCGACGAGGTCCACGCGGTCGCCGGCACCAAGCGCGGCGCGCACCTCGCGCTCAGCCTGGAGCGCCTGGACGAGCTGCTGGACCGCCCGGCCCGCCGGATCGGCCTGTCCGCCACCGTCCGCCCGGTCGAGGAGGTGGCCCGCTTCCTCAGCCCGCAGCGCGGTGCCGCCGTCGTCCAGCCCGCCGCCACCAAGGAGTTCGACCTCTCGGTCGTCGTGCCCGTCCCCGACCTGGACGACCTGCCCGCCGCCCCCGCCACCGGCGGCTCCCCCGACAGCGATCCGCAACGCCAGACGTCGATCTGGCCGCACGTCGAGGAGCGGATCGTCGACCTCGTCCAGGCGCACCGCTCGACGATCGTCTTCGCCAACTCCCGCCGCCTCGCCGAGCGCCTGTGCAACCGGCTGAACGAGATCGCCCACGAGCGCGCCACCGGCGCCGCCGCCCACGAGGCGCACGCCCCCGCCCAGCTGATGGGCGGCTCCGGCGCGGCCAGGGGCGTTCCGCCGGTCCTCGCCCGGGCCCACCACGGCTCGGTCTCCAAGGAGCAGCGGTCCCTGGTCGAGGAGGACCTGAAGGCCGGCCGGCTGCCCGCCGTGGTCGCCACCTCCAGCCTGGAGCTGGGCATCGACATGGGCGCCGTCGAACTGGTCGTCCAGGTCGAGTCCCCGCCCTCGGTGGCCTCCGGCCTCCAGCGGGTCGGCCGGGCCGGCCACCAGGTCGGCGCCGTCTCCACCGGCGTGTTCTTCCCCAAGTACCGCGGTGACCTCGTCCAGTCCGCGGTGGTCACCGAACGCATGCGCGCCGGCCAGATCGAGGCGCTGCGGGTCCCGCGGAACCCGCTGGACGTGCTCGCCCAGCAGCTCGTCGCCATGACGGCGCTGGACACCTGGCCGGTGGACGACCTGCTCGCCGTGGTCCGCCGCGCCGCGCCGTTCGCCACCCTGCCGCAGTCCGCCTTCGACGCGGTGCTCGACATGCTCGCCGGCCGCTACCCCTCGGACGCCTTCGCCGAGCTGCGCCCCCGCCTGGTCTGGGACCGCGTCGCCGGCACCGTCACCGGTCGGCCCGGCGCCCAGCGCCTCGCCGTCACCTCCGGCGGAACCATCCCCGACCGCGGCCTGTTCGGCGTCTTCATCGCCGGGAGCACCGCGTCCGATTCGAAGACGGGCAAGGAGGGCGGCGGCCGACACGAGGGGGAACGCGGAGCGCTTCCGAAGAAGGGCGGTGGCGGGCGACGGGTCGGCGAGCTGGACGAGGAGATGGTCTACGAGTCCCGCGTGGGCGACGTCTTCACCCTCGGCACCACGTCCTGGCGGATCGAGGACATCACCCACGACAAGGTCCTCGTCACTCCCGCCCCCGGAATCCCCGGCCGGCTCCCGTTCTGGAAGGGCGACACCCTCGGCCGCCCCCTCGAACTCGGCCGCGCCCTCGGCGCGTTCACCCGCGAGCTGGGCGCGCTCGCCCCCGCCGACGCCACCGAGCGCCTCAAGCGGGCCGGCCTCGACGACTGGGCCGCCCGGAACCTGCTCGACTACCTCGCCCAACAGCGCACCGCCTGCGGCCACCTCCCGGACGACCGCACGATCGTCGTCGAGCGCTTCCGCGACGAACTCGGCGACTGGCGGATCGTCATCCACTCGCCCTTCGGCGCCCAGGTGCACGCACCCTGGGCGCTCGCGCTCGGCGCCCGGCTGCGCGAGAAGCACGGCCTCGACCCGCAGGTCATGCACGCCGACGACGGCATCGTGCTCCGCCTGCCCGACGCCGACCTGCTCGACCCCGGCTTCGACTTCGCCGGACCGTCGGAGCGGTCCGCCCCGGACGAGGCCCCGGTCGGCGCCGACGCCGCCCTCTTCGACCCCGGCGAGATCGAGCGGCTGGTCACCGACCAGGTCGGCGGCTCCGCCCTGTTCGCCTCCCGCTTCCGCGAGTGCGCCGGCCGCGCCCTGCTGCTCCCCCGGCGCAACCCCGGCCGCCGCACACCGCTCTGGCAGCAGCGCCAGCGCGCCGCCCAGCTCCTCGAAGTCGCCTCCGAGTACGGCTCGTTCCCGATCGTCCTGGAGGCCGTCCGCGAGTGCCTCCAGGACGTCTTCGACGTGCCCGGCCTGGTCGAGCTGATGGGCGACCTCGAATCCCGCGCCGTCCGCCTGGTCGAGGTCACCACCCCCGAACCCTCCCCCTTCGCCCGCTCCCTGCTCTTCGGCTACGTCGCCCAGTTCCTCTACGAGGGCGACTCCCCCCTCGCCGAGCGCCGCGCCGCCGCCCTGTCGCTCGACTCCCGGCTGCTGTCCGAGCTCCTCGGCCAGGCCGAACTGCGCGAGCTGCTCGACCCGCAGGTGCTCGCCGAACTGGAGGCCGAGCTCCAGCGGCTCACCCCCGAGCGCCGGATCAAGGACGCCGAGGGCGTCGCCGACGCGCTGCGCCTGCTCGGCCCGCTCGCCGAGGCGGAGCTCACCGCCCGCGGCGCCGAGCCGCTCTGGGCCCTGGAGCTGGAGGCCGCCCGCCGGGTCATCCAGGTCCGGATCGCCGGCGAGCAGCGCTGGGCCGCCGTCGAGGACGCCGGACGGCTGCGCGACGCCCTCGGCACCCCCCTGCCCGTCGGCGTCCCCGAAGCCTTCACCGAACCGGTCAAGGACCCCCTGGGTGACCTCCTCGCCCGGCACGCCCGCACCCACGGCCCGTTCACCGCCGCCGAGGCCGCCGCCCGCCTCGGCCTCGGCACCGCCGTCGTCGCCGGCGTCCTGCACCGCCTCACCGCCACCGGCCGCCTCGTCCAGGGCGAGTTCAGGCCCGTCGAAGGACACACCGCCACCGTCGAGTGGTGCGACGCCGAGGTCCTGCGCCGCCTGCGCCGCCGTTCGCTGGCCGCCCTGCGCCAGGAGGTCGAGCCCGTCCCGCCGCGCGCCCTGGCCGCCTTCCTCCCCCAGTGGCAGCACCTCGCCGGCCACCGCCTGCGCGGCCCGGACGGCCTGCTCCGGGTGGTCGAACAGCTCCAGGGCACCGCCCTGCCCGCCTCCGCCCTGGAGAAGCTGATCCTCCCGTCCCGCCTCGCCGACTACTCCCCCGGCCTGCTGGACGAACTGATGGCGGCCGGCGAGCTCGGCTGGTGCGGCGCCGGCGCCCTGCCCGGCAAGGACGGCTGGATCAGCCTCCACCTGGCCGAGAACGCCCACCTGCTGCGCCCCGAGCCCGTCCCGCCCGCCGTCACCCCGCTGCACGGCGCCCTGATGACCGCCCTCACCGGCGGCTACGGCCTGTTCTTCCGCCAGCTGGTCGAGCGGCTGCGCGCCGACGGCGACGAGACCCCCGAGCCGGAGGTCGTCGAGGCCCTGTGGGACCTCGTCTGGGCCGGCTACGTCAGCAACGACACCCTCGCCCCGCTGCGCGCCCTGCTCGGCTCCGGCCGGACGGCGGGCGCCACCGCCCACCGCGCCCCCAGGGCCACCCCCCGCGGCCGCTACGGCGGGGCCGGCCGCGCCTTCGGCCGGGCCGGCGGGGCCCTGCGCAGCGGCCCGCCGACGGTGGCCGGCCGCTGGTCACTGCTGCCCGCCCCGGCCGCCGACCCCACGGTCCGGGCCACCGCCCAGGCCCAGGCCCTGCTGGACCGCCACGGCCTGCTGACCCGGGGCACGGTGGCGGCCGAGCGGGTCCCGGGCGGCTTCGCCGGGGTGTACCGGGTGCTCGCCGCGATGGAGGAGCGCGGGCGCACCCGCCGCGGCTACTTCGTCGAGGGCCTCGGCGGCGCCCAGTTCGCGATGGAGGGCGCGGCCGACCGGCTGCGGTCGGTCAACGGCCGGCTGGAGCGCACCCGGGCCGCCGAGTGGCCGGCCGGCCCCGCCGCCGAGCCTCCGCAGGCACTGGTGCTCGCCGCCGCCGACCCGGCGAACGCCTACGGCGCCGCGCTGCCCTGGCCCGAGCCCCCGACCGCTCCCGGCGCCGAGGAGGCCAGGGCGCACCGCCCCGGCCGCAAGGCGGGCGCCCTGGTGGTGCTGGTGGACGGCGAGCTCGCCCTCTACGTCGAGCGCGGTGGCAAGTCCCTGCTGGCCTGGCCGGAGGACGGGGCAACCCGGGCGCTGGCCGCCGCCGCCCTCGCCGGTGCCGTCCGGGAGGGCGCGCTCGGCAGCGTCACGATCGAACGGGCCAACGGCGAGCCCGCCCTCGGTTCGGCGCTCGGCACGGCCCTGGAGGAAGCGGGCTTCCACGCCACTCCGCGCGGGCTGCGCCTGCGTTCGTGAACTCCGGGGAGCCGGTGCCCCGAAACGCCGAAGGCCGCGGAGTCAACGACTCCGCGGCCTTCCCGCACACTTCTCACCCGATCGGGGGCGTCGGCGCCTCCGACCGGCCCACGGCCCCGCCCGCCCCGCGGCGGACCGGTCCGGTCGCGCTCCGGTCGGCGTGGACCGGGATCAGACCGAGCCCCCAGCCGCCGGCCGCGAGCAGACCGAGCACCGCGCCGTCGGCCAGCTGCCCCCGGACCACCAGGAGCCACCAGACCAGCCCGGCCGACAGGACCACCAGGACCCAGCGGGCCGGCCACGGCACCAGGCGCCGCAGCAACGGCCGTATTCGGGCCACCGCGTGCGCCGTCGCGTCTTTCCGCACGACCGCCCTCCTTCGCTCGCCCCGGGCCTTCTCCTGCGTCGAGCAGGCGTGCCGGGAGTCGAGGCCGGATCAGGCGGCGACCACGTCCATCGCGGCGGCCTTGGGCGACATGGTCGCCCGGTCGGCGCCGGGGGCGGGCAGCGGTACCGGTTCGAGCACCGGCCTCAGCAGATCACCTTCGGAGAGGGTGGCCATCGCCGCAAGTTCGGCGAGCGACAGTTCGTCGCTGACCTCGCGCATGACCTCGGACATCCGGACGTCGAGTGCGTCGCAGATGGCGGAGAGCAACTCGGACGAGGCCTCCTTCTGTCCCCGCTCGACCTCGGAGAGGTAACCGAGCGAAACCCTGGCGGCCGCCGACACCTCGCGGAGTGTGCGGCCCTGGCGCTGGCGCTGCCGACGCAGTACATCGCCCAGTAGGCGACGGAGCAGGATCATCGGTGCCTCCCTCCTCGGACTGCGGATCGAGATGTCACGCCCCCACCGTACCGCCTTGCCCGCTTCGCGTGCGGGGACCCTGGTCGTGTTCACTCTGGGCTGCAAGGCTGTCCCCCTCCTCGTTCCGGTGTCGTACCCGGGTCCGCGGGCCCCTCGTGGTACCCCTCGCAGGCCGCCCGGCCACCGTCACGCAACTCGTTCGCCACCTGGTTTCTGCCCAACCAGGCTGTTGGATGTAACACGATCCTCCAGCTCTACCGTCCCCGCACGCGACTTCGGGCGGATCCCGGTCGGCAGGGATCGGGACGGACGGGGTCCTGATGCTCCGGCAACCGGCCGACGAGCAGCTCCAGCGCGGCGGTCACGGCTCCGTGACGGATTGTGGCACGCCCCCCGGACAGCCGGGGCGAACTGACCAGAGTTCCCCCCGGACCGGCGACCGCCAGGTGTACGGTGCCCACCGGCTGCCCGTCCTGCGGCTCCGGCCCGGCCACCCCGGTCGTCGCGAGCCCGTAGGTCGCCCCCAGCAGCCGCCGGACGCCCTCGGCCATCTGCCGGGCCACCACCGGGTGCACCGGCCCGTGGACGTCGAGCAGTCCCTCGTCCACCCCCAGCACCGAGGCCTTCAGCTCGGTCGCGTACGCCGTCACCGATCCCCGGAAGGTCGCGGACGCCCCGGGGACGTCGACCAGCGCGGCCGCCAGCAGCCCGCCGGTCAGCGACTCGGCGACGGCCACCGTGCTGCCCCCGTCGCGCAGCGCCGCGTGCACCCGCTCGGCCAGCGCGTAGTCCGCGGTGCCGTGCTCCGCAGTCCCATGGTCCGTCACCAGGCCCCCTCGTTCACCGGTCCGCGCGCCCCGCGGCCATTCCCTCGCGGCGCAGGCGCAGCGCCTGCCCGATGTAGTCCAGCGCGGTGCCGACGGTCAGCAGCACCGCCAGGCCCATCAGCACGGCCCGCGCGGTGGCGAGCCAGCCGGTCAGCTCCAGCACGTACATGCCGACCGCGATGCCCTGGGTCAGGGTCTTGAGCTTGCCGCCCCGGCTGGCCGGGATGACGCCGTAGCGGATCACCCAGAAGCGCATCAGCGTGATGCCGAGCTCGCGGGCGAGGATCACCGCGGTGACCCACCAGGGCAGGTCGCCGAGGACCGACAGGCCGATCAGCGCCGAGCCCATGATCGCCTTGTCGGCGATCGGGTCTGCGATCTTGCCGAAGTCGGTGACCAGGCCCTTGCGCCGGGCGAGCTCCCCGTCGAACAGGTCGGTGATCATCGCGATGGCGAAGGACGCCCAGGCCACCGAGCGCCACTTGGGGTCGTGCCCGCCGTCGGCGAACAGCAGCGCCACGAAGACCGGCACCAGCAGCAGCCGGAGCATCGTGAGCATGTTGGCGATGTTCCAGACGGCCGGCGCCGGCGGCAGCGCGGCGGCCGGTCTGTCCGGATGGGCCGCGGCCGGGGCGCCGGGCCCCTTGGTCATTCCCCGGCTCCCGGGGCCTGCCGGACCCGCACCGGCTCCAGGGCCTCGGCGATCAGGTCGACGCCCTCACTGGCCACCACCCTGGCCCGCCAGAACTGGCCGACCCGCGGGTCCTGGACGCCGGTGAGGGTGGTCAGGCCGTCCGTCTCGGGGGCCTGGTGGGCGGCGCGGCCCTCGACCACGTCGTCCTCGACCGACTCGATCAGGACCTCGACCTCGGTGCCGATCCGCTGCTCGGCGCGCTGCGCGGTCATCTCCTCGGCGAGCCGGCTGAGCCGGTCCAGCCGGTCGGCGATCACGTCCTCGGCGAGCTTGCCGTCATAGGTCGCGGCCTCGGTGCCGTCCTCGTCCGAGTAGCCGAAGACGCCGATCGCGTCGAGCCCGGCGTGCGTGACGAAGCGCTCCAGCTCGGCGAAGTCCTCCTCGGTCTCACCGGGGAAGCCGACGATGAAGTTGGAGCGGGCGCCGGCCTGCGGGGCCTTGTCCCGGATGGTCTTCAGCAGCTCCAGGAACTGGTCGGTGGAGCCGAAGCGGCGCATCCGGCGCAGCACCGCCGGCGCCGAGTGCTGGAAGGACAGGTCGAAGTAGGGCAGGACGTCGGCGGTGCCGGTCATCGCGTCGATCAGGCCGGGGCGCATCTCGGCGGGCTGCAGGTAGGACACCCGGACGCGCTCGACGCCGTCGATCTCCGCGATCTCGCCGAGCAGCGTCTCCAGCAGGCGGATGTCGCCGAGGTCCTTGCCGTACGAGGTGTTGTTCTCGCTGACCAGGACGACCTCGCGGACGCCCTGCTCGGCCAGCCACTTGGCCTCGTTCAGGACGTCGGAGGGACGGCGGGAGATGAACGAGCCGCGGAAGGCCGGGATGGCGCAGAAGGAGCAGCGGCGGTCGCAGCCGGAGGCGAGCTTGACCGAGGCGACCGGGCTGTCGTCCAGCCGCTTGCGCAGGGTGCGCGGGCCGGAGGCGGGCGCGAGGCCCTCGGGCAGGTCGTCGATCGGTGCGGCAGGGGTCTCGGCGGGCCCGTGGCCGGGCAGCGCGACGGTCTCGGCGGCGGACTGCCGCTCGGCCGGGCTGATCGGCAGCAGCTTGCGGCGGTCGCGCGGCAGGTGCGGGGCGTGGTGGCCGCCGGAGAGGATGGTCTGGAGGCGGTCGGAGATGTCGGCGTAGTCGTCGAAGCCGAGGACCCCGTCGGCCTCGGGCAGCGCGTCGGCGAGCTCCTTGCCGTAGCGCTCGGCCATGCAGCCGACCGCGACGACGGCCTGGGTGCGGCCGTGCCCCTTGAGGTCGTTGGCCTCCAGCAGGGCGTCGACGGAGTCCTTCTTGGCGGCCTCGACGAAGCCGCAGGTGTTGACGACGGCCACGTCGGCTTCGGCGGCGTCGTCGACCAGCGACCAGCCGTCGGCCTCCAGTCGCCCGGCGAGTTCCTCGGAGTCCACCTCGTTGCGGGCGCATCCGAGCGTGACAAGGGCGACAGTACGGCGTTCAGGCATAGGCCCAAGATTAACGCGCGGCTCCCGGTGCCGTTCGCCCCGGAGGCCGCGCGCCTCGACAACACGATCTTCTGCGGGCCCCGCCCGGTGCCGGTGGTCAGCCCGCCTGCGGGTCTCCGGGGGTGTACGTGACGTGCACCACCTGCCCGTCCTTGCCGAGCAGACCGAGGTCCTTGCCGTTGACGTACGCGTGCACGGCCCCGCCGTTGCCGAGCACCAGCTTGATCTGCTTGGGGTCCGTGAAGGTCTGGTCCTGGCCGTCGCTGATGTTGTTCTGGAACAGCGACTTGCCGTTCCCGTCTATGGCCGAGACCCAGCTGGTGCCCTCGGCGACCAGCTTGACGGTGACCTTGTCGGCCGGGACGGCCGCGATCGCCGCGGCGCTCGGCGCGGGGGCCGGGGGCTGCACGGAGGGCGAGGGCGCGGGGGCGATCGAGCCGGTGCCGGTGCCGCTGGGCAGCGGCGCGCTGGCGGAGCCGGTGCCGGTGTGGCCGCCCTTGCCGCTCACCAGGTTGAAGCCGATCAGGGCGACCACCGCGACGATCGCGGCGACCATGGCGGCGGTCCAGTTCGGCCGGCCCCGGGAGGGCACCTTGATCGGGCCGCTCTCGATCAGCTGGGTGGGCCGCTTGGAGGCCGGCGAGCCGCCGTGCGCGGCGTCGTAGCGGGCCACCAGGGCCTCGCCGTCCACGCCGACCTCGCGGGCGATCGCGCGGATGTGCCCACGGGCGTAGAAGTCGCCGCCGCAGCGGCCGAAATCGTCCTCCTCGATGGCATGCACGATCGGCACCCGGACGCGGGTCGCCGTACTCACCTGATCCACCGTGAGTCCGGCCTCCAGCCGGGCGGCGGACAGCACCCGGCCGATGCTCGGGGCATCGGCCGCCTGCACCGCGTCGCTCGGCTCTGCGGACGACGGGGCGTTCTCGCGGTCGGGGGACTTGCCGATGGTCACGGGGCACGCCTTTCGAGCGGATGGCCACCTGCTGGGGAACAGTCTAGGGGCGTGGACGGATCGATTCTCAAGCGGAACAGGCCCGAATGCGCGCACCCGCCCCGATCGGGGCGGGGCCCCGCCGACGGCCGGTCGGCGGGGTCACGCAGGGGGAGCACGGTGATCGCTTTCCGGCCAGTGACGCGGTGCGCGGACGTTCGGTTCCCGCGCTGGCGCCTACCCTCCTCCGAACGAGTGACACCTCGTCCGGGACACCCGGCTCCCGGGGCCGGGCCGTCAGCCGCGCAGGGTCACCAGCACCCCGTCGAGCTCGTCCGGCTTCACCAGGACGTCGCGCGCCTTGGAGCCCTCGCTCGGGCCGACGATCCCGCGCGACTCCATCAGGTCCATCAGCCGGCCCGCCTTGGCGAAGCCGACCCGGAGCTTGCGCTGGAGCATCGAGGTCGAGCCGAACTGGGTGGAGACCACCAGCTCCGCGGCCTGGATCAGCAGGTCGAGGTCGTCCCCGATCTCCTCGTCGATCTCCTTCTTCGGCCCGCCGCCGACCATGACGTCGTCCCGGTAGCGGGCGGCCAGCTGGTCCTTGCAGTGCTGCACCACCGCGGCGATCTCGGCCTCGGTGACGAACGCGCCCTGCATGCGGATCGGCTTGCCGGCGCCCATCGGCAGGAAGAGCGCGTCGCCCTTTCCGATCAGCTTCTCGGCGCCGGGCTGGTCCAGGATGACCCGGGAGTCGGCCATCGCGGAGGTCGCGAAGGCCAGCCGGGACGGCACGTTGGCCTTGATCAGACCGGTCACGACGTCCACCGAGGGCCGCTGGGTGGCGAGCACCAGGTGGATGCCGGCCGCGCGGGCCAGCTGGGTGATCCGGACCACCGAGTCCTCGACGTCGCGCGGCGCGACCATCATCAGGTCGGCCAGCTCGTCGACGATCACCAGCAGGTACGGGTACGGCGTCAGCTCGCGCTCGCTGCCGAGCGGCGGGGTGACCTTCCCCGCGCGCACCGCCGCGTTGAAGTCGTCGACGTGCCGGAAGCCGAACGCCGCGAGGTCGTCGTAGCGCATGTCCATCTCGCGCACCACCCACTGGAGCGCCTCGGCGGCCTTCTTGGGGTTGGTGATGATCGGCGTGATCAGGTGCGGGATGCCCTCGTAGGCGGTCAGCTCGACCCGCTTGGGGTCGACCAGCACCATCCGCACCTCGTCCGGGGTGGCCCGCGCGAGGATCGAGGTGATCAGGCAGTTGATGCAGGAGGACTTGCCCGCGCCGGTCGCCCCGGCCACCAGGATGTGCGGCATCTTCGCGAGGTTGGCCATCACGGTGTGGCCCTCGACGTCCTTGCCCATGCCGACGACCATCGGGTGGGTGTCCTCGGCGGCCGTGCGCGAGCGCAGCAGGTCGCCGAGGTTGACCATCTCGCGGTCCCGGTTGGGGATCTCGATGCCGACCGCGGACTTGCCCGGGATCGGGCTGATGATCCGCACGTCCGGGCTGGCCACCGCGTACGCGATGTTCTTGGCGAGCGCGGTGATCCGCTCCACCTTGACGGCCGGGCCGAGCTCGACCTCGTAGCGGGTGACCGTCGGGCCCCGGGTGAATCCGGTGACCTTGGCGTCCACCTTGAACTCGGCGAACGTGCTCGTGAGCTGGGCCACCACCTCGTCGTTGAGGGCGCTGCGGGGCTTGGCAGGCCCGCCGCGCTCCAGCAGGTCGAGCGGGGGCAGGCTGTAGGTGATGTCGCCGGAGAGCTGGAGCTGCTCCATCCGCACCGGGGCCCGGCCGTGCTCCTCGGGCGCGCCCGGGCCGGCGCCGCGGGCCGCCGGGACGAGGGGCTCCTCGGGCGGGGCGGTGCGGTCCTGCACCTGGTGCATCATGTCCGCCACCGCGGAGGAGGCGGGCACGCCGTAGACCAGCGCGCCGTCCAGGTCGGCGGCGGCGCCCGCGGCGAGGTTGCGGGTGGTGAACGGGTCGTCGGCGTCCTTGTCCAGCGAGACGGACTCGTGGACCGCCTCCGCGCCCTCGGGGTCCTCGGGCTGCGGCTTGCGCCGCCGGCGGCGCCGGCGGGCGGCCACCTCGTCGACCGGGTCCTCGGAGTCGACGGTGAACGGCAGGGCCGACGGGTCGGCGTCCTCCGGCGGATCGGTGGACAGTTCGCGCTCCGGCGCACGCCCCTCGCCGTACTCGTCCTCCGGCCCCGGCTCGACCACGCCGAGCCGCACGCCGGCGGCGCGCAACCGCTCGGGGATGCGGTTGACCGGGGTGGCGGTGACCACCAGCAGTCCGAAGAAGGCCACCAGCAGGAGCAGCGGCACGGCGAGCGCCGGGCCCGCGGCGGCCATCATGGGCGTCGACGCGGCCCAGCCGATGATGCCGCCCGCCGCCCTTATCCGGGACGCGCCGCTGCCCATCGTGGGCGCGCCGCAGCCGATGTGGACCAGGCCGAGGACGCCGACCACCAGCGCGCTCAGACCGATCACGATCCGCCCGTTGGCCTCCGGCAGCTCCGGGTGGCGCCAGAGCCGGATCGCGATCCCGACCAGCAGGAACGGCACCAGCACGTCGAGCCGGCCGAACAGCCCGGACACCACGGCGGTGGCCGCCTCGCCGAGCCAGCCCTGCGGGCTGAACCAGGTCCCCGCGGCCGTCACCAGGCCGAGCGCGAACAGCACGAGGCCCAGCCCGTCCTTGCGGTGGGCGGGGTGGAGGTTCTTGGCGCCGTCGCCGACGCCCCGGAAGATCGCGGCGATCGGGCTCGCGAGCCCGTTGAGGGCGCGCAGGAGTATCGACCTGTTCGGCGGCGGTGGCGGGGCCGACCTGGCCACCGTCTTCTTGGCGGGTGCCTTGCGGGGCGCCGCCTTCTTCGCCGGCGGTTTGCCCGGGGCCTTCGCCGCGGCCTTCTTGGACGGTCCCGGACTCGTCTTACGTGCTGCGTTTCCGGGCGTACGAGTGGCCATGGGTCAGCAGCCTACCGGTGCGGACCACCGGTGCACATGTGGCGAGCCGGGGCGCCCCGACGTGTCGCAGACACTCCGTCACGCTGACCGGATTTCACCCGGACGCCCGCGCGCTCCACCCGGTCGGGCCAGCCGGCGCGGCTCCTGCGTACTCCTACGAGCTGCCCGGGCGCAGCGCGTCCAGGGCCCGGCGCAGCCCGGTCAGCTTCCGCTCCAGGTGCGCCGCGGTGGCGGCCACCCCCGCGTCGGCGCCGCCGTCCAGCTGCTTGCCCAGCGCCTCCGCCTGCTCCTCGACCGCCGCCAGCCGCGCGGACAGCTCGCCGAGCAGCGCCCCGCCGATGGCCGGCTCGCCGCCGCCCGCCTCCAGCTGCAGCCGCAGCAGCGCGGCCTGCTCCTTCAGCTGGCAGTTCTTCACGTACAGGTCGACGAAGACGGAGACCTTGGCGCGCAGCACCCACGGGTCGAACGGCTTGGAGATGTAGTCGACCGCGCCGGCCGCGTAGCCGCGGAAGGTGTGGTGCGGGCCGTGGTTGATCGCGGTGAGGAAGATGATCGGGATGTCCCGGGTGCGCTCGCGGCGCTTGATGTGGGCGGCGGTCTCGAAACCGTCCATGCCCGGCATCTGGACGTCCAGCAGGATCACGGCGAAGTCGTCGGTCAGCAGCGCCTTGAGCGCCTCCTCGCCGGACGCCGCGCGCACCAGCGTCTGGTCGAGCGCCGAGAGGATCGCCTCCAGTGCCAGCAGGTTCTCCGGCCGGTCGTCGACCAGGAGGATCTTCGCCTTCTGCATCAGGGCCCGCCCTCCTGTCGCCTGCCTGCCCGGTGAAGGCACTCGCGTACTGCCCACCGCTACCCCGGTCATGCTAGCCGCACCCCCTCGCCCGGCACATCGCTCCGTCGCGACCCGGCTGCGTCGGACCCGATCGGAACCGGTGCACGGCCAGTGCTCCGGCGCACGCTCAGCAGCGTGTCGCCGTCCGGTCACTGTTCGCAACGATCGGTGACCCTACCGGGTTCCCGGCCCTCCCCGCCAGCAAACCGATCTCCGGCCCGGCGTGCGCCCCGGAGCCCGCCTCCGGGTGCGCGCCCCGCCGTCGGCCCGTCGCCCAAGTCCCGCTTGGGAAACGGGGCCTAGGACCGGTCGGGCCGCAGCCACTCGTGCATCACCGTCAGCAGGTGGTCGGTCTCCACCGGCTTGGTGATGTGGTCGGTGGCACCCGCCGCGAGGGACTTCTCGCGGTCGCCCTTCATCGCCTTGGCGGTCAGCGCGATGATCGGCAGGCCGGCGAACTGGGGCATCCGGCGGATCGCCTCGGTGGTCGCGTAGCCGTCCATCTCCGGCATCATGATGTCCATCAGGACCAGCGCGACGTGCTCGTGCTGCTCCAGCATCTCGATGCCCTCGCGGCCGTTCTCGGCGTACAGGACGGTCAGGCCGTGCTGTTCCAGGACGCTGGTGAGGGCGAACACGTTGCGGACGTCGTCGTCGACGATCAGCACCTGCTGGCCGCCGAACCGCGCGTCGGTGCGGCCGGGACGCAGCGGGACCGGCTCCACCGGGCGGCCCTCGGCGGGGAGGTCCAGGGCGGCGGTGCGGCGGCGCTCCACGGCGCCGCGGCGGCGCTCCTCGGCGAGTTCGCGGACCTCCTGGGCCCAGTGGTCGGCCGGGTTCTCGCCGACCGGGACGGGCACGCCCACCGGGGTCACGCCGACGGTGGCGCGCAGCACCGGGGTGTCGGGCACGGCCGCCACGGCGGCGCGCTCGGCGGGCGGGGTGTCCGAGGACTCGGTGTGCAGCGGCAGGTAGAGCGTGAACGTCGAGCCCTTGCCGAACTCGCTCTCGGCGTGGATCTCGCCGCCGAGCAGCCGGGCGATCTCCCGGCTGATGGACAGGCCGAGCCCGGTGCCGCCGTACTTGCGGCTCGTGGTGCCGTCGGCCTGCTTGAAGGCCTCGAAGATCTCCCGCAGCTTGTTGCCGGGGATGCCGATGCCGGTGTCGGAGACGGCGAAGGCGATCAGCGTGTCGTCCGGGTCCTTGATCGCGCCGGACTCCAGCAGCTGCTCGCGGACGTGCTGGGGCACGTCCGCCCCGGCCGGGCTGATCGAGAAGTCGACGGCGCCCGCGTCGGTGAACTTGACCGCGTTGGAGATGAGGTTGCGCAGCACCTGCTGGAGCCGCTGCTCGTCGGTGTGCAGGGTGACCGGCAGCGCGGGCGAGACCCGGACGGCGAAGTCCAGGTTCTTGTCCAGCGCGACCGGCTGGAAGGTGGCCTCGACGTAGTCGACCAGCTGGACCAGGGCGATCCGGCTCGGGCGGACGTCCATCTTGCCGGCCTCGACCTTGGACAGGTCGAGGATGTCGTTGATCAGCTGGAGCAGGTCGGAGCCGGCGCCGTGGATGGTGTCGGCGAACTCGACCTGCTTGGGCGAGAGGTTGCCCTCGTTGTTGTCGGAGAGCAGCTTGGCCAGGATCAGCAGCGAGTTGAGCGGGGTGCGCAGCTCGTGCGACATGTTGGCGAGGAACTCGCTCTTGTAGCGGGAGGCCAGGGCGAGCTGTTCGGCGCGCTCCTCCAGGACCTGGCGGGCCTCCTCGATCTCGCTGTTCTTGATCTCGATGTCGCGGTTCTGCTGGGCGAGTTGCTCGGCCTTCTCCTGCAACTCCTCGTTGGTGCGCTCCAGTTCCTCCTGGCGAGCCTCCAACTCGGCGGAACGCATCGAGAGTTCGGCGGTGAGTCGCTGGGACTCCAGCAGCAAGCCCTCGGTCTTGGTGTTGACGCTGATGGTGTTGACGGTGACGCCGATCAGGTCCGCGATCTGGTTGAGGAAGTCGAGGGCGACGGTCGTGAACGAGCTGAAGGTGGCGAGTTCGATCACGCCGAGCAGCCGGCCCTCGAACAGCACCGGCAGCACCACGATGTGGGCCGGCGAGGCCTCGCCGAGGCCCGAGGCGATCTTGAGGTACCCGGGCGGCGCCTCCTTGAGGATGATCGCCCGCTTCTCCACCGCGGCCTGGCCGATCAACGACTCGCCGGGGCGGAAGGTGGTCGGCATCGCGCGCCGCTGGTAGCCGTAGCTGCCGATCAGGCGCAGCACGGTGTCGTTCTCGTCGTCGTCCTCGGTGATCAGCTCGGCGGTGCGGCCGGCCGGCTGGGCGAGGAAGAACGCGCCGTGCTGGGCGGAGACGACCGGGGTGAGCTCGGTCATGATCAGCGAGGCGACGGCCTCCAGGTCCCGGCGGCCCTGGAGCAGGCCGGAGATCCGGGCCAGGTTGGTCTTGAGCCAGTCCTGCTCCTGGTTGGTGCGGGTGGTCTCGCGCAGGTTGGCGATCATCTGGTTGATGTTGTCCTTGAGCTCGTCGAGCTCCCCCGCGGCGTCGACGTCGATCCGCAGGCTCAGGTCGCCCCTGGTCACGGCGGTGGCGACCTGCGCGATCGCGCGCACCTGCCGGGTCAGGTTGTTGGCCAGCTCGTTCACCGACTCGGTGAGGTCCTGCCAGGTGCCGTCCACCCCGGGCACCCGGGCCTGGCCGCCGAGGCGGCCGTCGGTGCCCACCTCGCGGGCGACGCGGGTGACCTCGTCGGCGAACGCGGACAGCTGGTCGACCATCGTGTTGATGCTGGTCTTGAGCTGGAGGATCTCGCCGCGCGCGTCGACGTCGATCTTCTGCGACAGGTCGCCGCGGGCCACCGCCGTGATCACCAGCGCGATGTTGCGGACCTGGCCGGTGAGGTTGTTGGCCATCAGGTTGACGTTGTCGGTCAGGTCCTTCCAGATGCCGGCCACGCCGGGCACGCTCGCCTGGCCGCCCAGGGTGCCGTCGGTGCCCACCTCGCGGGCGACCCTGGTCACCTCGACGGCGAAGGACGAGAGCTGGTCCACCATCGTGTTCAGCGTCCCGGCGAGCGTCGCGATCTCGCCCTGCGCGTCGATGGTGATCTTCTTCGAGAGGTCGCCGCGGGCCACCGCGGAGGCGACCTCGGCGATGTTGCGCACCTGCCCGGTCAGGTTGGACGCCATGAAGTTGACGTTGTCGGTCAGGTCCTTCCAGATGCCCGACACCCCCCGCACCCGGGCCTGGCCGCCCAGGATCCCCTCGGTGCCCACCTCGCGGGCGACGCGGGTGACCTCGTCGGCGAACGCCGACAGCTGGTCCACCATCGTGTTGACGGTCGTCACCAGCTCCAGGATCTCGCCCCGGGCGTCGACGGTGATCTTCTTCGAGACGTCGCCGCGCGCGACCGCCGTGGTCACCTCGGCGATGTTGCGCACCTGACTGGTCAGGTTGTTGGCCATCAGGTTGACGGAGTTGGTCAGGTCCTTCCAGGTCCCGGACACCCCCGGCACGCTCGCCTGGCCGCCGAGGATGCCCTCCGTGCCGACGTCCCGGGCGACGCGGGTCACCTCGTCCGCGAACGCCGACAGCTGGTCCACCATCGTGTTGATGGTGTTCTTCAGCTCCAGGATCTCGCCGCGCGCGTCCACCTGGATCTTCTGCGACAGGTCGCCCTTGGCCACCGCCGTCGTCACCTGGGCGATGTTGCGCACCTGATCGGTGAGGTTGTTCGCCATGAAGTTGACGTTGTCGGTCAGGTCGCGCCACACGCCCGCCGCGCCGGGCACCTGCGCCTGACCGCCGAGGCGGCCCTCGGTGCCCACCTGGCGGGCCACCCTGGTCACCTGCTCGGCGAACCCGGACAGCTGGTCCACCATCGTGTTGATGGTGTTCTTCAGCTCCAGCATCTCGCCGCGCGCGTCCACCTCGATCTTCTGCGAGAGGTCCCCGCGCGCCACCGCCGTCGTCACCTGGGCGATGTTCCGCACCTGGCCGGTCAGGTTGTCGGCCATGAAGTTCACCGAGTCGGTCAGGTCCCGCCAGACCCCTGCCACGCCCGGCACCTGCGCCTGACCGCCCAGGCGGCCCTCGGTCCCGACGTCCCGGGCGACCCTCGTCACCTGCGCGGCGAAGCCGTTGAGCTGGTCCACCATCGTGTTGACGGTGTTCTTCAGCTCCAGCATCTCGCCGGCCACCTCGACGGTGACCTTGCGGGACAGGTCGCCCTTGGCCACCGCCGTCGTCACCTGGGCGATGTTGCGCACCTGGGCCGTCAGCCGCCCGGCCATCGTGTTGACCGAGTCCGCCAGGTCCTTCCAACTGCCCGACACGCTGCGGACCTTGGCCTGACCGCCCAGCTTGCCCTCGGTGCCGACCTCGCGAGCCACCCGGGTCACCTCGTCGGTGAACTCCGAGAGCTGGTCCACCAGCCCGTTGACCGTCCGCCCGATCTTCAGGTACTCGCCGCGCAGCGGGTGGCTCACCCCGTTGCTGTGCAGCGAGCGCAACTCCATCTTCTGGTCCAGGTCGCCCTCGGCGATCGAGGTCAGCACCCGGCCCACCTCGGACATCGGGCGGGCCAGGTCGTCGATCAGCGCGTTGCAGTTGTCGACCGCCGCCATCCAGGCGCCCTCGCCCGCACCGGTCTCCAGCCGCTCGTTCAGCCGGCCCTCGCGGCCCACCGCCCGCCGCACCCGGGCCAGTTCACCGGTCAGGTGCTGGTTGCGCTCGGCCACCTCGTTGAACACCGCGGCGATCTCCGCCAGCGGCCCGTCCCCCGGCACCGTCAGCCGGCGCCGGAAGTTGCCGTCGCGCATCGCCGTCAGCGCCGACAGCAGCTTGCGCAGCTCCGCCGGTTCCGCGCCCCGGCCGTGGTTCGCTCGCCGGCCGGCCGCGCTCCGCGGCGCGGCCCCGGGGCGAGCACCGCGCTGGGCGGCCTGCGTCGTACCGGTTGCGTCCTTGGTGGCCGAACTCAACGGGCCCCTCCCACGTCGTGAACTGTCCGGTGGCCGTCCGTGCCCCGGCGGACCGGGGCCCGGGCACCGCCCCGGCTTGGGCTGCGCACCGGTCGCACCTCGCGACGCACCGGCACCCGCATCGACCGTACTGTCCCGACCGACCGTCGCGGACCCCCCAGTCTGGCAGCACCGGCCCCGGGTATACGGCCGGTTGCACACGGTTGTTACCGCCTCTCCCGAAACGCGTGGGCAGAATCACCCTCTGGTGCCCGTTTCGACGCCCCGCCCCCACGGGGAACCAAGCGGAAAGTAGGGTGGAGCGCTGCACCGGGCCACGACCCGTCCCAGCGCCGCCGCCACCCGCCGGCGCGTACCGGGAGACGGCGCCGCACCCGGACAGCCAGGGCAAGAGCAGCAGAGGAGAAGTGGCAACGTGGTCACCGCGCGCGCAGCCGCCACCTTCGACCCCGACGGCAGGTCCGCGGCCGCCGCCCGGGGCTTCGTCCGGGACGCGCTGCTCGGCTGGGGACTGCCGGAGGTCGTCGACGACGCCGTCGTCCTGGTCAGCGAACTCGTCACCAACGCCGTCGTGCACGCCGGCACCGCCGCCGAGGTCGGCTGCCTGCGCGAGGAGGGCACCGTCCGGATCGAGGTCACCGACCACCACCCGGAACGCGGCCTGCCCGCCTTCGCCGACGGCCCCGTCACCTCCTCCGAGCGCTACGCCGACCCCGACGGCGAGGGCGGCCGCGGCCTGCTGATGTGCTCCGCGCTCGCCGAACGCTGGGGCGTCGAGTACTCGGCCGGCCGCAAGACCGTCTGGTTCCGCCTCGCCCTGCCGGTCCCCGTCGCCGGCACCCGCTACGCCGTCCCCGCCACCCCCGGCAGCGACCTGCCCAGCGGCCCCGGCCCGGTGCACGTCGCCGTCGTCCAGCTCGACGACGACGGCCGCGTCCTCGCCTGGAACCCGGACGCCGAAGCCCTCTTCCAGCACCCCGCCGACAGCGTCCTCGGCCGCCCGTGGGCCGACCTCGCCGTCTGGCCCGACACCCCCGCCCGCGGCCTCGGCCTCGCCGAGACGCTGCGCCTCGCCCGCTGGGAGGGCGGCTTCGCCGTCCGCCTCGCCGACGGCCGCACCGAGGAGGTGTACGGCGTCCAGGTCCGCGTCCGCGACACCGAGGGCGTCCCGTCCACGCTCTGCCTGCTCGTCCTCGAACCCGACCGCGCCGTCCTGCGCTCCCCCGCCCGCGCCCTGCCCGGTGACCGTCCCGACCCGGCCGGCCCCCGGCTCGACCTGCTGGCCGGCCCGGTCGCCACCGACGACCTCGACACCCTGCTCCAGCGCACCGTCGAACGCGCCCGCGACCTGCTCGACGCCGACGCCGCCTACCTGCTCCTCACCACCGAGGACGAGACCGAGTTCGAGGTCCGCGCCGCCACCGGCCTCACCACCGGACACCGCCGCCACACCCGCTTCCCGGTCGGACACGGCAACCGCTACGACTCCGCCCGGCTGCCCACCGTCCACGAGGACCTGACCGCCCGTCCGGCAGGACTGGCCCTCCTCGACGGCAGCGGCATGCGCTCCCTGGTCACCGTCCCGCTCAAGGTCGAGGGCCGGCTGATCGGCTCCCTCGGCATCGCCACCGCCGCCCCCGGCCGCTACGACAACGAGGACGCGCTGCGCCTGCAGTTCGCCGCCGACCGGGTCGCCCTCGCCGTCGAGAGCACCCGCCTCACCGAGCTCGAACGACTGCGCCGCGGCTCGCTCTCCTTCCTCGTCGAAGCCTCCGACCTGCTCGCCGGCACCCTCGAACACGAGCAGACCCTCGCCCTGATGGCCCAGATGGCCGTCCCCACCCTCGCCTCCTGGTGCGCCGTCTACACCAAGGGCGACCACGGCGCCGCGCCCAACCTCGCCTTCGTCCTGCACGAGGACGAGGACCGCATCGACGCGCTGCGCGGCCTGCTCGACAAGACCCCCGCGCCCGACCCCGGCCCCGCCCACAGCGCCCGGTTCTGGCCCGCACCCACCGACACCGCCGCCGCCGGCGGACTCACCGACAGCCCCGAACTCGCGGGCGTGCTCGGCGAGACCGTCGTCCTGCCGCTCACCGCCCGCAACCGCGTCATCGGCCTGCTCGCCCTCGGCACCCCGGCCGGCATCCGCTTCCGCCAGGAGATCCTCGAACTCGCCGAGGACCTCTCCCGCCGGGCCGCCCTCGCCCTCGACAACTCCCGCCTCTACTCCGAGCGCACCGCGACCAGCCAGGCCCTCCAGCGCAGCCTCCTGCCGCCCGACCTGCCCGAGATCCCCGGCGTCGAGGTGGACGTCTACTACCAGGCCGCCGGCGAGGGCAACGAGGTCGGCGGCGACTTCTACGACCTGTTCACCATCCGCGAGGGGACGTACGGCTTCGCCATCGGCGACGTCTGCGGCACCGGTCCCGAGGCCGCCTCCGTCACCGGCCTGGCCCGCCACTCGCTGCGCCTGCTCGCCCGCGAGGGCCTGGACGCCCCGCAGGTCCTCACCCGGCTCAACGCGGCCATCCTGGACGAGGGTTCGCGCAGCCGCTTCCTCACCCTGCTCTACGGCGAGCTGACGCCCCGACCGGACGGCAGCACCGAACTGTCCCTGGTCTGCGCCGGCCACCCGCTGCCGCTGCGGCTGCGCACCGACGGCCAGGTCGACCGCGCCGCCACCCCGCAGCCCCTGCTCGGCGTCATGGACGACCTCGACCTCACCGCCGAGCACCTCGTGCTCGCCCCCGGCGAAGTCCTGCTCTGCGTCACCGACGGCGTCACCGAACGCCGCGAGGGCCGCCGGATGCTGGGCGACGACGGCCTCGCCGAGGTCCTCACCGGCTGCACCGGCCTCACCGCCGGGGCCGTCGCCATGCGCGTGCAGCGCGCGGTCGAGCGCTTCGCCCCGGAGCCGCCGTCCGACGACATGGCGATCCTGACACTGCGGGTGCCCGCCCAGCGCACGAGCTGAGCCCGACGCACTCCTGCTGACCGGGTCGGCACCGGGCGGACCCGCCGGAGACCCGCCACTGAGCACATCCGCCACGGCCGGATCCGCCCGGCGGCCGATCGTGAGCGTTCCACAGCTGACGACGCCACAAATTGTGCGATTCACAAGGGTACAAGCCTGGTGGGCCCGGGTACACCGACCTCAGCGGGGACTCCTCCGAACCCCCGGCCCGGAACATTCGGCCCTCGGCCCACCACCTCTGACCGCAGCCCGCGCACGCTTCTGCCGTGCGCCCTCGGCGCGGTCGCGCGCACCTTCCCGCGACCACTCCTTCGGACCACCCCACTGCGTTGACTGCGCCCTGCGCGCGCCCAGAGTGAAAGGAGCCTCCGGTGAGCAACGACGCCTCCGGGGCAACGAACGCCCGTCCCACCGGAGCCGACGCGGGTGACCTCGGTTACCTCGCACTCGGCCTCACACTTCTCGCCTACGGCCTGCTCTCGACCGGGATCCTCAAGGGCACCGGCGCCGGGGACGCGGCCCACCTCGCCCACGTCGTCGGCGGCATCACCCTGTTCGTCGCGGGCCTCTGGCAGCTCCGCGGCGGCGAGGGCTTCACCGGCACCGCCTTCACCAGCCTCGGCGCCTTCTGGGCGACCTGGTCGGTGGCCGGCGGCGCGAGCAAGAACGCGGCCGGGCTGTTCCTGCTGCTGTGGGCCCTGCTCGCCCTCACCCTCACCGCGGCGAGCTGGGGCGCGGGCCTGTACAACCGGGCCGTCTACGGCCTGCTGACGCTGTCCCTGCTGGTGGCCGCCATCGGCGCGTTCGGCGGCCACGGCAGCCTCACCAAGCTCGCGGGCTGGGTCGCGGCGCTCTCCGGGCTCATCGCCTGGTACGGGGCCACGGCCAGGCTGAGCAACGGCAAGTGGGGTCGGATCGCGCTGCCGGTCAAGTGACCTGCCCGGTCCGCGACCCGGACCCGCTGCGGGGCCGGTCCTCCGTCTCCACGGAGGACCGGCCCCGCCGGCGTGCCGTCAGCGCCAGGACGGCGTAGGCGAAGAGCAGGATCGTCACGGCGACGATGCCGTCCGCCCAGAAGTGGTTGGCGGTCACGACGACCACGGCGACCGTCAGAACGGGGTGCAGCACCATCAGCCAGCGCAACGGGCTCCGCGCCACCCGGATCACCGCCACCGCGGCCAGCACGCACCACGCCACGTGCACCGACGGCATCGCGGACAGCTGGTCCGCCACCACCACACCGCCGACCGCGCCCCCGTACACGGACTGCCCGTACTGCGCGGCCACGTCGACGAAGCCGTTCTCCGGCAGCATCCGCGGCGGTGCCACCGGAATGAACTGGACCAGGAGGCAGACCGCGGTCGTGATCACCACGGTGTTCCGCACCCACGCGTACCGCTCGCGGTACCGCAGGAACACCCAGAGCAGCACGACCAGCATGACGCCGAAGTGCATGACCGCGTAGTAGTAGTTCGCCAGCCGCACCAGCACCGGGTACGGCGTGATCGCGGCCTGCCACGACGCCTCGTCAGGCAACCCGACCGCCAGCTCCGTCCGGTGGATCCACTCCGCCCGGTCCAGCGCGTGGTCCCCGCTCATCACCGACAGGTGCCCCACCAGCTGCCACAGCGCGAACAGGGCGAGCAGGGTGCCGGCCTCGCGCAGGAGCGCCGACAGGGACGGTTTCCGGACCCTCGCGGCGACGTACGCACCGCCGTGGAGAACAACGGCGGTGCCCCCGGCGGACTGCCAGGTCAGGGTCAGGTTCTGCATTCGCAGAGGGTAACGCAAAAAGACCCACTCCCGGTCGGGAGTGGGTCTTTTTGGAATGATTGTTCGGCGGCGTCCTACTCTCCCACAGGGTCCCCCCTGCAGTACCATCGGCGCTGTGAGGCTTAGCTTCCGGGTTCGGAATGTAACC